>DHWR01000135.1 GCA_002413265.1 Chloroflexi bacterium UBA5177
CGGGCCAGATAGTCCATTCCCTCGCGGAACTCGTCCCACGGCCGGCGTCGAAGCGGCCGCACGACGTTCGGGAGCTGAACCGTCAGCAACGCCACGATAACTGCCAGGAAAGAAGCACTGTTGAAGAAGAAAATCGGGGCTATGCCTAGATACGTGATCACCAGCCCGCCGATGGCAGGACCAACCACCCTGGAGCCATTGAAGACGAGGGAGTTCCAGGCAATGGCGTTTGACAGATCCTCCTTGCCGACCAACTCGACTACCAGCGACTGCCTGGCCGGCATCTCGACCGCCACAGCAACTCCCGAAAGCGTGGAAATGACGAGGATCTCCCAGATCTGTAGTTGGTGGAGCGCCAGAAGCGTCGCCAGTGCGAAAGCCAGCACCACGGCGCTGGTCTGCGTGCAGAGCACGAGATTCCGGCGTCGAACACGGTCGGCAACCACGCCTGCCGGCAGGGCCAGAAAAAGACTCGGAGCCATGCTGAGAGCCCCGACCACTCCCAGCAGCCACTTGGACGAGGTGAGATCGTAGACGAGGTAGCCCAAGGCTACTTGCTGCATGTAGGTGCCCATGTACGACACGAGCTGCGCAAACCAGTAGACCGAAAACGCACGATGCCTGAAAGCCGCAGTGCTGGTGGGAGCGATTCGAGGAGGCTTCACTTCCTCATCTTAACGAGGTCCCGGGAGCGGCTCTCAGCTCACCCGGCCTGGGCCTTTTGGCGACAGAAAACTGTCGGTTATCACGTCTACCATAGGGGGACGCAAGAGCCGAGCGTGAGAAAGGGAGAGCCATGACAACACTCGAGAACCGGCCCAACACAGCTCTGCTCGTCATCGACGTGCAGAACTGCGTCGTCGCGGGTGCTCACGAGCGCGACGCGGTCGTCGCGAAGGTCGGCAGCCTTGTCGAGAAGGCGCGCCGGGAACGCGTCCCCGTTGTCTGGGTCCAGCACTCCGACGAGGACATTGAGAGGGGTAGCGACGACTGGCGAATAGTCCCCGAGCTGGCGCCGAGCGACGCCGAGCCACTCGTTGAGAAGAACTACGGCGACTCCTTCGAGGACACCACCCTCGAGACCGTGCTGTCGCGCCTTGGAGTCGGGAGACTTATCGTCGCCGGTGCACAGACCGATGCGTGTGTCCGCTCGACGCTCCACGGCGCGTTCGCCAGGGGGTACGACGCGACGCTGGTCAGCGACGCCCACACGACAGAGGACCAGACGGCATGGGGGGCGCCGCCGCCGGACCAGGTCATCGCGCACACGAACCTTTACTGGACCCACCAAACGGCCCCTGGGCGAACGGCTGGGACCGTCAAGACGAAGGATGTCGAGTTCGGCGGCCAAGCCTGAGACCCGCGCGAACGGGAGCGCCTTCGGACGGCCTCCGGCGGATCAGCCACCTGTGACTATCCTGCCGTCCAACTACACCTAGACGGCGACGCCCTCGCGAAACGTCGGCAGGAACTCGCCGTTTTCATTCTTGATGTCCTGCCATAGAGCGCGTGCGGTCTCAAAGGATGGCACCAGGGGATTTTCGTTCAAGGCCAGCAATGCGGCCCGCTCCTCACCCGTAATCGCCGCTTCGATCGTGAGCTCTTCGTAAGCCTTCACGTGTTGCACCAGTCCCCGAATGCTGAAGGGCAGGTGTCCGACGGTCATAGCGTGGGCCCCGGCGCCATCGATCACGGAGGGCAGCTCGACCGACACGTTGTCCGGGAGGTCCGGCATGGCGTCGTTATTGATGGTATCCACGATATGCACTTGGCGCGTGTCGTTGTGGATCGAGGAGACGAGAGACACAGCAAGCGTCGAGTAGTGAGCGCCGCCTCGCTTTTCCAGGAGCGGCGGCTTACAGCACAGGGCGGGATCGCGATACTGTTCCAGAAGGCTCTGCTCGATCTCCCAGACCGCCTCGCCGCGGGTCGCCTTGCCCTCTCGCTGCTCGGAAAGCACCTTCTCCTGATGGTAGAAGTACCGCAGGTAGGAAGAGGGGATCATCCCGAGGCTTTCGATCAGCTCACGATCGAAGGCGTCATCGGAGTCGTAGCGACTGTGGGTGATCTTTTGCACGACCTCTTCCGTCATGTCTTCACCGGCCACCGAGATCGATCGCACCCAAGACAGATGATTGAGGCCGACGTAGTCCATTCGGACCTCATCGGTGTTCACTCCAAGCACTCGAGCAATCTCGGTTTGCAGACCAAACGGGCTATTGCAGAGCCCCATCACCTTCACGCCCCCGAAACGAAGGAGCGACTCGGTCACCATACCGGCGGGGTTAGAGAAATTGATCATCCAGGCGTTGGGAGAAAGTTGACGAATATCCGCGGCGATGGATAGGGCCACCGGGATGGTCCGTAGCGCCTTGGCGAAGCCGCCTGGGCCGGTGGTCTCCTGACCGACGACGTTGTGCCGCCGGCCCGTCTTCTCGTCCCGAATGCGTGCCGCCTGTCCGCCGACTCGAATCTGGTTGAGAACGAAGTCCGCGCCCTCGATTCCCTCGCGCCTGTCTTCCGTAAGTCGCACCGGAACGTGCTGGCCGGCAGCCGAGAACATTCGTTGGGCAAGGCCTCCGAGAATGTCAAGCCGTTCGCGATTGATGTCGACGAGAACGAGCTCACGAACCGTCAACCCGGGCGCCGCATCGATCAGCCCTTCTACCAGCTCGGGTGTGTAGGTGCTTCCCGCGCCTATAACGCAGATGGCCACCGGCCGCGATTCTCGAGTAACGCTCATGTCTCGTCTACCTCCGATCTTTCGATGTGCAGCGCGGCGTAGCTCTCGGCCAGTCGCTCTCTCACAGACGCGCCAACCTCGAGATTCAGCAGGTCCATGCCACAGAGTACAGCGCCGAGCACCGGCTCCAGAACCGGCACTACCACGGTCGCCATGGGAAAATGCTCGGACATTCGTCTTCGAATCGAATCGACCAGGATTCCGGTGCGGTCTCGGAAGACGCTCCCGGCAAGCACCACGTGTGAAGGGCGCCCGGCGATGTCCAGGCGCCGCAGCAGCGCTCCGGCGGTCTCGACGACCTCCTCCGCCTGACGTTCCACTATGCTTTGCGCCACGACATCCCCGGCGGCCGCGACCTCGAAAATCAGAGGGGTGATCGCGAGCAGCCGGGTGGCCCGAATTTCCTGATGGTA
>DHWR01000136.1:0-2346 GCA_002413265.1 Chloroflexi bacterium UBA5177
GCGTCGAAGAGCAGCAGCCGGCCGGCCAGCGTCTCACCGATGCCGAGTACGAGCTTCATGGCTTCGGTTGCCTGCAGCAGGCCCATGATCCCCGGTAGCACGCCGAGAACGCCAACCTCACCGCAGCTAGGAGCCAGTGCGGCCGGCGGAGCTTCCGGATAAATGCACTTGTAGCAGGGGCCTTCACCAGGGACGATCGTGGTGATCTGCCCGTCGAATCCAAGAATGCTCGAGGAGATTTCGGGTTTATTCTGGCGAACCGCGACCTCGTTCAGCAGGTACATCGTTTCGAAGTTGTCGCTGCCGTCGATGACGATGTCGTACTGACTCACAATCTCGTCGGCGTTCTCCGCGGTAATTCTCGTCTCGTGACCGACGACTTTGACTTCGGGATTCAGCGCGTTGATGGCCTGCCGCGCCGACTCGACTTTGGACATTCCCACCCGATCCGTGGTGTGAATGATCTGTCGCTGCAGATTGCTTTCGTCGACGACGTCCGCGTCCACGATGCCGATGGTGCCGACGCCGGCCGCGGCGAGATAGAGACCGGCTGGCGAGCCAAGCCCTCCGGCTCCGATCAGAAGGATCTTGGAATCGAGGAGCTTTAGCTGTCCCTCTTCCCCGACTTCGGGAATGAGAATGTGCCGGCTGTAGCGATGCATCTGCTCGCTGCTGAGCGTGCGGGGAACCACAAACCTCTGCCCGGCGTCCTTCCACGCGGAGAAGCCGCCGGCGAGCGACTGCACGTTGGTATAGCCCATCTCCTGGAGCGTTCGACCCGCGAGTGCCGAGCGATTGCCTCCGGCGCAGTAGAGCAGTACCGGCTCGGACTTGTCGCGGACCGCGTTCTCGATCCGAATCTCGAGGTAGCTGCGCGGGATGTACGTGGCGCCAGGGATATATCCCTCATCCCACTCGCTCTTCTCTCGCACGTCAATGATGTGCGGCTTTTGGGGTCCCTCGATTTCGTCGACTGCTTCTGCAACCGACACTTCCTGGACCTTCCTCTTGGCTTCCGCCAAGAGATCTTGATACACAGTCATCCTGGTCAACTCCTCATGAGCAAATACAAAAAAGACCGGTCAGCGTGTGCTGGCCGGCGTCCTCGCTTCTTACCGTAAGCTCAAACAGAGCCGTTGGTTTGAAGACCGGAGCCGGCCGGCCGTAAGCGACAAGGGCAACGAGCCACCGGGGCTTCGTTCTTCGCCGTATGCCGTCCGACCAGATAGTTCATATGTAAAGTGTACTGGTACCGGGCAGTAGCGCACAATACGCAGGATGTCCAGTCTGCGAAGGGTGAGGCACCCTAAAGGGGTGCGGCTACGGAGGTTGGGCTGACCTTACGAGGCGACTTTCAGATAGCGCTCGACCGTTGAAACCAGCTGATCGTTTTCGAACGGTTTCGTGATGTAAGCATCGAAGTCGCCCGTGCGATCGGCGATCGCCAGGGCACTGTCCGAGGCGCTCATCGCGATCAAAGGGATGCCGCGAGCCCGCGGGTCGTGGCGTAAGGTGAGAGCCAGGCTCAGTCCATCGACCGAGGGCATCATCAGGTCAACCATGATCAGGTCGGGATTCTGCAGGCGCAACATATCCAGTGCGGATCGCGCGTCGTTGGCGATCGCGACCGGATGCCCGTGCAACTCTAGCAGATCAGACAAAAGCTCCGTAATGCCGGGTTCGTCGTCGACAACGAGGATCATTGTCGGGTCCTTTCCGGTGTAACAGCGGATCAAAATGACCGCTGAGGCCGCGATGATTGGTGCCCGTCATGCGGCTTTGTTGACGTGTCGTTAAGGAATAGATTACGGCCACATTGGCGAACAGTCAATCACTTTCTGTTCACTTCCAATGCAGGATGCGTGCCGCTGCGGCAAAAACATGCAAAGTTTCTCATGAGCTGCAGGCCGGCGGATCCGCTGCGTTCCGGGTGAAACTGAACTCCCCAGACGTTGTCGCGGACAATGGCGCTGCAGAAGTTCCCGCCGTACTCGGTCGTACCAGCTATAACGTCGGCCTCTTCGGGCACGCAAACGTACGAGTGTACGAAATAGAAATACGGATTCTCGGGCAGACCTTCCCACATGTTGCCGTTCTTCACGGCCACTTCGTTCCAGCCGATGTGCGGGATTTTCATTTCTCCTGAGAAGCGGCGAACTTTACCGCCGATAACACCCAAACACGGCGTGCCGCCATTTTCTTCGCTCTCATCGAAGAGAAGCTGCATCCCGAGACAGTGTCCCAACAGAGGCGTCCCAGCCTTTGCGGCATCCACCACTGCGCCGGCAAGCCCACGGGACTCCAAACCTTGCATACCGGCTCCTGCCGCGCCGACCCCCCGCAGGA
>DHWR01000136.1:2505-8361 GCA_002413265.1 Chloroflexi bacterium UBA5177
GCATACCGGCTCGTGCCGCGCCGACCCCCGGCAGGATGACGCCTGCAGCCGATCGGACCGCGTCGGGATCCGAGGTGAGACGTGCCTCGGCGCCGATGGCAAGCAGCGCATTACGGACACTGGCAAGATTGCCGAGTCCGTAATCGACAATCGCGATCACAGAGTGCCTTTGGTGCTGGGCAGATCCTCTCGGACGATGCGCGTCGCAGCGTGCAGCGACAACGCGAGCGCTTTGAATACGGCTTCGAGAATGTGGTGGGAATTGCTCCCGCGAATCAGATCGACATGCAGTGTAAAGAGCCCATTGAAGGCCAGCGACCGGCAGAAATGCTCGACAAGCTCAGTGTCAAAGCTACCGACCTTCGTGCCGGCGATCTGAACCTCATAGACGCAGAACGGACGACCTGACAGGTCCAGGGCCACCCGAAGCAATGACTCGTCCATGGGGACGTAGGCATGCCCGTACCGGGCTACTCCCCGTTTGTCACCAAGGGCTTCGTGGAGGGCTAGGCCGAGCGCGATGCCGATGTCTTCGGTAGTGTGGTGGTCGTCGACGTGAATGTCACCTCGCGCCTCGACCGACAAGTCGAAGCGGCTGTGACGAGCGAATAGCGTCAGCATGTGATCGAGAAAGCCTACTCCGGTCGAGACGTGCGCCTGCCCAGTACCGTCCACGTCGACCCGGACAGAAACTGCTGTCTCAGAGGTTTCGCGCGAGATATCTGCGCTGCGGCTCACCGACCGCCCCGATCCATACAAGGGGCCCCGAAGTAGCATTTCTCAAGCGATGTGCGCTGCACTCACGTCCTCCATGGCCTCGACAAGGAGATCGGACTCTTGCGGGGTGCCGACGGTTATCCGCAAGGCTTCGATGGGCTCCGAGAAGGAGCGGACCAGGACGCCTCGTTCGAATAACGCATCGCGCCAGGCGAGGGCGGACGCTCCTTCGGTGGTCCAGTATAGAAAGTTAGCCTGCGAAGGATGGACGCGACCTCCGGGGATTTTGCAAAGGCGCTCGCTGAGAAGCTCGCGCTCGCGAATGATCTTTTGGGCATTGGCGTCGAGCGTCGCTCGATCACGCAGCGAGGCCGCCCCGGCGACCTGCGCCGCGATCCCAACGTTGTACGGCGACTTGATCCGCGCCATCTCTCGCCGCACTTCGGGATGAGCGACTGCATACCCGAGGCGGATTCCTGCCAGCCCACCCCACTTGCTCATGGTGCGGAGCACGATGAGGTTGGGATAGCTCTCGGTGAGATGCACTTGCGTGTAACCGGCGAACTCGGCGTAGGCCTCGTCCAGGATCACCATCCGGTCCGTGGCAAGAAGCTGCCTGATGTCCTTCTCAGGTGTGGGATTGCCCGTCGGATTGTTTGGGCTACAGACAAAAATAAGCTTTGTCTTGTTCGTGACCGCTGCTTCCACCGCAGCCACGTCGATGCGGAATTCACCATCCCGGAGCACGCTGACATATCGGGCGCGGTGGAACGCGGCCACGGCGGGATACATAACAAAAGAAGGCGGACAGTCTATCACCTCGTCATTCGCTTCGAGGAACAGTCTGCCAAGCAGGTCGAGCATCTCGTCTCCACCCGCCGAGAAAATCACACCGACCGGGTCCACTTTCAGATAGTCGCCAACCAAGCAGCGGAGCTCGTTCCAATCAGGGTCTGGATAGCGCTCTAAACAGCAGTTGCTGAGCGCCTCCGCCACACGCGGTGACGCACCGTAGGGGTTTTCATTGGCGTCGAGCTTGACCACCGGCCGGCCGAGGCGCTTTTCGACAGAGGCGATATCCGGCACCGAATATTGCTCGAGCGAAAGGAGATCCTCCCGCATGAGATCTCGTGGCCTCACTGGGCACCTCGAAACCGCGTTTCCACGGCACGCGCGTGTCCCTCCAGCCCTTCTTCGCGGGCCAGGGCGCCAACCGTCGGCGCGAGGGACGCGAGCCCCTCTGCGCTGAGCTCCTGGACCTGTATGAGCCGGCCAAAGCTCTCCACCGACACAGCGGCAAAGGTGCGCGCATAGCCGGCTGTCGGCAACACGTGGTTTGTCCCCGTCGCGTAGTCGCCGGCAGCGTTCGGTGAATGCGGACCAAGGAAGATCGAGGCCGCGTTGCTGATGAGCGCTAGGATGCGCCGAGGCGCCTCGCAAATTATCTCTAAATGCTCGGGAGCGTACTCGTCTGCCAGCTGCGCGGCGCAATCGAGATCCCTGGTCAACACTATGCGGCCGTGTGCTTGCAGCGCTTCCCTCGCGATGTCTCTTCTCGGCAGCGTCTCGAGCTGGCGTTCGATTTCCTGTGTGACCCGCTCCGCTAGCCCTATCGAGGGCGTTACGAGTACAGCGGGAGAATCGGGACCGTGCTCTGCATCGGAAAGCAGGTCGGCGGCGATCCATGCCGCCTCTGCCGTGTCATCGGCGATGATCAGGAGCTCCGAAGGGCCGGCCGGCACGTCGATAGAGCATTCCGGAAAGGCCAGAAGCTTGGCGGCTGTGACGTAGCTGTTACCGGCGCCGAACAGCTTGTCTACTTTGGGAACCGTCTGGGTTCCGAACGCCATGGCCGCGATCGCCTGCGAGCCACCCAGCTTGAAAACCCGATGGATACCGACGATTTTCGCTGCCACCAGCGTCGCGGCCGGCACACTTCCGTCCCGGCTGGGTGGCGTGCAAAGCACTACCTGGGAACAGCCGGCGATCACCGCGGGAACGCCCAGCATTACGACAGAGGAGGGGTACGCTCCCCGGCCGCCGGGTACGTAGAGGCCGACGCGCTCGATTGGTCGCCACTCTCGCCACGACTGGACGCCGGCGGCCGTTTCCACGGGCTGTGGTTGTGGAAGCTGAGCTTCGTGGAAGGTCCGCACGGCCTCGAGCTCGCGAACCAAGGCCTCCCGCACGTCGAGGTCCAACACCCGATCGGCCTCGTCGAATTCTTCAGGTGATACTTGCAGCCCGGCGAGCCTGACGCCGTCGAAGCGCTCGGTCAAGGTCCTGAGAACGTCGTCGCCTCCGGCGCGAACCGCGTCCATAATCTCCTGAACACCAGGCCCGATGGAGTCGAGAGGCTGTCCGCGCGCGAACAGAACGGATCGATCTTCCTCGGAGAGGGTCTCATGCTGAACTACGCGGATCACTGCAACGCCCCCAATGTCCTACGAGATGATCGATTCGATCGGGGTCACCAGGATCTCTGAAGCGCCCAGCTCGCGCAGCCTCTCGATGATGTCCCAAAACTGATCGGCGTGAATGGCGGCGTGAACGGCGACCCAATCGGGATCGGCGAGCTGAACGACGGTGGGCGACTTGAGGCCTGGAGTCACGCGTTCAATGGCCTCGAGTGCGCTCCGAGGAGCGTTCATCATGATGTACTTGTACGCCGTGGCGGTGATCGCGGCCTTGATCCGGGTACAAAGGCGCTCGATGGTCTTGGCTTTTCGCTGATCGTTCAAAGATTGCTGGTTGGCGACGAGTACTGCCTCTGAGCGATACACCGTGTCGATCTGGCGAAGGTCGTTGACCCGCAGCGTGCTTCCGGTAGCAGTGAGCTCCACAACTGCTTGGGCCACCCCGAGGGTAGGAGTGAGCTCGACGGATCCGCTGACCGGAATGATCTGAACCTCCACTCCCGCTCGTTCGAAGTATCGGCGGGCAGAATTCTGATACGAGGTCGCTACTTTCAATCCGGCCAGATCCTGAGGCGTTTGGGCCGGGGAATCGTTGGGTACCGCGACTACCAGGGAGCAGTACCCAAAGCCCAAGGGCAAGAGCTCGGTGACGGGTCGTTCGAACTCGAGGAGCAGATTTCGGCCCACGATGCCGAGATCGGCGACGCCGTCGGCAACGTACTCGGGGATGTCGTCGTCTCGCACGAAGAGAAGCTCGAGGTCGAAGTTCCGGCAGGCCGCGAAGAGCCGCTGCTGGTAGCTGTCGAATTGAAGGCCCACTGAATGCAGTAGCTGAGTACTGCTTTCGCTCAGCCGTCCGTTTCGCTGCAGCGCCAGTTTTACCGTGGAGTTAGCCGGGCCTTCATCCATGGGACATTATGGGCCAGAGGTGAACGTCTCCCACCGGCGAGTCGGAGCACCCCTGGTTGAGGACTGCGCGGCCATGCCGCACAATGGAAGGCACATCGGCCTCCGTTAGCCCTTGTAGGTGCAGCATGCGGGCCCAGTCGGTTCGCTGGAAGATTGCCCGCCGGCACCTCAACCAGCGAGCCACTCATCGTCTCAGATGGACCTTTTCGCTTCTGGTCGCGCTCATGATCGTCACCAGTGGCGCGGCGGCTGGCGCAGGGCTCTACTTCTATGGCCATCTGCCCTCTACGGACCATTTCAAGCTGCGATATGGGTTCCAGAACGCGCGCATCTTCGACTCCCGAGGCGATCTGCTCTACAACATGGCCGATCTCAGCCGGAAGCGAGGCCGCCGGATCGTCGAGCCTTTGCAGGCACTAGCCGATCAGGGATCCGCCTGTCGTCGTGGCGTGAACCGGATCCCGCTGGTCCTGCAGAATGCCACTATCGCTACCGAGGACGCTACCTTTTACAGAAACCCGGGCTTCGATCCGCTCAGCATTCTGCGGGCTGCATACCAGGACATTACTTACGGGCACATCGTTTCGGGAGCAAGCACCATTACTCAGCAGGTGGTGCGTGCCAACTTCTTTAACCCCAGCGACCGTTCGCTGACGCGGAAGGCCCAGGAGGTCGCGCTCGCCTACGAGATAAGCCAGCGGTATTCAAAGCGAAAGATTCTCTGGTATTACCTCAATAGTGTCAGCTACGGCAATCAAGCAATCGGTGCCCAGGCGGCCTCTTCCATCTATTTCGGGAAGCAGGTCTGCAGTCTCGACCTCGCCCAGTCGGCACTTCTCGCCGGCCTGCCTCGCGGACCTAGCATCTACAACCCCATCCTGTACGGAGCGGCGGCGCTGACCCGCATGCGAGAGGTTCTCCACCTTATGCGCATTCACGGTGATCTCTCTACGCATGCACAGGTCGCGTCCGCCATGGGGGAAGCCGCCCGTTGGCACTTTTCCCCGCCCTCGACTCGATTTCGCTACCCGCAGTTCGTCCGATACGTTATCGACCAGCTGAACGCGACGCCGCAGCTTCGGGCGCGTTTGTACAACGGCATCGACGTCTACACGACCCTCGATCCGCGGCTCCAAGATCTGGCCCAAAAAACCGTGACCGATCAGATCGACGGCTTGCAGGCAAAGCACGTGACCGACGGCGCCCTGGTTTCACTCGATCTGCGCCGCCGGCATTATGGCTGGATTCTCACGATGGTCGGGAGCGCTCACTACGCGGGCAAAGCCGGACAGATCAACATGGCGAAGAGTCCACGTCAACCTGGATCTTCTATGAAGCCGTTCAACTACATCTGGGCATTTACGCACGGTAACGTGAGCCCGGCTACCCAGGTCACCGATTCGCCGATCATCCTGCCCGATCCAAATGACACTCTGCACCACGGGTGGTACATCCCTCAAAACTACGATCATCAGTTCCATGGCACCCTGACCCTCAGGCAAGCGCTCGCAAATTCCCTCAATGTGCCTGCGGTCAAGGTCGAGTTCTACGTCACCGGAGCCGAACACGTGGCCAAGACTGCCCATGATTTTGGGATGACGAGTCTTTACTCGGACAATGCGGGAGTCGGATGTAGGGCATGCTACGCGGTCACTCTTGGCGGACTGGCGCGGGGCACACGGCTTCTGGAGGAGACGTCGGCGTACGGAGTTTTCGGGTCGGGAGGGTCAACCGTGCCTCCGGTCGCCGTGTGGAAGATAGTGAAGCGCAGCAGTGGCAGAGTATTGTTCTGCTCGGCCGATTGCTCCGGTGG
>DHWR01000136.1:8707-9430 GCA_002413265.1 Chloroflexi bacterium UBA5177
TTCAGGTGTGTGAGTTCGGACTTACCAGTCCGCTGGTGTTGAGCCGTCCGGCGGCCGCCAAGACCGGTACGACCAACGACTGGACGGACAATTGGACTGTTGGCTACGTTCCTCAAATCGTCACGGGCGTGTGGACGGGGAACGCTGACCGAAGCCCCATGCAGAACGTTATCGGCATCACGGGTGCCGCGCCCATCTGGAACTCATTTATGGAAGGCGCCTTCAAGATTCTGCGGCTTCCAGTGCAGCCGTTCGTCCAGCCCCCGGAGGTTCAGACGAGCAGCATGTGTTCCGTGCCTGGTTCTTCCTACACGTCCACGAACCTCGAGGATCTTGTGGTCGGCGGCGCCACGAGCGCCGTGTACCCCATGTGCCGGATTCCCGAAAAAGGATCGATGCCCATCCCCTGCTCGAAGTATCCCGCGAATCCGCCTCCAGCCGGCTTCGAGTGCCCGACCGGTTACTACTACGACTACGGCACGCTCACCGGCACGCCCACCATTCAGCTTTATGGAACTCGACCGCCCCGGAGTGGCAGTCCGCTGAGTCCGGGGCAATCTGGTCCGTCGAGCGGCTCCGGCGCGGTGCCCCAGCCGATTGCCACTGCGCCGCCTTTCGTCAGCCCCGGCCAACCATAGAATGCAATGGGCGGATGCAGCCGCCCGAGGGAGTGGGCAATGCGATATGCCGTCGTCATGGCGGGGGGGGCTGGAACCCGTCTCT
>DHWR01000136.1:9599-17869 GCA_002413265.1 Chloroflexi bacterium UBA5177
CGAGACCGTGAAGCGGCTGGCCGATGTGTACGATATCAATCGAATTGTGATTGTTACGGCGGGCCGCTACGCGGATGCCATCCACGGCGTGTTGCCCGATCTGCCCATCGAGAACATCATCTCGGAGCCCTTTGGGCGAAATACCGCCGCCGCGATCGCTCTAGCGGCATTGAGGGTCGCAGAGGAAGATCCGGAGGCTGTCTTCGCGGTGTTTCCCGCCGATCATGTCATCCTCAAACCTGAGGAGCTGTTCAAAGGGCTCGACTTCGCGGAGAAGCTGGCACGAAGTCACCGTGTCGTCGATATCGGGGTTCCTCCCAGTCATGCTGAGACGGGGTACGGGTACATCGAGCTCGGCGAGACGCTGGAGAAGTCTGGCAAGCTGGTCGCGCACGCGGTCAAGCGCTTCGTCGAGAAGCCCGACGCCGAACGAGCAAAGGAATACCTGGAGTCTGGAAACTACATCTGGAATTCGGGGATGTTCGTCTGGCAAGCCCGCAAGTTCTTGGAGGCCCTTCAGGAGCTTTTGCCAAACACCTACGAGCGTCTATCCGCCGCCTTTGCCAGCCAGTCTCCCCAAGATTTGGACAGGGCGTATGAGGCGATCGAGGATATCTCGGTCGACTACGCAATCATGGAGAGAGTGTCGGACGTTGTCGCCCTGTCCATAGATTTCGGGTGGAGAGACATCGGCGATTGGGCGGCTCTCTACGACATGATGGAGAAGGACGATGCGGGCAACGCCTTCGAGGGGGAGCACCTGGCGATCGATACCGAAGGATGCCTTTTCCTGTCTTCGAAAAGAGTCATCGCAGCGGTCGGGCTGCGGGATCTCGTGGTCGTCGACACCGAAGATGTTGTCATGATTTTGCCGCGAGAGCGAGCTCAAGAGGTCAAGCAGCTACTGGAGAAGGTCAAGGAGTCCAGCAGAGAGGATCTGCTGTAGCGTCTTGATCATCGTCTTGAGCTTGAATACGGCGATCGATCGAGTGCTCCAGGTTCCGCTGCTCACGCCCGGAACAGTGATGCGCGCCACCGAGACCCGCAGCTTTGCAGGAGGCAAAGGGATCAACGTCGCGCGCAATCTGCTCAGGCTTGGAGAGCAGGTCCGCGTCGTTGGCTTCCTCGGCGGCTCCGCGGCGGCGTTCATCAAAGAACGATGCGCCGAGCTCGGTCTGGAAGCGAGGTGGGTCGACATCGCGGGCGAGACCAGGACCTGCGTCACCGTCCTGGACGCAGCTTCCGGTGGCCAGACGGTATTGAACGAGCCTGGACCGCTTATAACGCCTCTCGAGATCGAGCGGTTGCTTGACGCCCTGCAGGCATCGGTGAGTCCGGGAGACTTGCTGTGCATCTCGGGGACTGCTGCTCGAGGTATGCCGGACTCCGCGTACGGACATATCGTGCAGCGGATGAAGGGGGTGGGCGTGCGCGTGTTGGTCGATGCCGGTGGACCAGGTTTGCTCTCCGCAATAGAGGCGGGGGTGTGGGCGGTGGCACCGAACGAGGACGAGCTTCGGTCGGCTACGAAGGCAGATGCGCCGGTGGCGGAGATGGCGCGCACGGTCGCCGGCGAGGTCGAGATTGTATTAGTGACCCTGGGACGGGATGGATGCATCGCAGCCGTGGATGGCCGCCTGTGGAGGGCGCGGGCTCCCCAGATACATGAGCTGAATGCGGTGGGATCGGGAGACGCGTTCGTCGCCGGCTTTCTCTCGGCGACGGCACAAGGGCTCGAGCCGATGGAGGCCGTCCGTTTGGCGGTGGCGTGCGGCGCGTCAAACGCGCTGCGCTACGAGCCGTGGATCGGATCACGGGAGGAAGTCGAGTCTCTGCGTCGCCAGGTGGAGATTGAGAACTTGGCTCTGCCGGCCTGATTCTCTAAGGTGCGGACGGTTTCCGCGTTACGTTTTCGTCTGGCAGGCGTTATTTCGGCGTTATGGAGAGCGGAGCGGCCGGTTGCGAGCTGCGGCTGAGCGAGGAGGAATCGCCCATCCAGGATGACCGAACGGTCGATGCGCGGCTTCTCGAGCTTATGACTCTTCACGAAACTGCACTCTATCGTTTTCTTTTCGTCCTTACCGGCGAGCGAGAAGCGGCGCTCGATTGCACGCAGGACACGTTTCTGCGGGCGTTCAACAATTTGAGCAGGGGCAAGCCTGTGAACGCGGGATGGTTGTACAAGGTGGCGCACAACCTGGCAATGGACCGATTCCGAAAGAGCAAGCGTGAGGACGCCGCCGTGGAACAGCTGCAGCGGTTGCCGATCGAGGGGTTCGACTCGCCGGAGCGTGGGGTCGCTATGCGCGATGCCTTTTCGCGGATGACTGCCGAGGACCGCACCGTCCTCTATCTGTTCGCGGTGGAAGGACTGAGCGGGCGCGAGATTGCAGAGCGGGTAGGCATCAGCCCCGTCGCGGTGCGGATGCGTGTGCTGCGCGCTCGCGAGCGTTTTCGAATGCTCTATGGAGGTACACCTTGACCGAGCACGAGCTCTACCGGGACATGCTGGCGATGCAAGGCGAATTGTCGACGGGGGAGCAAGAGTCGCTGGCGTCGCATCTGGAGGAGTGCGCCACCTGTCGGGAACTTGGCGGTGAATACGGGCGGCAGGATGCTTTTCTGCGCGCTTTGAGCTTGCCCGAGCCACCGCTTACGCTGAGGGCAGGCGTGCTGGGAAGGGCGCATCGGTCTAGCTCTCGCCGGTGGTGGAGGCACGGCTTGGGTCTGCTATCGGCTGCAGCTGTGATCGCGCTGATTGTGGCGGCGGCACATGCAGGGATGGGCTCGAACACCGGCAAAGCCGGCTTCGTTCCTAACAAGCCCGGTCTAACTCACCCGGGTGCGAAAGCTCGAGGAGCGGCAAGCGCGCCGGTCATCGAGGCCGCGCCGCAGCTTCCATCGACTCGAAAAGGAGCCGCCTTCGGAACCAGCCAGCCGTCGAATCAAGGAGACGTTGCTGCCGGTTCGGCGTATGAAGCCTCCGCGACGTCTCGTTCCAACGGGCTCTTACTCACGCTTAGTCTGCCCCGTTCGTGCCCGGTTTTCTCTTGCCCTGCTGCAGCTCGCATTTACTATCGTGGCGCGGTCATTCCGGTCACGGTGACGGCTCGGAATGTGTCCAAGCATCTGATGAGTATCTATGGTGTGGCGCAGCCCGGCGAGTGCTGGAGTGGCAAGCCTGAAGCGGAGGTTGTGGGAAACAACGGGCAGGCTTTGTCAGCTTGGAACGCCAACAACTGGCCTGAGCCTGCCTGCCCGATTCTTTCTTCCGACCGATCGCTCCTATATCCTGGGCAGCAGGTTCGCGCAACCGTTTATGTGGTCCTCCGCTCAAACCGCGTGAGAGCTGTTGCCTACGTCCGTTCCTTCAACAACTGTGATCCGCGCACTAAGAATGGTTGTCGCGGAGAGTTGATGAGGGTTCAGGGCTCGGTGGTTACCGTTGCCTTGCTTAAAGCCCAAGCGCCGAGAATCCAGCTTCGGGGCAATCCGCCCACCAAAGCTCTCGTTCAGCCTGCAGCCTCCTCACCTCTGTGGTCGGACGGTTGGTATCGCTGCCGGGGCTCCGCCTCGGTGACATGGACCGCTTCAGAAGGGGGACTCGGAAGTCCGAGCGCCGTAACGCGGTCGACAGCCGTGCCTTTGCCACTGGCGGGCTGTGACCCGAAGCACCTTGAGATTCACCTTGCGGCGGGCTTTCTGTATCACCCGGTGGGGAGGTTGGACTACGCGCGGCCATAGTGACGGGCGAGCGGGGATCGCCAAGCGGAGCCGGCGAGCGCAACGCGCCCTATCGGGGTCTGCAGAACGGTGAGTGCATGAGGCGCCCCGCGGGCATGGGCGAATGCGAGTCGGCCCTGCCAGGGCGGCTGACGAGTGTCTCGATGCCTGCAAATTTGGCTCAGACGTCCTGAAAGGGCTGTACTACGATACGGCGGGGTCTAGGGGTTTCGGGCAGAATTTGGAAAGCTGTGTGACGGGAGGAGCGCCCTGAGGGCAGGCGCAGCTAAACGGTGCGTTCCTATGACCGGTGTCAGGGGCAGAGTTCGGACGCACCACCGCGGCGGGCGAGCGCGACTCGCCCCTACCCGAGATGCTGTCGGGTACGGTGACCCGTAAGAGCGCCCTGACTGGCCTGGTGAAGGCTATAGTGAGGAACTGCAAATCAAGGTTGTGAGGGGCGTGAAAACACACCCGGAACGCGAATCACCAAATCCTTAAAGGGCGCTGAAGTCGACTTTCGGCTGCATGCCTGATCTGAGTGTGCCCGCAAGGGACGAATGGGACCGCGACTTGGGGACTCCAGACTGGAGACTGCAGGAACCTTCGTGACAGGTTCGGCGTTAGCCCTCTAGCAGGAGGGAGACTGGGTCCTCGAGACGCTCTTTGATGTGCACCAGGAAGCGCACCGATTCGGCGCCGTCCACGATTCGGTGGTCGTACGAGACCGCGACGTACATCATCGGCCGGATGTGCACCTCGCCGTTGAGCGCGATCGGCCGCTCTTCGATCTTGTGCATGCCCAGGATTCCAACCTGGGGGGCGTTGAGGATTGGGGTGGAGAGAAGCGAGCCGAAGATGCCGCCATTGGTGAGGGTGAAGGTTCCGCCCTGCAGCTCGGGAAGCGTGAGCTGCCCGTCTCGCGCCCGCGCCGCCAGAGAGGCGATGCCGCGTTCGATCTCCGCGAACGAGAGGGTGTCTGCGTCGCGCAGCACGGGCACGACCAGTCCGTCGTCGGTGCTGACGGCAATGCCGATGTCGTAGTAGTACTTGAGAACCATGTCGTCGCCCTGGATCTCGGCGTTCAGCCGAGTGTGTTCTTTTAGGGCGCTCAGCACCGCTTTGGTGAAGAACGACATATAGCCGAGGCCGACGCCGTAGCGCTCCTTGAACTCGTCCCGTTTCTTCTTGCGAATATCCATGATGGCCATCATGTCGACCTCGTTGAAGGTCGTGAGCATGGCCGCCGTATGCTGCGCCTCGACCAGGCGGCGAGCGATGGTTTGGCGTCGCCGGGACATCCGCACGCGTTCTTCGCGCCGCTCTCCGGCCGTTGTCGTGGCCGGTGGCGTGACGGGGGCAGTCTGAGAGACGGCTGTCGAAGGAGAGACCGGCACTGGTGTCGTAGCCGGCTGCTTCACAGCTCCGCTCGTTCGTGCCAGGAATTCGTTCACGTCCTCCTTGGTTACCCGACCTGCCGGTCCGGAGCCCGGGACTTGATTGATGTCGATACCGTGTTCTCCCGCGATGCGTCTGGCCAGAGGAGTCGACCTGCTTCCATCGCCTTCCGCATCCACGGGCTCAGGCGGCGCGGGCGGAGTTTCCCGAGCGGGTGCGACCGCCGCCTCGGATGGAGCCACCGGCGCGGGCTTGGATTGCGCTTGGCCGGACCCGTTGCCCGAAGCCACACCCTCGTCGAGCACGGCTATGACGTCGCCGATATTGACGATCTCGCCTTCCGGCTTGACGATGGATTTCAAGACGCCGGATCCTGTGGACGCAACCTCCATATTGACCTTGTCCGTCTCCAGCTCGACGAGAGCCTCACCCTGCTTCACCGCGTCGCCCTCTGCTTTGAGCCAGCGTCCCACGGTCGCCTCGACGATTGATTCGCCCAGCGCCGGAACCGTCACGTCAATCGACATACTGCACTCCGCGTGTCTCGATTTGCGGGCGGCGCTCACCCTCGAACGCCGCCTCAATGATCTCTCGTTGTTCCATCTGGTGCGCCTCATCCGAACCCACGGCGGTGCTGGCACGCTCTGACCGGCCCAGGTAGGCGAGCGAGATACCCTTCGGCAGGACCTCTTCGAGACGAGGCGCCATGTAGCTCCAGGCGCCCTGGTTGCGGGGCTCCTCTTGCAGCCAAATCACCTGCTTGAGGTGTGGATAGCCGCTGATGACCGCTCGAAGCTGCTCCTCGGGGAACGGATACAGCAATTCGACGCGAGCGACGGCCACACGTTCCACCGGATTTGGGTTCTTCACGGCGGTGGTTGTCAGATCCACGGCGACCTTGCCGGTGCAGAGGATGAGGCGTTCCACCTTTTCTCGCCGGTCCGCCGCTCCCCAGTCGTCGAGGACCGGCTGGAAATGGCCCTCGGTGAGGTCTTGAATGCTCGAGCCGGCTCGCGGATGGCGGAGAAGGCTCTTTGGCGTCATCAGTATGAGGGGCCGGCGGTCGCTGCTGAGAAGCGATGCCTGTAACCGCAGGAGATGAAAGTACTGAGCCGCCGTCGAACAGTTTGCGACACGCAGATTGTCTTCGGCGGCAAGTTGCAAATATCGCTCCAGTCGGGCGCTGGAGTGTTCGGGACCCTGGCCCTCATAGCCATGAGGGAGAAGCAGCACGAGCGCGGGCCGACGGCGCCACTTCGCCCACGCCGCGGAAATAAATTGGTCGAGTATAACCTGGCCGACGTTGGCAAAGTCGCCGAACTGCGCTTCCCAGACCACCAGGGCTTCCGGGGAGTGCACCGAATATCCGTACTCGAAGCCGAGTACGGCCATCTCCGTAAGCGGGCTGTTGTACACGGCGAATGACGCGCGGGCCCGAGACAGAGACTGGAGGGGAATGTGCGAGGCTCCCGAGCTGGTGTCGTAGAGGACAAGATGCCTTTGGCTGAAGGTCCCGCGCGCGGTGTCCTGCCCGGCGAGGCGAATCGGGGTGCCGCGAGAAAGGATGGTGGCAAAGGCCAGGGTTTCCGCCAGTGCCCAATCGATCCCGCCGGGACGATCAAGCGCTTCCTTTCGTCTCGAGAGAATGCGTTCGAGGTTCCGGTGGACGGTGAAGTTTTCGGGACGCGCGAGGAGTGCGTCGTTGAGCTCATGGAGCTCCTCGACCGAGAGCCGGTCTTCGGCCGTGGGCGGAGCTACTTCTCGATCACCGGGATCCGCGCCGGCCAGACCATCCGTCGATGTTCCCTGCCGCGCAGCCTGCAGCTTCTTTCGCGACTCGTCGACAAAGCTTTGGGCCTCATCCGCGGTGATCGCCCCCTCCTGCTCCAATCGCTCAGCGTAGAGCGCTCGAGTCGAAGGATGGGCCCTGATTTGGTCATAGAGAAGGGGTTGCGTGAACGCCGGCTCGTCGGCTTCGTTGTGCCCCCAGCGTCGATAGCCGACGAGATCGATCAGAAAGTCTTTTCGAAACCGTTCCCTATATGCGACGGCGAAACACACGACGGAGAGGCACGCCTCCGGATCGTCGGCGTTGACATGAACTATTGGGATTTCAAACCCTTTTGCAAGATCGCTGGCATACAGGGTGGACCGCGAATCCGCAGCCTGCGTGGTGAAACCTATCTGGTTGTTCACGATTATTCGAAGCGTGCCACCTGTCTGATAACCGGGAAGGCGCGAGAGGTTGAGCGTCTCCGCCACGACCCCCTCCCCGGGGAACGCTGCATCCCCGTGGATCGTCACGGGGAGCGACTCGTGCGTGTCCTGCCGTGGTGCGCCGGGCTCGCTTCGATTGTCCTGAGCGGCTCGCGCAAAGCCGGCGACGACCGGGTCCACCACTTCGAGATGGCTCGGATTGTCGGCGAGCGTAATCTTGAGGTCGCCGGCTCGCCCCGGGATGGTGCGCTGAGCACCGTAGTGATACTTCACGTCCCCGGTCCAGCCACCGTCTGCTTCAGCGGATATCGTCTCTGAGCCGTCATCGCCAGTCGGCGTACTGTGAAACTCCGAGAAGATGGCCTCGTAGGGTTTGCCGAGCAGGTGAGTGAGCACGTTGAGCCGTCCGCGATGGGCCATGCCGATGAGCACTTCGCGGATGTCACCCTCGGCCGAGTTCCGGATGATTTCGTCGAGCATAGGAACCAACATGTCGTTCCCCTCGAGCGAGAAGCGTTTTTGTCCCTGGAAGGTGCTGTGCAAGAACGTCTCGAAGCCCTCCACTTCTGAGAGCCGCTTGAGGAGGTCGCGCTTCTGCTCCGGCTGCAACGGCTTGCGATACACGCCGCTTTCGACGCTTTCGTGGAGCCAGGTCCGTTCGGTGAAGTCCTGTACGTGATCGAACTCATAGCCGACCGAGCCGCAATAGATTGCCCGGAGCTCCTTGATGGCGTCCAGGCAGGTTCCTTCTTCAGGGCCCGCCGCCGGCCAGACGATCGTCGGCGGAAGCTGCCTCAGGTCTTCGTCGGTGATGCCGTGAGTCTCGGGCTCCAGCATCGGATCCCCGGGCCTCGGCGCGCCCAGCGGGTCGATGTTCGCGGCGAGATGACCGTACTCGCGGATGCCACGCGCGATGCGTGCCGCCAGGACAA
>DHWR01000136.1:18070-18465 GCA_002413265.1 Chloroflexi bacterium UBA5177
CGCCGATGCGGGTCGAGTCAGGCTGGCAATCGCGGCCTCTTCGTCGCGCCCCAGGCGTTCAAAAATTGCTCGGGTCTCGTCATCGACCGAGGAAGGGTCGGCGAGGTAGCGCTCGTAGAGCTCGATCGCGTAGCCGACATTAGGCCCGTAGAGGGCCTCCCAAGTCGGCAACGACTGCATCGTTTCCGTGTCGTCCATGTAGGTTCCATTCATGCAGGCGATGCCCGAAATCTGCGGTATCGCGCGGAATATCTACCCTCAGCTTACTCCTCGTGGACGCTGTTTCCCTCACTAGCACGAGTTGGGGCACGCCTAAAGAGGCGCGGCTACATGGGAGTCGTGGATGGTGTTTCCGTGTCTAGCACGAGTGGGGGGACCCCTGAAGGGGTGCGGCT
>DHWR01000136.1:18798-23904 GCA_002413265.1 Chloroflexi bacterium UBA5177
TTTCCGTGGCGAGGACGAGTTGGGGCACCCCTAAAGGGGTGCGGCTACGAGGGGGCAGTGGATCGTGTTTCCGTGGCGAGGACGTTGGGCACCCCTAAAGGGCTGCGGCTACGCGATGCCGAGAAGCGTGGACTTGAAGTCGGGCCCTTGCTGGACGGCACGGTGCCGGGGCACACGACGATGCGCGACGAAGTAGGGGAGCGGATCGGCAAGTCGCCTCGACAGCGCCCGGGAAGGGTTTCCGCCTAAAAACTCTCCGCCGCTAACCAATGACTTCTCCCGACTACTCGGTCTGCAGCATTTCCGCGACGCGACTCGAGGCGGCCCACTGCGGCTTGAGCAACGCGGAGATCGCGGACAAAATTGGTGCTTTCTGAGGCCACGGTGAAGACGCACGTGGCTCACGTGTTTCACAAGATTGATGTTCGGGATCGAGCTCAGGCGGTCGTGGTCGCCTGTGAGACGGGTGTGGTGCAGGCGGGATCCTGATGTAAGGCCGGTGCCAGCAGGTAAGCTGGCGGAGTGGCTGCGGCACCAGACTTCGCTCTCCCAAGCTCCGACGGGCGCGTCGTGCGTCTTTCGGACTATCGAGGCAGCACCGTGGTGCTGACTTTTCTGCGGGGCTTCTTCTGACCTTTTTGCCGCGGGCACATCTCGCAGTTGCGAGAACGATACGAGGAATTTGTGGAAGTCAGGGCGAGTATCTTAGCCCTGGCTCCTGTTGGTCTCGAAGAGCTGTCAAAACAGGTCTTGGGTCTGCCGTTTCCTTGTCTGGCCGATCCTCAGCGAGCCGTCTTCAAGCAGTACGGCGTCCTGAGCCGGGCCCTCTCGCTGGGCCAGCGGCCTGCGGTTTTCCTGGTGGCGCCGGATGGATCGATCGCAGCTTCTTGGCTTGGCAAACAGCAGTGGCAAATTCCCTCGGTGGACGAAATTCTGCGCAAGGTTCTCGAACAAGGGGCCGACTAGACTATGCCCGCCCTCGCTCGTATGCTTGACCGATGATTCAGCTTGCTCTCCTGCTCATCGGCGCCATTGTGCTGGTCGGCCTGGTCTTCGCACTCGGTGCCTGGATCAACGACCGTTACGGTTAGCACCGGGTATTGAGGAGAGCGCCGGCAAACGCGAGCATTTTTGACCGGCGCTCTCCCGATTTTTTAGCGGAGAGACTCCAGCCGATGCATGGCCTCGTCCACGCTGAGGTCACCGTTCTCGAGCCGCGCCAGGATGGTGAGAGTGTTCTCGGACTCGACGCGGTCGGACTCTCTTTCGAGCTCGGACAGCTCATCAGGGCTGAGGTCTCTGATGACGTCAGGACCCGGAATCGAGGGCATCTGCGGCATCATCGGCGAGGGAGGGATCACCGGGGCCGGCGGCACAGCCGCAGTCGGCGGCACCGTTGGAGCGTGTGGCATGTGGGGAGCCGGCACGTGAGGAGCGCTCGGCATGTGAGGAGCGCGGGGCGCGTCGACGTGATTGTCACGTTCATGGTGCGCCCGCTCATTTCCGGCTCCGGTACTCCTCACCCGGACGTCGCCGTTGGCTGTCTCCAGCTCGACCGTGGCGCCTCCACCGTTTACCCTCAGCTGGCGATTGCGTCTGCTGCCGTTGATCACCTCATGCGGCAGGTCGCAGCTCAGATCTCCATTGGTGGTTTTCATCTGAACGGTGAAAGCAGAATCCGCCGGCACGATGAGCTCCACCTCACCGTTTGTCGATCGTGCGAAGGAGTGCTCCCCTGAAACCAGAGGAGTTTCAATTCTGAGCTCTCCGTTTTGGGTGTTGGCATGGAACCGTTGAAGGCGCGAGCGGTCCACGATCAGACCACCGTTCGTAGTCTGAACGTTGAGGACGCCGTCCGCCTCGCTCATCTGGATCTCGCCGTTGACCGACGATAGGGTGATCTCGCCCTGGATACGGGACAGAGAAAGGTCTCCGTCCACCGACTCCACGGAGACGATCCCGGAGCCGCCGGCGTGCGACACATTGATGTCCCCGTGGACCGAGTGCAATCGTATGGGGCCTTCTGTATCGCGAACGTCGATGTCGGCGTGAATTGACTCGGCCCCAAGCCCGCATCCGGCAGGTATCTCGACCTCGAAGTCGATGTCGATCGGGGGACTGGCTACGCTCGGCCGAAAGCTCAGGCGTGTGCCGACCTGCTCAAAGCTGATGCCCGCGCCGTCATTTTCGTCGAGTCTCGCCTTGAGCCGCACGCGGTCGTCGGCGCCCCGTCGTACTTTGATCTCGCCCGAAATGCCGTGAATATCGACTTCAAAGTCCGGACCTGCCGGAAAGTCTCGTTCTATGTGCTCGCCGTAAAGCGTCTCCACGGAGTTCCTCCTACACAGCTTCGTTGGTCACGATGGTCATGCTGCCGCTGACCGAATTCATGCTGAGGTCGGCTCCGCCGTCTCCGATGGTGCCGCTCCAGCTTCTGTGCCCTGGGCCGCTGGTTTCCTTGATGGCGCCGTCTGCTCGAATTGACCCGCTGACCGAGCTCAGACTTACCTTTGCCCCGGTTTCTGCCGGCACTCTCAGCTTCAGGTTGCCGCTGACCGTGCTGATCCGGTAGCTCTCACCGGCGGTCAGTGGCGTGTCCACCGTCATGTATCCGCTGACCGTGTTGAGAGTGAAGCGGCGAAGGTTCGAGTCGAGAACAGATACTTCGCCGCTCGTCGATGAAGCGGCAAGCTCGCCTTCGAGGCCAATAGCCGTGATCGAGCCGCTAACGCTCTTCAAACTGATGTCGCCGCGCGCGCCTCGAAGATGAAGCTCGCCGCTCACACTGTTCAGCCGAGCCGAGCCGTCAGTTCCTTCTACATCGATGCCCGCACTGACTGAATCAATGTCAAACGAGCAGCCCCGCGGCACCAGCAGGTCGTAGTCGACCGCGCACAGAGAATTTCCGCGATTGCGATCTGAAATCGAGATATCGTTCTGCTGGGTCGTCCTGATCACGACCTGTTTTCCCAGCTGATCGGATTCTATTCGGGTATTAGCCACCGAGTGCTCGTCGCCGTGCTTGCGCGCTCGCATGGCGATGGCCGGCTCCGAGTGCGTGCGAATAGTGATCCGCCCCGCCACGTTGTGTAGCTCGAGCTCGGCGCCTTCCGATACCTGGAAGCGGGCCTCAACGATTTCCTCTACTGCCGTTGTCATTCTTTGACCCTCCCTTCGCTATTTCTCGCCGCGGAGCAGCGCCTCAGCTTCGGCAGCTGAAACCTTGCCCTCGCGGACCTGGGTAAGAATTTCGCGACGTCTCTCCGGCGAGACCGCGGGATTGCCCTCCGAGGTCTCGCTGACCTTCACTCGATCGCCGTGTCCGAGGGCTATGAGGATGTCATTCAAGCGGCTGTTTACAGTGGGATAGCTCATGCCGAGTTCCGCCCCCACGTCCTTCATGCTCCCCCGCGCGAGGATCAGCGCTTCTACGAAGCGAATCTGTTCGCGACTAAGTCGCTGCAGGGGGCCGAGGTGGAAATCGCCCTCGATGCTTGTGCCGCAGCTGCGGCAGTGCAGCCTGGTTACCGCCAACTCGTGCTGACAGATGGGGCAGCGCCCAATGACTGGATGCATGCTTCTCCCTTCAATCGTATTTCAACAATCATAAAATGGATATGAAGAAAATGCAAGCACAAATTAGGAATGAGCTCGACTTTGGGTCGGGGTATCCTTGTGTGCTCTGCGCCACCCACTCTTTGGGAGCATCTTTCACATGATCGAAACACCCACGGAACCCGAGCTGCGAGGTCACCGCGCGAGGTGGCAGATTCAGCCGCGCCTACCCGATGAGATTCGACGGGAGTTAGGAGACAGGAGCGTCATGGCGGCGCATCTGCTCTACTGCCGAGGGTTCCGCTCGCTTGAGGACATTCAGGGCTTTTTTGAGGCGAAACCTGTTTCGCACGACCCATTTCTCATGCCCGACATGGAAGCTGCGGTTAGTCGAATAGCTCTAGCTCGACAGCAGGGCGAGAAGGTGGCCGTCTACGGCGACTTCGATTGCGACGGAATAACCTCCGCCGCCGTGCTTCAGGAAACTCTGACATCCCTCGGCCTCGATCCCATCGTCCACATTCCTGAACGCGTCGACGGCCACGGTCTTCATCCCGAGACCCTGGCGATGTTGCAGGGCAGGGGCGTGTCTCTGGTTGTAACCGCGGATTGCGGCATCACGGCCATTGAAGAGGTGATCGTGGCAAAGGGGCTAGGCCTCGATGTGATCATCACCGATCATCACGAGCCCCGTCCCGATGGAAGCCTTCCGGACTGCCTGGTCGTCGCCCCGACCAGACTGCACTCCGAGTACCCGTTTCGGTCTCTTTGCGGCGCCGGGGTCGTGTACAAGCTGGCCCAAGCCCTTGCGACTCGACTGCCGGGGGCACTAGACCCTTCAGACCTTCTCGACCTTGTCGCCATGGGTACGGTGGCTGACGTCGTGCCCCTGCGAGACGAAAATCGATCCCTGGTGATCTCGGGAATAGAGCGCTTACGGGAGACTCGCCGTCCGGGACTTCGAGCGCTCTTTCGCGCGGCGGAGGTTGATCCCAGCCGAATAGACCCCATTTCGATCGGCTACTATCTCGCTCCGCGAATCAATGCGGCAAATCGAATGGCATCGCCTCAGCTTGCCTACGAGCTGCTGACCGCGACGGATGCCACGGAGGCCGATCGCCTTGCGGAGCGGCTAAGCGACCTGAACCGGCAGCGGCAAGCATTGGTCGATACCATGCTAGCCATGCTTCTTGAAGAATTCGGCGACCCCTTGGCCCTGGCCGAGGCGGTGGTTGCCGGAGAGCGCTCACCAATCCTGGTTACTCTCGGCGACTGGCCCGCGGGAATCTCGGGCCTGCTCGCCTCGAAGCTGGTCGACGTGTACGGTTTGCCGGCGTTCGTCGCGACCCGCGACGGAGAATTGGTGATCGCCTCGGCGCGGGGCGCAGCGGGAGCGCGTATCGACGAGATCCTGGAGTGGTGTGAGGCGTCACGCCCTGGAGGTCTGTTCGACGGCTACGGCGGACATTCGCGCGCCGGCGGCTTCCGAGTGCAAGCGGACCGTTGGTCCGAGACGCAGGTAATCCTTGCGGATCAGGCCGGCAGAATAGA
>DHWR01000136.1:24190-45263 GCA_002413265.1 Chloroflexi bacterium UBA5177
GGCAAGCTCATTCACTCGTTGGCGCCATTCGGCATGGAGTTCGCCGAACCGCTCTTTCTGGCTCGCAACGTAGTACTGAGGGGCAAGCAACCGACCGTCGGGGATAAGCACGTGAGGGTGCGCCTTTCGCAGTCGAATGCTTTCGCAGGCGGCATGTTCTTCAACGCCCCGTCGGAGTTTTTGGAGCTCCCGCTCGACACCGCTATGGATGTCCTTTTCCACGTTTCGTTGAACGAGTGGAAGGGCACTCTGGCGGTGGAGACTCAGATTCGGGATTGGCGAATCGCCGAATAAAGAAAAACGAGACCGTTGCAATCGGCCTCGTTTCCCATCAGCAATGCCGCGTTATCCCTTCCCGCGCGGCAAAAACAGTAGCGCTTTAGTGGTGTCCGTGGTGGAGGCGATGTCCCTCAACGTCGTCGTCCTCTTCGGTTCGCTTGTCGTCCGAGTCGATGTCGACGGTTTGAACCAATCCATGCCCTTCAACCTCGCCTTCGTCCTCGTCCATAACCGCATCAATCGCGTTGTTGCTCGGTTTGAGGCGGCGGCCCTCTACGTCGGCCACTTTCCCTTTATTCTCTTCGTCGGTCACGATGCGCTCGTTGGAGACTCTCTACTGTTACTGATTGGTCGTTCGTGGGTCACTCTACCAATGCTACTCCCACGGTGGCTATGAACTGCATCACACGTTCCGGTCATTCCCGGCCAATGCTCGCTTCCCCTAGCCGGTCGGTACTCAGGATATGGATGCGGCCGCGTTCCAGCCGGATCATGCCCTCGTCCACGAAGGCGTTAAGGTGCTTGTTCACGCTTTCGCGGGTGGCGCCGGTCATGTTGGCCAGCTGCTGCTGGGTTATGCGAAAGGCCCCGCTATCGTCTGCCATTCCCTCGCCGCTCACGATCATGCCCTCTCGGGCCAGGCGCAGTAGGCGTCTGGCCAACCGGCTTCTTACGTCGAGCAGAGCGATTTCGTCCGCCAGATCGGTGCAGCGGCGGACCTGAGCGACTACAATTTCCAGACAGGTCCACAGTGCTTTCGGATGCGAGTCGATGAAGTCCCGGAAAGCAGCTCTCGATAGAAATAGAAGTGAGCAGTCTTCAACCGACGTGGCGCCTGCCGCTCTGGGCTCTTCATCGAACAGCGCCAGCTCGCCGAAGTATTCTCCGGGCTCGTACATCGCGAAGATCAGCTCATCACCCTCGGGGTTCTGCCGGCCGATGCTGACGTGCCCCGAGACGACGATGTACAGGCCGTCTCCACGATCGGCTTGCGAGAAGATGAGCTCGTTCCTGCCGTACCGACGCTGCACAACCTGACGAGCGAGCATGTCCAGTTCGGCCTCGGAAAGGTCACGAAACAGAGCGACCTCGCGTAGAGAATCGACCACAGTTGGCGCGGTGACCATTAGACCCTCCGGGTTCCCGATAACTGTTCGGTCAGACCGTACCACAGCATTCTTGAAAGTGCAACGGCCGGTCTAGCCGGTAGGATGGGCAACGGCGAGCCCACCGAGGGATGAGGAGTGCAGCGGGGTGAAGGACCTCTTCGAGGTCGCGCGAAGCCGAAATCTAAGGGTTCTTCTCGCCGGACGCCTGGTCTCCGCCGGCGGAGATTTCGTCTATCAGGTCGCTCTCAGCATTGCGATCTTTGCGTATGCGCATCAGAGCAGCCTTGCGGTCAGTGCGTTCTGGATCGTTCGTCTGGCGCCGCCGCTGGTTCTTGGCTCTCCCGTGGGCGCCCTGGCGGATCGACTCGGCTACCGGCGGGCGATGATAATCGCCGACGTGGGCCGGCTCGTGCTGGTAGCGGTTATGGCGCTGGTCGCGCGACCGGCAACATGGGGCTGCTCTACCCGCTCATTTTCTTGGTTTCCGGTTTCTCGTCGCTGTTCAATCCAGCGAGTGTTGGTCTCGTGCCACAGCTGGATGATGACAAAGATCAGCACATGGCCGCCAATGCCGTCATCGGAGAGATTAGCTCCATTGCCTCCATTGTCGGGAGCGCCATCGGAGGGGTTCTGGCGGGCGCGGGACTGACCACCTAGCTGCTGCTGGGCGATGCCGCGAGCTTCGGCGTGTCGGCCCTCTCACTCATGCTGATCCAACTCGTTCCGACTAGCCCCGGCGAGACTGAGCACAGCGAGGACGAAGACGAGGAAGAGGAGGTCGGGGGAAGCTTTCTGGGCGGCTTTCGTCTTTTGGCTCGCCGTCCCCTGCTGGTCTTCGCGGCATCGGTGATGGCGCTTCCGGAGGTGACATCCGGAGCGATTCTGGTTTTGGATCGTGCCGTACGCGCAGGAGGCGCTGCATCTGGGTGGCGCCGGGGTCGGCTACCTGTCCGCGGCTCTCGGCGTGGGCGCCGTGATCGGCGGTCTGGTCGCGGCCACGGTGGGCAACAACGTGCGGCTCGACACGCTGCTGGCAGTCGGCGTAGGCATACTCGGCGCCGCGATGATCGTGTTCGGAGTGATTCATGTAGCTGCCGCTGCTATCGCCTGCTTGATCGTGCTTGGCCTTGCCGAAACACTTGAGTACATGGCCTACGAGACGCTGCTGCAACAGTCAGTTCCGGAGAACATGATCGGTCGAGCGGCCGGGTCTATGGACACGCTCTTCTTCAATGTCATGCTGTTCGGCAATCTGGTTAGCGGGCTCCTGGCGGCCACTATCGGCCTCACCATAGCGATCCTCAGCTTTGGCGTCGGGATACTGGCGGTGACTGGGATCGCCTGGGTCAATTTGCGCCGCCAGTCCCAAGGGGAGCCGGATGCCGAACGCCTTGCGCGTGTCCCAGCCTTCCAGGACGTGCCGGCCGGCGTTCGAGAGTGGGGGGTGCGACGCATGGTTCGTGAACAATTCCGCCCGGGAAGCGTCATCATTCGTCAGGGAGACGAGGGCGATACCTTTTACATCATTGCGAAGGGAACGGCTCGGGTCGAGATGGCCTCGGAGGGAGGCACGCTAGAGGTGCGACTGAGCAAGGGCGATTTCTTTGGAGAGATCGCGCTTCTCGAAAACGTGCCGCGCACGGCGACGGTGCGAGCCGCGGATGACCTCACGGTCTATTCCATGAGTCGTGAAGACTTCGAGGAGCTACGGTCACGCACTGCCGAGCTTTCGCGATCGCTGCTCGAAACGGCGTCTGCGCGGCAAGAGCAAAACCGCAATTTCAGATTGACGCTTGCCCGATCGGTTGAGCTAGGAGGCGGCCCGGCCGCAATACAAGCCGACCGGTCTCGCCACCTCAGGAGCTGGGGTTCGCGTAACGCTCAACCGCTATAAGGATGTCCGTGGCCAGCGTTCTTGCTCGTTCCCCCTTGCGGCTCAGGCGATGTACGAGACGTGCCAGCTCAAGCGTGGCGTCGGGGCTGGTTACGCCCTGAGCCAACGCGGTGTCTACAGCCGCGGTGATCGTGCTCGAGCCTCGTTCCGCCGCCAGCCTGCCAAGCTCCGAGACTAGAAGTTTCCCGATGCTGGTGACCTTCTGCGCTTGTTCCACGGCGATAGCAGCGGGCTGCGCAAAGAGCCCCAGCAGCTCCATGTCGTTCAGCCCGAACGAAGCACCCGCATGCTTATCCAGCACTTCGAGCACCCCGACGACGTCTTCTCCCACGATCATGGGCACCGCCAGTATTGACTGAGGGATGTATCCGACCGACTGTGCGAAGTCCTTTGCCCAGCGGGGGTCGCGACGCACGTCTGACGAAGCGATGGGCTCGCCGGTCATCACGACCCATCCGGCGATGCCCTGGTGGGCTGGAATCCGCAAGCCCAGCACGTCTGCCCCCCCTGAGGCGGCCTCGAAGACCAGTTCGTTGGCTTCGGCGTCGAGCAACAAGATCGAGCCGGCTTCCGCGTTGAACAGACGGCGAGCGGCAACCAGAATACCTTCGAGCAGAGCGCGAAACGGCGCTTCTCCTACGGTTGTTCCGACGACATCAGAAAGCTCGAGGATTTCTCGCAGCGCGTCAGCTCCACTTGCCTGCGAGGCTTCCAGCTCCAGACGATGGATCTGCACCGCCTGGGCCGCGATCGTGGCCCTCGCGTCTTCCAGCTCGCGCTGCATGTCCTGTTCTTCAGCCAACCGCGCGCTCCTTCTCGGCAAGCAAGGCTTCTCGCACGTTCTTCGACGTGTAGTACATGACCGTCTTCAGCTGAAAGGGTGTCAGCTCAGGATGCTTGCTCAAAATGAGGGCGACGACCCCAGCGATGTGCGGCGTAGCGTAGCTGTTGCCGGTGCCGATCGAATACGATTTCTCGGCCCACGCGAGCTCGATGTCGACGCCGGGAGCCGTGAACTCGACCGGCGGGTCGGGGTTGTAATAGAAGGTGAGTGGATCTTGCTCGGTATGGCTCGCGACCGAGATGACTGACGAAAAGAGCCATGGATAGCTGTATACGGGCATGTTGTTGGCCGATGCGACCATGACTGTGTTCTGAAAGTAGGCCGCATCGGCCAGGTCGTGGAGCACTGCTACGTGTTCCTGCTTGCGCGTGCTGAGGCTCAGATTGATCACATTCATCTTGTTCTCGACCGCCCATCGCACGCCGGCGATAAGCGCGTCCCCTCCACCTTTGAGGTTCTCGTTGAGTACTCGTGCGCTGTAGAGTTCCGCATAGGGAGCAATTTTGTGGATGATGCCGGCGCAGGCAGTGGCGTGTCCAAACAGGTCACCATGCGGGCCTTCACGAAGCACCAGGCCTTCCTCACCCTTCTCGACGACTACGCCGCCGCGAACCGCTCCGTCGATAGCCGGGTGGTCAGCCTCGATTCCCGAGTCCACGATGCAAACCTTAATTCCCATGCCGGTGCTGCCGCCCCAGGCCCAGTCCGGCGTGACTTCCTGCCACGGCACGGGAAAGACGGGAGGCCGTTCTTCAGGATTGGTCGGCCAGCTAAAGGCAGGAAGCTGCTGTTCTTCCACTGGGGTTCCTAGCGAAATGGGCGGCTGTACGAACGCAGCGAGTATAGCCTTTAGAGCACTGTCAAGAGTTGGCTACTCAGCCGAACGTGCCGATCAACGCTTACCGGGCGATTGCTGAGAGTTCTGGTAGTTGGCGAGGGCCTCCGCGATGACACGTTCGGCGACCGCTGCTCCCTCCCATCCCTGGAGCTCGGTATCTTTCTCCTCGAGCAGCTTGTAGGTGGCGAAGAAGTGTTCGATCTCCTTTAGCCAATGCCCATGGAGGTCTTCGATGTCGAAAACGTCGTCGAATCGCGGGTCGCCGTCCGGCACTGCAAGGATCTTTTCGTCTTCGCCCTTGTCGTCGTGCATCCGAAGCACTCCGATGGGACGAGCCGGAATGACACAGCCAGGAAAGGTAGGGTCGAGCACGAGTACCAAAACGTCTAACGGGTCTCCGTCCTTCGAGAGAGTGTGCGGGAGAAACCCGTAGTCCGCGGGGTAGTGGACGGACGAGTGGAGCACACGGTCCAGCCGGATCTGACCGGTGGCGTGATCGTACTCGTACTTATTTCTGCTGCCCTGCGGGATCTCGATGGTTACATCGATGTTGTCAGCCACACGTCTCACTCGACCTGCCGGCTACCGGCCGCATTCCGCATACCTCTACGCAGTCAGCGTCGCGGGCCCTGACTGGAAAACTAGCTGATCCACCTCGGACATGTAGCTCGCAAAGTGGACCGGCTTGCCTATGTTGCGTTGAATTTCGACCGGAGTCATTCCGTCGATAGTGCGAGTTCCGGTCTTGTCAAGCATGACCGTCGGCAACACCACGACGTCACCGCGGTAGCGTCCTGAAGTTTTCACGACGTCACCCCCCGTGAGCAGACCAGAAACACGAACACGCGGTCCGAAAAAGCTGTTCGAAGTCACACACAGCTCAGCCTCCGCGCCGCTGAGGTCGACCCACTCCTCGACAATCTCATCGAGGCATTCTCCAATCATCTCCCCGCAGACAAGGCTGATCGCCGGCCCATTGCTTCTCTTGTCCGCACCTCGAATAATCCGCTTTCGGCGCTTCCAATCGTCGAGCAGGTCTCGTACCATGCCGATGCCGTTCTCGAATTGGGGATAACCGTCGTACGCCTGAGCGCTCGGAACGGGCTCCCCCGAAAGCAAGTACAGCTCGTCGGAGGCGTAGACAACGCTGCTGCCGTGCGCGTGTCGGAGCTCGCGCTGCCAATTCCGCGTCTGCCGTACCACCGCCCGTGCCTCCTCGGCCTCGAAGGTTCGAAGTGGTAGCTTCGCGGCGCTCGGCAGTATCCGGCTGCAGGAGGGGTCCGGCCCCTCGAGAATTTCCTTCGGAGTCCTGGTGAGTCCGACCGGGACGATGCCGATTGAGAGCACCTGCGGGTAAAAGGCGGCGAGATCGCGAACCGTGTGCTCCAGCACCGAGCCGTCGTTCATCCCCGGACAGGCAACCACCTGGGTATGAACGCGTATCCCAAGCGAGAAGAGGCGTTCGAGCTGCAGCATGATGTCCGGGATCTTTTCATTGCCCAGCAAGACGCGGCGCATTTCCGGTTCGGTGGCGTGGACGGAAACGTACAGAGGGCTAAGGCGTTGCTCCTCCAATCGCTTCCAATCGCTCTCGTTCAGGTTCGTGAGCGTTACGAAGTTTCCGAACAGGAATGAGTAGCGATAGTCGTCGTCGCGGATGTAGAGGCTGTTGCGCATACTTCCCGGGAGCTGATCGATAAAGCAAAACGGGCAGTGGTTGTTGCACTCGCGAATGGGGGAGAAGGTCGGCTCTGTGAAGGAAATGCCGGCAGACTCGCCGGCGCGCGGAAAGGCTACACGCACACGGCTTCGATCCGGTTGCTCTGGCGAGACAACTTCGAAGCGGAGCACCTCCGCATCGGCGCAAAAGAACTGATAGTCGATGACGTCCCGGATCTTGCTGCCGTTGATGCTCAGGATAGTGTCACCGGCGTGCAGACCGGCGCGGTCGGCAGGGCTGCCAGGATCTACAGACTCGACGACCCCGCCCCGGTTGTGGAACTTGTGACCGCGTTGACGAGCACTTTTCTCGCCAAATTCGACGCCCGAGATGAGGTCTCCGGGTGCGCCGATGGGTCGCAGGCGCGGCGAGCTCAAGCGGTAAATCCCTCTCTAGAAGAGCAGAATTCCCCAGGATTGTCAGACCTGGGGACGTCCGAACGGACACTTAACTGTAGGAACTGTTGGAGAATATGTCAACCTGTACGTCAGGTCGGCTCGCCCTTGCGCTGCCGCAAAAAGCTCTAGCCGGAACTCTGATCCTTGGGCGGAGGAGGTTTGTAGAAAACGCCGTCGAGAAAGCTAATGATCTGTCTGCTCAGGGTGTGTCGAGTCTGCCACCCCAGATCCGTCAGGGCATGCGGTGAGCCTGGAAGGTCGACAAGCTGCGAGCTTATGGAGCGCTGGCGAAGCCATTTGTAAAGAGCGAAATCTTCAGTGAAGGGCACGGACTGATCGCCCAGACCGCTTACAAGCATGGTGGAGACGCCCGTGTCGGCGTAGGTGCCCGGAGAACCCTGGAGGTACGTGTTGGGGATGGCGGCGTTGGTGCCGCCAAAGTACCAGGAGAGTATTTGCTGCTCCGCAGGATCTGTGATCTTGCTCAGCTCGATCGGCGCAAATAAGCTGACGACGGCGGCGGCCCGAGCTTGCGGACCGGGATAGTGGGGAGGAGCGTAGGCCCCGGCATTGGTGATGTAGCCGGCCATCATCGCCAGATAACCGCCGGCACCGGCGCCTGCTATCCCGATTTTCTTGGGATCGATGTCGTATTGGGTGGCGTGCGTAGAAAGGAAATCGACGGCGTCCTTAATGTCGAGAATGCTTTGGGGAAAGCCTCCGCCCTGACTCACCAGTCTGTAGTTCACGTCGAAGGCCACGTAGCCGTGCCCGGCGAGCGCGCGAGCGAGGCGTGTGGTGCCGATCTGTCCTTTGCTGCCGCCGACGAACTGGCCTCCATGCACCACGACCACAGCCGGCCGTAAGGAATTGCCTTGCCCTTGGGGGAGATAAAGATCACCCAGGTGGATATTGTCCGTGGTCGGGATGTAGGAAACGTTTTGGGTGACCTGAACACCGCTGGGACGCGGCGGCGAGCGTGGAAGTGCCGGATTGGTGGAGAGCTCGGCCGCAAGCTGCGGCAGTCGCGAACACGATCCGGCCGGTGGACAACCGGGCTCAGCGGTTAGCGTGGGAGCCTTTGGAACCTGATTCCACAGTCCGTTTGGCTCTCCCAGAAGCGGCGCAAGACCGTATCGAATCAGGGGGTAGTAGTGCTTCCAGTCGAGTGACGTGACACTGTAAAAATCGACGTCGTGTGGATGAAATGGCCCGTCGGGATTGAGGGCCCAGTAAGCCCACCCAACTTGCGGATGGGCGTGTAGATATTGCACGAAGCTCTTGAACCAAAAGCCCTGCTTCCAGCCAAGGTTGTTCGAGACGCAGGCCCAGAACTCGTGACACGTGCCGAACTCGCCGACAAAGATGGGCGCCTGTAGCTGATGCGAAGCCGTCAGCAAATACCCCCAGAGCTTGTCCCAACGTTTCGAGAGCGAAGCGTAGGTGGTGTGCGGATTGAACCAGTTTCCCTGCCACATGTGGGGACCGTACTCGTGCACGGAGTACACGAGCTGGCTTTGATGCGAAAGCTCCACTGGATCGTATTGGACGCCGACCAGATCGCCTCCCCATAGGCCACCGGTTAGAACGTTCTTATATGGATCGAGATACATCTGGACGCCCTCGACAATGATCAAGAGCTTCGGATTGACGGACAGCAGCGCATTTCCCAGGGTTTCGGCCGCGTAACGCCAGTCCCGGTCGTGATAGTAGGTGCCGTGGAAGGCTCCCCAGAGGGGTCCGTGAACGAAGTAGGCGTTGATGTCGAAGACCTTGCCGATGATGTGGGGCTCGTTGCGCAGATCGGCGCCTACGAAAGCGCTGTCGGCCCGAAAGCGGCGAACCAAAGTGATCCAGTCGTTGAACCAGGCACTCTCCGGATAGTCCGCCGTGTACCAGAGGCCCGTCTTGATTTCCGGACCTCGTCCCGCTTCCGAGCGGCTGTTGCAGAGGATGACGCGTATGCCAAACTCGTGCGCTCTTTCGATGATCTTTTGCATGATGTCGAGCGAACGCAGACCCCGAAGTTCGGGGTTGGCCTGCACACCTTGCTGCACGACAGGGTTGCGTTCCACCGTCTCGTTGGCGAAGGGAATGCGCAGCGCATTAAAGCCCAGTGAGTGGAGCGTGTAGAGGATCGAGTCCAGAGAGGTCTTATCGAGGCCGCCCGGAACGAACGGGGCGTATTCGAACCCGTACCAATTGACGGCCTTCAGAGTAATCGGGGCTCTCCAGGCCGTATACAGCTGAGACCTAACGCCGTGAAGAAAGAAATTCTGGTGAAGACGTTGCTCGGCGAGGACGCGTTGCAGCTCTGCATGCTGATGCTTGAGGCGAATTTGGGCCAGATCCGCTTTGAGGTCGTGACTCGCCAGCAGATCGGCGACGGAGTAGGTCGACCGAGATGGTGCGGCAAGGTTGGCAGACGCGAGCTGTGCAGCAGACAGCCTCGCCTCGTCGACCCGAACAGGCACGGCGAGCCACAGCAAGAACACAACTGTCAAGGCAGGCGCCAACCACCGCAGGAAGCCCGCGGAGAGTCCAGTCTTCATCGGTTCTATTCTGCATTACTCATCTCGCGGATGCACTGATTCTTAGAAAAGAGCTGGCCCTCCGACAACAGGAGGGTAACCGGGCCCGTGCCGACATTAAAAGGGAGGTGCAAGTCGCGGTTCGTGACTGATACACGAACGAGCTTCTGATAGTCGCACACCAGTCTCCTGGGCAAGTTGACAAGATTGCAGAGAGTCAGCATACTGACGCCTGCGGCCAAAGGGCGCCGCTTTTCTATGCGACCGATGCGAATGCCCGATAAGTCCGGATTTCTTGGCCGGCTGCGCGCAGCTCTGGCTCGTCCAACGCTGCTGCAGCGATTTGCCATGGGAACAGATGCGTCAGCATCCAATCATCGGACACGAAATGCTCCACAATGTCTCGTTTTTGCAGGCTGCGTTACCGGTCGTTCGACACCATCATGAGCGGTGGGACGGCAAGGGCTACCCGGATCGGTTGCGTGGCGAATGGATACCCAAGCCCGCCCGGCTCTTTGCCGTCATCGATGTCTACGACGCGCTCACCTCTGACCGCCCGTATCGCTCGGCGATGACACACGAAGAGGCCGTTGGGATTCTCCGACGAGACTCGGATACGCACTTCGATCCAGACATGGTGATCGCGTTTGAGGAATTGATCGCCGAGCAAGGCCGCATGCAGGACGCCGTTCGTGCCTTGATGGGCATACGCCCGTCAACGACGCGGGAAGATACGTCCATTACCGCATCCGCCTGACCTCCGTCAGATCCGGGGTTTGGCGGCCGCAAGCTCTCCATATCCGCTTCCGAGGCACCAGCGGCTGCCGCCTGTGGATCAACCGGCGACGTGTGGAAACCAGTGATTGATGTATGGAAAGATTCGCACGAAGGTCGGGCCGAAGGCTGAATGATTGATCCCGTGCCGCAGCGCATGGTTAGGCAGGCGCTTGCCTATATAGAGGAGGAGCTCGACGAAAAGCAGGCCCTGCGCAAGACCTACGACGGCTCCCCCGAGACGGTCCATCCAGCCCAGCATCAGGAAGCGCGCAAGGGTCCGGAGCCGCCGAGCCGCGAGAACGATAGCACCCCACACTAAGAGGAAGACCGCCAGATACGAGACAGCGGTGAGCCAGGGAGATTTCGGGGCGATCGTCTCGAGGAATACCCGGACGTGTTTGTACTCTAACCTGGCGACGCCAAGACCGGCGACGGCGCCCAGGATGGTCGCAACCTCGAGGATGAAGCCGCGACGCCAGCCGCCGAATATCGACACGGCAAGAACCAGAAGAATGGCAATGTCGACGAAGTTCAGACCGCGTCCCCATATGTCTTTTCGCCCGCCCGAATCTCGAGTGGAAGCCGGTTCTGAGGCGGGGCGAGCGGACAGACCCACCGATGGTTGTAGGCGCAGGATGGGTTGTAGGCGTAATTGAAGTCGAGCGAGACCCGTCGATTGTGTGGAGAACCATCGAGAGGCAGGAAATCGCTTCCTTTTACAGAGTCGATCAGGTAGCGGCCTCCGCCGTACGTCGACGAGCTCGTGTCGCGAAATGGCAGGAACAGCCCGCCGCCGTACACGTCGATCCAGTACAGAGAGAGCTCCTGTCGCTCTTCCTGCAGCTGAAATGACGCCGTGCCCACCAAGGTCATGGGCATCGATTCATCTCCGCTCGTGACGACTTCTAGACGTTGCGGCTCTACATCGGTGTCGATATCCGCCTCGACGCAGAGCTTCGGCTCGTAGGGGAATACGTCCAGACGGCTGAAGCGCGCCTTCTGCCGGTCATCGAGCGCAGATTGAGGGTGGGTGGCGAAGATCAAGTTTCGCTCCTGCCAGAATCGCCGCCACACGGCTTTGGGGTCCGAGCCGCCGCGCAGTGCTTCGTTCCGCTCGCGGTACGTGGCTGCAACCCTGACTCGAAAGTCATAGAGCTCGAGGAACTGGTCGCCGTCCTGCTCCGATTCACCGCTCACTTTGCGACCCCCCGTGGCGGCCGCAGCTCACGCCATAGATTACGGACCCACCCCGGCCGCGTCATGGATCGCCGTGTCGTGAACGACCGAGCGCCGGGATCCATGGCGGGACGTCGAACGGCTATGGAGCGTGTTTGCCGTGCTTTCAGCGCACTGAGGAAATCTCCGACGGATTGCCCAGGGAACTCGGTGTATGCGGCTTGCAGCGACTCGAGGTCGTGAGCATCGCTGTTTCCGACCATCGCGACCGTTCCATCGAAAGACCTCGCAAGCGCATCCAGTTTTGTTTGAGCTGAGGGAGAGATCATTGCATTGACCGTCTCGATGCCGTCGAGTCGATGCCCGTGCCGCAGTCCACGGGCGATGGTCGCGGACAGCCACGGCGGATATACCGGGTGCGCGGCTATGCAAACGGCGCCGCGTTGCTGCGCAAATCGAACCGTGGACCAAAAAGGACGCAGCGACGGTATGTCGGTAATGTGGCCGTCGGGGAAGTAGCAGAGAAGATGACCAGCCTGATTGGTTACCTCCACGCCGGGCAGGAACGCAAACCGGTAGTGCCCATCTCGGTGAAGCGCCAGACCGGCGCGCGCCGCATCGGTGCTGTCGTGATCGGTTATGGCGACGATGTCGAGGTCCGTCTGGTGCTCGACGTATTCGAAGAACTCTGCCACCGTGGCGTTCCCGTCGCCCCACGAGTCATGGCAGGTGTGGGCGTGTAGATCGGCCTTACCCATCAGTCGCGGAGAGCCGCCACGAGAGGTGAACGGTCGTCTTCGGCGCTGTGTAAAACACAACTGCGACGACCTTCTGCAGTCCCAAGCTCACCGGAAGTCGAAGCGTGCCGGTGGTGTTGGCGGCTCCACTTGAGGACTGCTCGAGCTGTAGGGAATGAACCTGCGTGCCCGCGCTGCCGTACTCGATGAGCCGCACGTGCCAGGAGGCGGGCAACGAATTGCTGAAGATGGGCACGAACCCCTTCTGCCGCCAGCCGCTGAAGCTGTCGTGGAAGCCGATCTCGGGTACCGAGATGCCACTCAACAGCCAGCCCTGACCGTTGAAGATGTCGTCCGTGATGTACTGGAAGCGAATAATGGCCTTGTGACCGGCGTAGGCGGACAAGTCTGCCGTCTCCGCGTGCCAGCCATTGCTCGGTCCGGTAAATCCGTTGCCGTAGTTCGCCCCGTACGGGTTCTTCGACGTCGTGTCCTGCGTCTTGAGCGTTTTCCAGGTCTTCCCGCCATCGCGCGAGGCCTCGACGTACCCGTAGTCGTAGTCCTTTTCGATGTCGTACCAGTCGTTGAAGTGCAGGGTGGCGTGGTGTACTTTGCGGAGATCCAAGGAACGCTGGAGCGTGGTGTCGCTCATGTCTCCTCGATTGCTCCACCAGAACGGCGCCGGCTGGTTCTCACCGACGAGACGGACGGTCGAAGGCGCCGAGAACGAGAGGGTGAAGGGTTTTGTGGCGTCGAGCTTGTCCATGACGACGTATTGAGCGGTGTAAGGCTGCAGGGATTCGGCGTCGGTGAAGGGGACGGTGTGGCCGCTTGGAACGTCTATCCTGCGCGGGAGATTCGCGTAATCGTAGATACCGCCCGCGGCGTGAGCGTCGCGCAGATAGTTGGCAACGACCCAGCGGGCAAACACAGTGTTGGCGCTGACAGGGACGTGATGTTTACGCAGAATCGTGTTCACGAGCTCGAAATCCGTGTACTGAGGCGTGGACAGCATGTCTCGGACGACCCCTGCCCCGTAGTGGTTGAACAGGTATGAGAGGAAGAGATAAGCAGCGCCATAGTGTGACAGCGCGGTCGGTCCGTCCTCCGCCCACCCGTTGAGCTGGGTCTGCGGGAGTCCAAGGAATGCGTCCAGCTCAGCTTGGGGTTGGAAGCCGTTGAGCTTTTCCGCCAGCATCGACATGCCCTCGTTGAGCCAGCCATTGTCATGCGGATGCATGTGCCAGTGAATCATGTGCTGAAACTCGTGGCTCAGGGTTAGATCGAAGATTTGATCCCCGGGGGTGGTGTAGACGGAGTTGAGATAGACCATCTCGCGCTGATTGCTGTACGGATTTACCAGCCGCGGGTACTCGTCCTCCGCCGAGAAGTATCCTATTGCACTCGAGCTCTTGAGGTCGGCGACCAGACACGTGATGTGAGGATCCCCGTCAACTCCGGGTGTCCACTCGCTTCCGAAATATCGGCGGTCCGTGGGATACGTCCGGTTCTCGAAACGCATGGCGGCACGCTGAATGTCGGCCTGCTTTATACCCAAGCCGTCCTGGACATAGATGTACAGGTGCTTGGTTTCGAATTTAATGGTCGCGCGCGTTGAAAAGTACTTGTTGTTGTCTTCGGAAAGGATCTGGAAGGTGTCCTGGTGGCCGACGTGGTAGTTCGGCGACTTCGTGCGTATTACATGAGGAATCAGCCGTGGAGGCCGCAGCTTCAGCTGATCCGTGAGCTGATACAGATTGCGGGCAGGGATCGGTTGCACTATCTGCTCCGCGAGCGTGCGCTTTGCGATGTGTGCCGCCGCGGAGGTCGAGCCCACCAGGGAGATGCAGGCGGGAACGAGGAATAGAAGCGAGCGCCGAAACATCAGTGCGGTCGAGAGAGCCGCTAGTCGGCTACGGCCCTTGGGTGGGCCTGGTAATAGGTGTCTCGAAGGTCGTCGAGCGAGAGATGCGTGTAAATCTGCGTCGTCGAGATGTTCGAATGCCCCAGCCAGACGCGAACCGCGTTGAGATCTCGCGTTTTGTTGAGCATGAAGGTGGCGAACGAATGTCGCAGCGTGTGCGGGCTGATGTTCTCGATGCCCGCGGCCCGGGCATAAGCTTTCAAGATGAGCCAGAAACCTTGGCGCGTCAGTCTATCGCCATGATGGTTGAGGAAGAAGGCTCGCTCGTCGTCTCGACGGGCCAGCTTCGGCCTGCCACTTTCCAGATACCTGGCGAGGATGTTGTTGGTGTTGAGAGTGAAATAGATCTCTCGCTCTTTCGATCCTTTCCCCACGCAACGGACCGTGGTGGTGGACGAGTCGATGTGATCGAGGTCCAGCGAGGTCAGTTCGGTGACTCTCATCCCGGTGTCCCAGAGCAGGTTGAGCATGGCGCCGTCGCGGAGCCCGCTCGGCGTATCCGTACCCGGCTTTGAAAGCAGCTCATTCACCTCATCTGGAGATATGGAATGAGGGAGATATTTGCCGACTTTGGGCGAGGTGAGGTGCTCGGTCAGGTCGGATTGGACCACGCCCTCGGCCTGCAGAAAGTGCAGGAAAGAGCGGATCGCGGCGATTTTCCGAGCAACTGTCGTGTCTCGATACTTTCGCTTCCATAGAAAGGAATGAAAACCCTGTAGGGTTTCGCGATCCAGGTCCCAGCTGTCGTGGCCGGTGTCTCGGAGATAGCTCGAGAACTGCGACAGGTCATTGCGATAGGCGCTCGAGGTGTTGTCCGAGAAATTCCTCTCTGCCGCGATGTACTCGAGGAAGCCGTCGATCTGATGCTGCAGCCGGTCCGTCATGTGTTTACCCCGTCCTCCCCGGATAGACATCTAAGGCCTTACCCAGGATTATCATGGAGTGCTCGAGAGCCCTCTCTTCGAGCACAAAAGCAAAGCGTATTTCTTGTTGTCCCAGTCCGGGCGTGACGTAAAATCCGTCTCCCGGAGCGACCATCACCGTCTCGCCATCGAGGCGGAAGTCGCTGAGCAGCCAGCTTGCGAACCTCTCGCCGTCGTCAATGGGCAGACCGGCAAGGATGTAAAAGGCGCCCTCTGGGCGGCTCACGCGGACTCCCGGTATGCTTTCGAGAGCCGTGTAAACGACGTCGCGGCGACCCCGATAGGTATCGGCCAACGGATCAGTGATCGGCTGCGAATCCCTTAGAAGGGGAATGATGGCTTGCTGCTCGACCGTCGGCGCGGAAAGCCGGGCCTGCGCGAAGCGCAGCACGCCATCCATGACTCCCGCGTTCCTGCTGGCGATGCAGCCGATGCGCGCACCGGTCGCACTGAAGCGCTTGGAGACGCTGTCGACCACGATCACGTGTTCGGCACTGCCCTCTACCTTGAGGGCGCTCATAGAACGATCGCCTTCGAAGACTATCTCGCGATAGGTCTCGTCGGCGATCAGGAAAAGCCCATGCCGAGCGGCGATGGCGGCCAGGCGCTCGATCTCCTCGTATGAATAGACGGTGCCGGTCGGGTTGCCCGGGGAGGTATAGAGCAGGGCACGTGTGCGCGAGGTGATGCGCGCCTCGATGGCCGCTGCCTCCGGGAGGTGATAGCCGTCCTCTGAGCCGAGCGTCACGGGAACGATGTCGACATTCGTCATGCGGGCGAAGCCGAAGTAATTGGCGTAGGTCGGCTCGAAGACGATGATCTCGTCTCCCGGGTCGGCCACGGCCATCATGCCAAAGAGGAGCGCCTCGCTGCCCCCAGTGGTGACCAGCAGTTGATTACGCTCCAGCTCGATGCCGTGATGAGCATAGTACTCACGCCAGGCATCGATGGTCTCGGAGAGGCCCTGGGAAGGCGCATACGGAAGAACGCGAGCGTCGTACTCTCGAATGCCTCTCATCAGTGCGGCTGGCGTCAGGATGTCCGGCTGACCGATGTTCAGGTGGTAGATGTGTACCCCCTGCGCTTTGGCACGATCGGCTAGAGGCGTCAGCTTGCGGATCGGTGAAGGCAAGGCCTCTCGCGCTCGCGCCGACGCCTGAACTCGGTGCTCCGTGACCATAGAAGTGACCAAACCTCGTGCTGAGGGAATAGACGTTGCCTGGCCCGAGGGGGAAGTGAGACGCATACGCTAGCGTCGGTCAGGGTCAAGCGTTATGTTGAGCGCGTCGTTATTCTACCAAGTTCTGAGGAAGAAGCAAGGGTGAATTAACGGTCGCTTGTGACTCTCTTGCGACAGTAGGCATATAGCGCGTCGTACAGCGGGAACTGCAGCTCGAGCAGCTCTTGGTCAATCTTTCCAGACAAACGGAACCCGGCTGCGATAGCCTCCAGCCCGGCTGCTTCGGGTCTCGCATCGCGCTGCGATTGAATGTCTGCGGCGCGGACGATCTGGGCGAGATCAAGTAGAGCGGGATCACCGCCGAGCCCGTAGGTGTCGATGAAGGCGTCGAAGCTGCAGTGGTCCCCGTGGTGAGTCAGCTCGATCTCTGCTCCCGGCAGATCGTAGGGAAGGGCGCCCTCACGCTCGGCGGTCGCCAGCACTTCGTCTCGCCCGACGAAGAGCAGCTCTGCTTCGGGATCAATGAATCGCTTGATCAGCCAGGGACAGGCGACTCGATCAACATGGATGTTCTCGCGCGTAACGAACTTTGCAGCCAACTCACTTCTCCTTTATTGTGCTTCGATCCTAACGCTGCTCCGGCACCGGAACGCGCTTGAAAATTGACCAAAGGGTCAGATCGTAGACGATCTTCAAGAGCCCGCAGGCGACAAACGGAAGACCGAGCGCGAGCAGTGGGCCTTGAAGTAGCATCCCGCCCAGAACAGGGCTGCCCGCGGATCCCGCGCTGCGGGCCAGAGAGGTGACGCTGGCCGCGGCGGTGCGTTCCTCCGGCCGCACGAGCTCCATGGTGTATGCCTGCCGCGTTGGAACATCCATTTGGGAGAGCGATTGTCGAACGAGCAGTAGCAGCGCGGCCAGGGGGAAGGAGGGCAGCAAGGGAATGCATGCCAGGAGGATGTTTGAGGGCAGGTGGGTGAAGACCATGGTGTTGAGCAGGCCAAAGCGACGGGCCAGCGGCACCGCGGCGAGGTAGGAAAGAGCCGAAAACGTATTGGCTCCTAGAAAGAGCACGGCTAATGAGCCGAGCGAGACGCCGAATCGAAGGTGGAAGTAGAGGGCCATCAAACTTTGCACGATCAATCCACCGGCGAAGGCGTCCAGGGAGAGAAGAGCGGAAAGGGTGAGGATGATCCGGCGAGATGAGCCCAACGCAGGCAGCATCCGAGCCTTCCAGGGCAGACTCGGTCGCGCCTTCATGGCAGATGGTTCGACTTCCTGCCCCAGCCTGGTCACTACGATTGAAACCAGAAGCGCGGCGAGGACGTACAGCCCGAACATCAGCCGGATGCCGTCTCCACGGGCGATTCCCAGATGCACCAGCACATCCGGAAGACCGGCAGTGAGGGCTCCGAGTGCAAGACAGACCGATGCGACCAGGTTGTAGTGAGCGAAGCGTTCGGTGCGGCGCGAAGCATCGCCGATCTCCGCGAGCATGGCCTGCTCCAGGGGAAGAAAGGGCGCCGTCTCCGAAGCGCTCACCCCCAGGGTGCCGAAAAAGCCGGCGGCGATGAGCAAGGGATAGTTGTGGCTCAGGCCAAACACCGCGCCGGTTGCGGCCATGAGCAGTGCGAGGCCGATGAGCGTGCGCCGTCTTCCCCAGGCGTCCGCCATCACGCCTACGAGATAGGTTGAGACGAAGTCGCCGGCAAGCGAGACGGTAAGCAGTGCGCCGATGGCCGCCGGACTGAAACCGGCGTTGCTCAGCGCCACGCCGAGGAGGACTGACAATAACCCGTAGGAAAAGGAGCGCAAGCCGCGTGCGGCCACGATCAGGCGGGTGTCGCGATTCCAACGTTCGAGCACCCGCTAGGCGCCGAGCCAGGGATCTGGAGATGGGTTCGTTTGGTACATCAACTATTTGCGAAGGGGTGGACGTGTACAAAATCGGTTTGTTTGGTAAGCGGCGAATAGCCTTGCCGGCGCCGGCGACCTACGACGCGGGCCGGCAAGCCGTGACACCGCGCCTTCCCTAAGTGTCTCAGCCCATCCACGGAAGTCAAGGTAGTAGCCGAGAAAGGAAGGCCATGGAAATTGTCCGGACTGCCCAGAGGCTCGCGGACGATGTGCTGTTCCCGGCAGCGCTGAAGACGGACGCCGCCGACACGCTGTCGAAGGAACTGCTTGACGAACTGGCGGATGCAGGTCTGTACGGGCTGACTGGGCCGACATGGGCGGGTGGACTCGATGCCGATTTTCAGACGGTGTGCGACGTCGTCGAGGCGCTGTCTTCCGGCTGCCTGACAACCGCGTTCGTGTGGGCTCAGCACATTGGTGGGGTGAGGGCGGCTGCAGGCAGCGACAACGCCTTGATCAAGGAGTGGGTGCGATCACTCTGCAGCGGTGAACGGCGGGCCGGCTTGGCGCTTGGTGGGGCGTTGGCTGGTAAGCCGTCTCTGCGGGCGGAGCGGACAACGGGTGGCTGGTCTTTCAACGGCGTTTCTCCGTTTGTATCGGGGTGGGGCCGGATCGATGTGGTCCATGCTGCCGCACGGAGTGACGACGGCGAGCTGGTGTGGGCGTTTGTCGACGCGCGCGAGACCGACACTCTGGTCGCACGGCGACTCGAGCTGGCGGTGTTGAACGCGACTCCCACGGCCCGCGTGGAGTTTCGAGGGCACCCGGTAGCAGACGAGCGGGTCAGCTCGGTCGCGTCGTACGTTGAGGGCGCGACACCGCCCGAAGCGCTGCGCATTCACGCCTCGTTCGCGCTTGGCGTGGCCGCTCGTTGCTGCAAGCTGCTCGGGAGGACACCTCTAGATGAGGAGCTTTCAGACTTGCGCATTGCACTCGATCGGCTCGACCCGGAGAGCATTGAGGCAGCTCGGGGAGCAGCCGGCGAGCTCGCCTGGCGGGCCGCCGGCGCGTTGGCGGTGACGACTGGAGCTCGCTCGCTCCTCATGGAAAACCAGGCACAGCTGCTGGCGCGTGAAGCCCTGTTCGTACTGGTATATGCGCTGCGTCCGGGATCACGCGCGAGTGTCCTGGCACAGCTTCGCGCCAGCTTACATCTGCCATGACTTGCTATCATTTGTAAGAACAAGTCTTACAGGAGCACCGATGCGGTCATCGCACACTTTCACTATATCGCTCCCGCCGGACCTCGCGGCCGAGGTGGATCGACTTGCCGCCGAAGAGCACCGCTCGCGGAGCGAGCTGTTCCGGGAAGCCTTCCGTCGCTACGTCAATAGCCAACGCCGGTGGGACCGAATTCTCGATCTGGGGCCTCGGGCGGCGAGAGCAGCCGGCCTCGCCAGCGAGGAGGCAATCGACGCGGCCGTGGATCAGGCAGTCCGCGATGTGCGGCGTGAGCGCCGCCGCGGCGTCTGACGCGTGAGGGTTGTCCTCGATACAAATATTCTGGTTTCGGGAGTCCTGTCGCCCACCGGCGCTGCCGGCGCATTGCTCGATCTTGCGCTAGGTGGCCGGGTCGAGCTGGTGAGCAGTCCGATCCTGCTCGACGAGCTGGAAGACGTGTTGGGACGATTCGTGCAACGGTCTGCTGCCGCTGAGATACGTGCAGCAGTGGAGGAGATCGCGCAGGTCGTTGAGCCGGAAGTAGTTCCGATGGTGGCTGACGACCCGGACGACGACCATGTGCTCGCTGCTGCAGCGTCCGGCCGAGCACTGTACATCATCACCCGTGATCGGCATCTTCTCACGCTCGGAGAGTACGCATCGATCAGGATCCTCGACACGGTACCCGGTCTCCATGCGGTACGTGCGCGGCTTGAGGAGGCGCAGCCCTAGCGCGGAGTGTCTTCTTTTCGCCCCAGCACAAGCACTCGGCGACCTCTAATGAGCGCGCGGTCCGGCTTCCGCTATCTCTTTCGAGACGTGACCCGCGAAATTATTCGAGAAGTTCTCAGTGAACATGGCGGCCAGGCGGCGCGCTTGCTGCTCGTAGGCTTCGGCGTTCGGCCAGGTGTCTCTGGGACGCAGAATCTGGTCCTCGACTCCGGGGACGCGTTCCGGTACGTCGAGGCCGAAGATGGGCTCGCAGCGGCAGGGCACGTCGTCGAGCTCGCCGTTTAGAGCGGCGCGGACCATGGCGCGGGTGCTTGCGATGTCGATGCGATGTCCGGTGCCGTAGGGTCCGCCGGTCCAGCCGGTGTTGACCAGCCAGACTTTGCTGCCGTGGCGCGTGAGCTTCTCACCGAGCATCCTCGAGTACACGGTGGGGTGCATGACCATGAAGGGAGCACCAAAACAGGTGCTGAAGTTCGGCTGCGGCTCCGTCACGCCCTTCTCCGTGCCCGCGACCTTCGCCGTGTAACCGGATAGGAAGTAGTACTGCGCCTGCTCTTTGTTGAGCCTGGCTATAGGGGGCAAGACGCCGAAGGCATCGGCAGTGAGAAAGACGATGTTCTTGGGATGGCCGCCGACGCCGGAAAGGTCGACGCGTGGAATGTACGAGAGCGGGAACGCGGCGCGGGTATTTTCGGTGAGCGACGCGTCGTTCAGATCGAGCCGGCGGGTGTGAGGATCGATGACCACGTTCTCGAGCACCGTGCCGAAGCGGAGCGCGGCATCGTAGATGAGGGGCTCGGCCTGCTCGGAAATTCGGATGGTTTTCGCGTACGAGCCGCCCTCGAAGTTGAAGACGCCCGCATCGCTCCAGCCATGCTCGTCGTCGCCGATGAGGGTTCGGCTGGGATCCGTGGAGAGCGTGGTCTTTCCGGT
>DHWR01000136.1:45549-48192 GCA_002413265.1 Chloroflexi bacterium UBA5177
CCTCGGGAATGGCGTGGAAGCTGGGCACGTCGATAACGGTGAACTCGGGGCTCTCTCCGCTGTCCACGCCCTCGGGCGCGTCGATGAACATGTTCCGGCAGAACAGGCTGTGGTACGCGGTTTCGGTGATCACGCGGATCGGGAGACGATATCGAGCGTCGGCACAGGCGTGCGGGTTCTGGACGAACAGCTCTTTGCCCTCCAGATACCGCAGCATGCGGCGATGGAGGTGGTCGAAGGAGTCCGGATCGAACGGCTGGTTGGTGGCGCCCCAAGAGACGTCGCCTGCGCTTTGCGCGTTCCGGACTACAAACTTGTCTTTGGGCGAGCGGCCGGTATGGCGTCCGGTGTGGAAGACGATCGGGCCATCGTGCGCCACCAGGCCCTCACGTCGCCGGACCGCCTCCTCGTAAAGCGCGGGTGTGGTGAGATTCCAGAAGACTCGCGCCGGGTTCTCGATCCCGTCCTTTTCGAGGCCGTGAGGGGCACGAAGCTGTACCATTCAGTCCCTTCACCAGAACACGATGACCGGCGTTTTCCTACTCGTGTCCCTGTCATCGCCGGTCATCCATTCTTGCACAGGATATTTTGCCCTGGCTTTGGTCAGACTGGGGAGGTCACTCTCAGATTTCGCTTGAAGAAGTCGACGGTCTTCGGCCAGGCGTCGGCGGCCGCCCCAGGGTGGTGTCTCTCCGGGCTCGTGTCATTGAAGAAGGCATGGCCGGCACCCGGATAGATGTGGAACTCGGTTGGTACTCCCGCCTCCTTGAGGATCCGCTCGGTCTCGTGGACGACCTCTACCGGGATGCCCTGGTCTTCCTGGCCAAACATGCCGAGCACAGGCACCCGGATCTTTCGAGCTGATTCGTGCACGGTCTCCGGATTGCCGCCCCCGTAGTAGTCGGCGAGAGCCTTGATCTCCGGAATCTGCGAGGTGGCCAGCAGAGCCGTGTACCCGCCAAAGCAGTACCCCACGATGCCGATGCTCTCGGACTCGACATCCGGCCGGTCTAGCAGATGCTTCACCAGGGTCCGGATGCGGTCCACCATCTTCGCGTCGTCGATGCTCTGGCGAAATCTCATAAAACTCTGCCGGTCGGTGAAATCTGGAATCGGAATATCAAAGAAGAGGTGTGGCGCTGCCCCGACGAAGCCCTCGCGGGCGAAGCGGCAGGCCACGTCTTCGTGGTGCGGAGTCAGCCCAAGGATCTCGTGAATGACCACGATCGCCGGGAGGCGTTCATCCCCCCTAGGCCGGCAGATGAAGACGGGCATCGGCGAGCCATCGATGTTGATGTTGGTCCGTTCCTGCTCGAGCTCCATCGAGGCCTCCTCTAGCGGTAGTTCTGGTATTGAATCGGAACGTCGTACTCCTGCTGCCGCACCGTTTGGATGACCTTTTGAAGGTCGTCCTTGCTCTTGCTGCTGACGCGCACCGCGTCACCCTGGATCTGCGCGCGCGCCTTCGGCACGCTCTCCTTGATCAGCTTGGTGATCTGTTTCGCCAGGTCCTGCGTGATGCCCCGTTTCAGGCTGAAACGTTGGCGGACGTTGCCGCCGCTCGCCTGCTCGACGGGCCCGGCGTCGAGGATCTTGAGATCGAGATCGCGGCGGATCATTTTTGACTCCAGGACGTCGAGGATGGCCCGCAGCGTGATGTCGGCCGGGGCGACGATCACTAGGGCGTCTTTCTCGAGATCCAGCGTGCTGTTGGTGCTTTTCAGGTCGTAACGCTGCTTCATCTCGCGATGGGTCTGATCGACGGCATTGACCAGCTCCTGCCGATCGAAATCGGACACGATATCGAATGAAAAATCACCCGCCATGACATCTCCTTCCGCCTAGATGGGGCCAATTCAGTGTACGTGGCGGGCCAAAGAGCCAAAGAAAACGCCCGTACGTGATGTACGGGCGTGGGATTGCCGGCGAAAGGGTTGCGTTGCGTGCTGGCCTCTCGCTATTCGGTTGTACAGGCATCATATCATGAAGCTCAGGTGAACGCAATATGAATTTCGGATGAATTTGAGAAAGAGTATTGCCGTACCGTTCACACCCAGTCCCGAGCCAGGCCCGCAATATACTTGATGTTGCATCAGAACCGTGCCATACTGCGATTGCTAGATCAGGCATCGTCAGCACGTAACGCCAACTGCTACTCGATACCGATTTGCGTCACGGGCGGCACTCGTCCGGGACGGAGCATTCGAGAAGGCCGTGGACCATGGTTGTCGACGTTACTCTGACGAGCGACTCGCAGCTACACAGGCTCGGCGACTTCATACGAGCACATCGGTCCGCCCTGGGAGTAACGCAAGCCGATCTGGCGGAACGCGTTGGGTGGACGCAGGAGCGCGTTTCCGTCCTGGAGAACGGCAAGTACGGCATGCCGTCCCTGCCCTCGCTGTCGCATCTGGCGTCGACGCTGGACACCACGCTGTTTGCAATGCTCGCCGCCTCCGGCTTTGGGGACGAGGGCATCTCGTCTGTGGCGCCGGCGGAACCGACCGAGCACGCCGGGACCGTCCTGCTGCGCACGATGCGGCGGCTGCTGACCATCGAGGCGGCATCTCTTAAAGATGCGTTGGACCAGGCGGCCGATATGGTGGCGGAGGTAATGAGCGCGGACAAAGTCGACGCGTTTAT
>DHWR01000136.1:48438-49016 GCA_002413265.1 Chloroflexi bacterium UBA5177
GTGCAGGTTTTCCAGACCGGCCGATCTTATCGATCAGGGCGCGCCAAGGATGATCCGCGCATGTTGGTGGGCGTCACAGAGGGCTTCGGCGTCCAGTCGTTGCTTACTGTTCCGCTCGACGTCGCAGGAAGCCGACGCGGGGTGCTGCTGGCCGAAAGCTTGCGACCCGACCTCTTTACGGAAGAGGATCTGTCGTTTTTGGAAACCGTCGCTACCTTCGTCGGCGTCGCGGCGGAACGTGCGGAGATGGCCGAGCGGAATGCAACCGAGCTCGCGCTGGCTGCTCGACGGATGGCGGCCGAAGAGCTATTGACGGTGCTTGCCCACGATCTGCGCAACCACCTCACGCCGGTGAAAGCTTACATCCGCATGATTTCCAAGAGGGCCGAGCGCGAAGATCGCCGGGATTACCTGGGCAACGCGAACAACGCGGGCCGCGCCGTCGAACGCATCGAGCAGATGATCGATGAGCTACTCGACGCGGCCCGACTGGACCAGGGCATCTTCGCGGTATCGCTCCAACCGGTGGATTTGGTGGCCCTTTTGAATGAAGTCGCAGGCACGTTCGCGCCACAGGG
>DHWR01000014.1:0-3990 GCA_002413265.1 Chloroflexi bacterium UBA5177
CCGGACTTCTTGCTCACCTCTGAAATCGATATGACGCAAGTCCGAGCCGCGCTGAAATCGATCGCCGAGATCGAAGATGCGCCGCGGATCGGGCCCAACGACGTGCTGATCAAGCTCACGGCCACTGCCTTATCTCAGCACCGCGAGATCAATGCGGGTTGGGAGGGTGACACCGCGGTCCGGTACGGTCGGATCAACATCGGAAACGCGGTGGCCACGCCGAATGGCGGGCTGATCGTGCCGGTCATCGCGGATGCCGACACCAAGCCGCTGCAAGAGATCTCGCTCGAGTCGAAGGCTCTGATCGAGAAGGCACGCAACAAGAAGCTCGCCCCCAAGGAGTACGAGGGCGGGACGTTTACGATCTCGAACCTCGGGATGTTCGGGATCGATCAGTTCACCTCGATCCTCAATCCTCCTGAGGCGTGCAGCCTGGCGGTTGGAGCGATCGTGGCGAAGCCGGTGGTGATCGACGGACAGATAGCGGTTCGAGAGCGGATGCGCGTGACCTTGACCTGCGATCACAGAGTCGTCAACGGCGCCGAAGGTGCTCAGTTTCTGCGGACTCTGCAGCGGCTGCTCGAACATCCAATGCTCGCCCTCATGTAGGCGTTTAGGAGATCTTCTTTGGCGGAACAGCATTTCACCGTGGTTTTTCTGGGCGGGGGATCCGCCGGGTACGTAGGGGCGATCCGCGCCGCGCAGCTAGGCATGAGCGTGGCAGTGGTGGAGCGCGACAAGCTGGGAGGGACCTGCCTGCATCGAGGCTGCATTCCCAGCAAGGCCTATTTGGAAGCGGCTCATCTCTATACCGAGATGCAGCATGCCGACGCCTTCGGTCTAAGCGCCGGAGAGATCGGCTATGACTTTGGAAAGATTCAGCAGTACCGCGAAAAAGTGGTGACGGAAAACTGGAAGGGCGTCCAGTTCCTCATGAAGAAGAACAAGATCACGGTTCTGCTGGGAGAAGGAACGATTTCCGCTCCTGGCCAGCTCCAGGTCGTGGGGGCTGAGGGCACGCAAGCGATTACCACCGACAATCTCGTGCTGTGTACCGGGACGAGCCCTCGCACGCTCGGCATCAAAGTAGACGGGCAGCGAGTGTTCACCAGCGACAACGTGTGGGAAGCCTCCGACATGCCAAAGTCCGTGATCATCCTGGGCGGCGGCGTCATCGGCTGCGAGTTCGCCTCGTACTACCGGGCGTTCGGGGTTGAGGTGACGATCGTCGAGATGCTCGGTGGTCTGATACCGATGATGGATGCCGACCTGGGCAAAGAGCTGGCGCGGCAGTTTTCGAAACGGGGCATCAAGCTGATGACCGACACCAAGGCCGACCCCGCGTCGGTGAAGTCAGGGGATGACGGCGTGGAGCTGACGGTCGAAGCGAACGGCAAACAGGAGACGCTGAAGGCCGACTACCTACTGCTGGCTGCGGCACGGGAGCCGACACCGATCCTTGGAGTCGAGTCGCTCGGTCTGGAGACGGAACGCGGCTACCCGACGATCGGCGACAACCAGCGAACCAGTCTGCCGAACGTGTACGCGGCGGGCGACATCGCCGGCGGTCTGATGCTGGCTCACAAGGCGTACGCCGACGGTATCCTGGCAGCCGAGAGCATCGCCGGCAAGAACCAGCTCAAGAACATCGATATGAACCGCGTGCCCCAGCCGGTCTTCTCCTTCCCACAGGTTGCCGCGGTGGGAGTGACCGAGCAGCAGGCGCGAGATTCGGGTGCCGAGGTCCAGGTCGGGAAGTTCCCGTACACGGCAAACGCCAAAGCCAAGATCCTGAACGACGCGGTTGGCTTCGTCAAGGTGGTTGCCGACAAACGGACGGGAGACATCCTGGGCGTGCACATGATCGGGCCGTCGGTCACGGAGAACATATCGGAGGCGGGGCTGGCGAAGTTTCTGGAGTCGACGCCGTGGGAGCTGGCGTACACGATCCACCCGCATCCCACGCTGTCGGAAGCCATCGGGGAAGCCGCGCACGCGGTGGAGGGAACTCCGCTCCACATGTAGCCGGGAGCGCGTTGGCCGGGCGGGCGTCGACAATCCGCGTTCCACGGGCGGCAATTGGGTCGATTTGACCCTTGACATCTGTCTCGCGGTCCTATAGCGTCTAGTCAAGGTGACGGACTCGCGAGACATGGTCTCGAGATCGTCGACCATCACCTCGATGTGGGAGGAAGGAACGACATGGATACTCCGGACCCCGGCCAACCAGATAACGTTCCCGGTGCAGAGGAGGACTCAATCCCGGCGTCAGACCCGTTTGCAGTAGGCGCAGGTGTAAATTCTGTTCCGCCGCCCGGTACTTCGTCGACAGGCACATCTACGGCGTCGGGACCAGGGGTGTCTGACCGATACAGCAGCGCGACGTCCAGGATCGAAAGTAGCTCGGCGGTGACCTCAGCACAGGGTTATCTCGCGCCCTTGGAGCAAGTTGGCCGCCAGAATGTTGCATACATCGGCGCGGGTTTGGTCTTCATCGGAACGTTTCTGCCCGAAAAGTACTACAGCGTTTCCGCAGGCCTCTATTCCGCCAGTACGTCATTCAGCATATGGAATGTCAGTGCTCTTTGGGGGATTCTCGTCCTTCTGGCTGCCCTGGTGACGGCCTTTGCTGCCTGGCAGCACGACTACAAGCTCTTGTGGGCGACCGGAGGAGTGATCCTCGTGGCCGAGATCCTGAACCTCCTCAACAGCTTCTCGGGAGAGCTCGGGCTCAGCGCTCGACCTTCGTGGGGCTGGATCATCTTGATCGTCGGCCTGCTGGGGATCCTGGCAGCTGCCATCATGCCTTCGAAACCCGGGGAGCCGAGCGGTGACGCTATCGGCTACGTTCAGAACATGATTAACAGCAGCCGCTCGTAGCGGATCAGCGACTCTATACGACCGGCGCCGGGTCTACCGGCGCCGGTTTTTCATTTCCTGATCCGGTTCCGATTGGCACCGGCCCTGCGATGTCAAGTAGTAGTGAGCGTGACATTTGCCCTCGGGGAAGGCTGAGCCGCTGACGGATTTAGGGCAAACAGCTCAGGACACGCAATATCTGCAGCATGAGGGCATCCGCGACCTGATCGATGCGACGGATGTGGGGATCATGGTGTTTGGTCCCAACGCCGAAGTTCTGCTGGCGAACAGAGCGGTCAAAAAGCTGATGCATACGGAGCTGCCGCTCGATCGGTACGACTTCATGCACGGCGGCGATGTGGTCGACGAGCAGGGCGAGCCGTTTCCGGCCGGGCATCGGCCGCTTGAGACGGCAATGAGGACCGGTCGGCCGGTACGAAATGTGGTGGTGGGGGCACTTCTCCCGAGTCGATCAGAGAGGATCTGGTATTTGCTGAGCGCGGTGCCGGAAACCGCCGACGACGGGAAAGTCGTGCGGGTCGTCCTGACCCTCGCGGATATCACCCGGCTTCACCACGCCGAGGCCGCACTTCGAGACGGCGAGGCCAGGTTCCGAACCATTTTTCAGAACTCGGCGATGGGAATCTCGCTGGCCGACCTCGAAGGAAAGCTGATCTTGACCAATGCCGCCTACCAAGAGCTCCTCGGGTACGGGCCGGATGAGTTAATAGGTGTCTCGATTTTCGACATAACGCATCCCGACGAAGTACAGAGCAATGTGGCGCTTCACAACCAAATGGCCGGCGGCGGATGCGAGCGCTACCGGCTGGAGAAGCGGTATATCCGGCGTGACGAGCAGATTGTCTGGGCCAGGCTGACCGCATCGCTCATGCGCGACGCCGGCGGCGAACCGGAATACGTTCTGGCGGTGGTCGAGGACATTACCGAGCGGAAGCTGGCCGAACAGGCGAGAGAGCGTAGCGACGCCTACCTTGCGATGCAGTACGAGCTCGCCCGGCTACTCGGTGTCTCTCGGAGGATCGACGACGTGGTCGAGGCCCTGATCGAGATCGTATGTAGGCAAAGCGGCTGGGATGCTGGAGCGCTCTGGAGCGTGGATCCCGTCGGCGG
>DHWR01000014.1:4175-4619 GCA_002413265.1 Chloroflexi bacterium UBA5177
CTTGATGTGGCTCCCGGACCTTAGCGACTCTCCGATGTTTGAGCGCGCGGAGGCGGCCGGCGAGGTCGGACTGACCTCGGGAGTCGGCATTCCCGTCGGCACCGAGACGAGCGTCCATGGTGTTCTGGAGTTTTTCAGCCGCGCCCGCCACGAGCCCGACCCGGCCTTGCAGGACGCCCTGCTTGGAATCGCGGCTCAGGCCGGTCAGTTTCTGGAGCGCCGTCAGGTTGAGATCACGCTTGCGCACCAGTCGATGCACGATGAGCTCACCGGCCTGCCGAACCGCCTCGTGTTCGGAGACCGGGTTCAGCAGGCGCTGCTGCTGGCCCCACGCGAGAACCAGCCGTTCTCTCTGCTCTTAATCGACCTGGATCACTTCAAGGAGATCAACGATACCTTCGGACATCCGTACGGAGACGAGCTGCTGAGGCACGTCTCGGGCCG
>DHWR01000014.1:4881-5083 GCA_002413265.1 Chloroflexi bacterium UBA5177
TGGGAGCCACGGTTGTCGCCTCGAAGCTGCGAGAGGTGCTGGCCGCGCGCTTCGAGGTCCGGGGGCTCGAGCTGGAAGCCGACGCGAGTGTTGGCATCGTGGTCTATCCAGAGCATGGCGACGACGCCTCGGTGCTGCTGCAGCGAGCCGACGTGGCGATGTATCAGGCGAAGCGAGATCGAACCGGGTTCGCCATCTATGT
>DHWR01000064.1:0-410 GCA_002413265.1 Chloroflexi bacterium UBA5177
ACGCCGAAAGCGTCATACTGCTCGACTGCTGCTCGATGGTCCGCCAGCACATCGTCGATGGTGCCGGCGTCGTCAAGCCCTCGGTCGACGAGCTTTGGATCAAGATCCACCTCTCGCAGGGCCTCGCGGGCGATGGGTCGCAGCTCTTCCAGAGTCTCATAGCGCTGGCGCCGCTCGTGGCCCATCCGGCCGAGGGCCAGGTAGGCGCGATCCACAGCTTCGTTGCCGCCCTCTCTGCGGGCTTGCGCGGTGATGCGAAGCGGCCCGTTGCGGACTGCGTCCAGCTCATTGATCTCGGCGAGGCTGAAAAACTTCCAATCGATGTCCAGGTGCAGAGGGTCGCGGACCTCTCTCACCCAGAGGGACGTCAACCAGGCCCACGGGCAGAGGGGGTCGAAATAAAAGGTGAG
>DHWR01000064.1:743-10841 GCA_002413265.1 Chloroflexi bacterium UBA5177
TTCCGGATGAAGTTCGTGGATGAAGTCGTGGATTGCAGTGGATACGGTCCGTGTCAGGGTGGACATCTTCGGATCGTGGAGAAGTGGCAGCCACATGAGTCATCGAAAGGAGGGAAACGGCGCGGTTGCTGGGTCTCGACATAACGTGAGTGGCTTGCCGAATGAAGCCTTTGTACGCCTTTACGGGCTCGCGAGGGAAGGGTAAGGTACGGATAGGTAATCTGCGGAGGTGGGGGATTACCGACGGGTGGCCAACCGCCACCCGGGCAATTATCAATTTTGTCCTTCTCCTTTCCGTCCCGCCTGCTGGGGGAACGCTCTATCCCGCGCTCCCCCAGCAGGCACCGCCACCTCGGACAACGAAGCCCCCGGGAAACCGGGGATTTTTTCTTTTTCGGGGGCTGGGGAGACCCAGCCCCCGTACCCCCAACCCCCTGCGCGCAAACGGGGCCTCACCCGCTGTCGGGCCGCAAGCCGTGGCCCCAACGCTCGGGCGGAAGACCTTGCTCCCACCCCCTGGGCCCTGGACCGGCGTTAAACCTCGGGGAGACCGGGGACTTTGGCGTTAAAAGGGACTGAGCGGCTCACTCTGGTCACAGTGCCCCGTGTGTCCAACTTGTGAGCCGCCCAGATAGAAGAGAGGAGACGCCTTAGGAGAATGCGGAAACCCGAGGATGCTTGGGCAGAGCTTCCTCAGGTTTTACTCGCGCGACTAATATCGTCACCAGGCCACTGTACCGGCATGTCTCCAGTCTGTCGACGGGTTTAAGTTGCGGTTTGGTTACAGTTTTGGAAGTATGAAGAGACTACCTCGCACAATCTATTGACAGGCTGCAAGGTGTGATACAGTGTCGACATTTTCGAACAGCCATCCGATGGCAGCCGGGAGCTAGTATGCGCGTCTTCCTGGTTGCGGTTCTGGCCTTCACGACGCTTGGCGCTGCCTGTGCCAAGGCGGCACCGATAGCCGCGAAGAAGGTCAGCGGCTTCACCGCCGTGACCGGCGGGTACACGGTGGCTTTCCGGCGGTCGACGGGTAAGATCTCCGTCACGCCGAAGGGCTCGAGCGTCTCGCTTGCAATTACCGAGCTGAGCGGCAAGAAACAGCTAAACCTCCTGAAGTCCACGCAGTCGATAGCTCACGCCGGAGAGACATGGACGCTTACGGGAAAAGCTCCATGGGCGAAATTCAGCATGAAAGTTACGCTGCCGGCAAGCACTCCCGGTGAGGTGCACTTTGCGCTGAGTGTGAATGCCAGCAAGGATCCGCCTGCATTGTTTCTCTCGCCCGACGTGCAGCTGGTGCACGCCGCGGCGTCAAATCTGAAGACGTGGGCCGCGGCGCCTCCGGTTGCCGGCTCCTCGCTCTTTCTGTCGAGCACGGCGCTCGGCAGCAGCTTTCTCTACTTCGCGAACCTGACGTCGCTGGGAAGCTACTTCGATCGGACGCGCTCGGGAGGCGCCCAGAGCAACTTCTCGTATCCGCGAGCGGGAAACGAGGGAGGACTGGTTGGCTCTCAGGGAGCTTCGTTTGGATACGAGCCTCCTCCAACCTCACTGGGCAATCTGCCACACGGCAAGTCGACTCCCATCATCGACAGCTACCTCTATCTGGTGCCCGGGACGCCGACTGATGAGACATCGATGGCGGACACCTACCTCAAATTGGTGGGCACCGTGTACGGTGACGTGCCGAAGGTGTCCCTGCCGGCACCGGATTGGAAGTCAATGGCCACCAAGTCGGCTGCAGACCTGCTCGATCCGCTCAACATCGTGAAACTGAACGGGGTGAGCTATCTGCGGTCGTACGTTTCGGACTCGCGGCCCTCCGCCGAGCTGATTACACAGGCCGGCGTCCTGGCCGGCGTCAAGGCGTTTGAGGCCAGATATCATACGACGCTGCCGCTGGACGCGTTCCTGGAGGCAAATCTGCCGTCGTTTTACGATCCTGAGTTTCACACGGTTCGCAATGGGCGGGGGCACGATCCCGAAGCGCGCGAAGAGAGCTGGTACTACGTTGGCAATCTCATCTCGCTTCTGCAGGCGGCTCAATCCGGGAGCGCGGTGGCGAAGAAGCTGCTGCTCGACTCGACCGCGACTGCTATCTCCATGGCGCACGTCAACGGCTACGAGTTTCCGCAAAACTTCGATTTCCAAGATCTGAGCGGACAGGGCACGGGAGTTCAGCCGGACGTGGCGGGCGCGTACGCCTGGTTGATGTTGGGGCTCTATGACATGACCGGAGAGACGAAGTACCTTGACGAGGCAAAGGCTTCGATCTCACATGTCGCGGGCAAGGGCTTCGATCTGACTTACGAGAGCCAGATGACCGCGTACACGGCGGCGGCGGCACAGCGTCTTTTCACGATGACTCACGATCAGACGTATCGAGGGTACGCGTTGCTGGCGCTGGCCAACTTCTTTCATGCGACACGACTGTGGGACTGCACGTACGGGTGGTGCAAAAAGGGCGCGGGCTACCACACGATATTCGGAGTGAATATCCTGCCCTGGGGCGACTACGTGGCGATGCTCGAGCAGTACCAGGCGTGGCTTGGGTTCCGGGATTACATGAAGTACGCGCAGGATGAGCCCGCGTACGTCGGTACTCTCGTGAACGGTTACCTCGCGGCGACGCCATCGATACTTAGCTACTCGCTTCCTCCGATGCTGCCCAGCGGAGATGTGCCGACTGCGCCGGGGCTGTACTCCTTCGTCTCACACAACCATCTGGACTGGGACATTCCGGTAGAGGATCTGCGAGAGGGTGAGTCACAAAGCGGGGCCATCGGCCAGGAGATCTATGGCGCCGGCGGGTCGTTCATGTTGGCGGCTTACGCGCCCTGAGAAGTCCACAGGTCCACGATTCGCAGTCGCCGGATATTGTGTGCTTGCAAGGCTTGGACAGGAGTTTCTGGTCGCCTCGTGACAGGGTGCTGTGCGCGACTTAGTCGCTCATCTCATCCCTGATAAGGTGGGGTTCGGAGGATTGTGTTGATGAAAATGATGTTTGCAGCGGTTTGCGCCATGGTGACTGTCATATCGCCCACCGGGAATGGTCTTCGAGTGAGGCCGGCGGTAGCGGCACAGGCTAGCCAGGCTGCACCGAGCTGCCACAACACTCAGCTCACTATTCGGTACAAGAGCTCCAACGGAGCCGCCGGGCATGTCGGCATCATCTATCGCATACACAATCTTTCGGCTCAGGCCTGCACGCTCTTCGGCTACCCAGGGGTCCAGCTGCTGGACCGCCAGTTCTTGAGCCTGCCCACCACCGTCCATCGTGGCACGGGGGATCTCGTAGGCCCGATCCCGAGGCAGCTCGTCCGAGTCGCTGCGCATGGAAATGCTTACTTTGCTCTCGGTTACAGCGATGTGCCGGTGATGAACCAGCCCTGCAAGACGGCGTACTATCTGATGATCTTCGCACCGAACGACGTCTTACCGGTGGTAACGTACGCGTTTGGACGTGGAGGAATCACGGCATGTGCCGGCAGCATCTATGTGTCGCCGGTGACCGCCCGGCCGAGGTATCAGTAGCCGCGGAGCCCTGTGACCCTCAGGGAGCGTACATTTCGCAGCTGGAGAGCACGCCACTGAAATCCGCCCCGCCGCACATCATCACCTTGCCGTCGGGAAGCGTGGTCGCCGACGCCCCGTCTCGTGGAATCAGCATTGAGGCGCCCTGCGTCCAGGTCCCAGATGTCGGATCGTAGATCTCCAGCGATTTGAGTACGTGAACGCTTACTTGCTCTCCACCGGCAACGAGCACGCGGCCGTCCGGCAAAACGGCGGATGCCGCGTCATTGCGGGGACTACGCATGGAGCCCGTTGCCGACCAGAGCCGAGTGCGTGGGTCGAAGAGCCGTGCAGTACGAAGGTCTCGATGATTGACGCCCTCACCTGATGCCAGTAGGACGGAGCCATTCGGCAGTCGTTCCATGATCGGCGCTTCGCGCAGAGGGGTTGTCCCTACCACGGTCCAGCTGTTTGATGCCGGGTGGAAAATCTCGGGACCGCCTCCGAAGGCCCCCGCGATCAGGACATCGTGGTTGCGGAGCGTCGCGGCCCTGAGTCCGGCGTGGAGTAGATGAGTAGGCTTGCCGGCAGTCCAGTGGTCAGTTCGCGGGTCATAAATGGCGGTGGACCGCGAGATGCGCCCGTTCACAATTCCGCCTACCAGCAATACGCGTCCATCCGGCAGCAGCGACGCGGAATGTGAGAATCGAGTCGCGGGCAAAACCGAGGTGAGGGTCCAGCTCCCCGTCACAGGATCGTAGATCTCAGCGCCGGCCAGCGGTTTCAGACGGACGCCGAAACCACCTGCCACCAGCACGCGTCCGTCCGGCAACATGGTGGCCGTGTCCGCGGCGCGCGCTTCGTGCATGGGACTCGTGAGCGACCAGGAAGAGGTCGCCGGATCGTAGAGCTGGGCTTCGGCGACCGGCCAGCCGCCGAGGCTGAGATAGCCTCCGGAGACCAGCACGCGCCCATCCTGCAGCACGGTGTCGGTCTGATCAGTCACCTGCAGCAGCATGCGAGGAGCCTGCGTCCAACCTCCCGCTGTGACCGACGGGCTTGCGACGCTGCCCAGCAGAAGGAGTGAGCTCAGGAGAGCATGCATTACATGATGTCGATGGACCAGTTTAGAGGGTTCTGGAAGTCCGCACCGGGGAAGTCACGCCTTGGCGCGATTGAAGGTGGGAACCAAGCGAATGAAGGCGTTCTGTTGTATGGAGGCTCCGAGGATGAAGCCGATGACGGTGGTCAGTCCGGTAGCAGACGTAAGCGTGAGCTCCGCAAGCCACACAGGAAGCACGACGAGCGCAAACCCCGGCCGGCCTACGGCCATGACCACGGCGTTCCGATAGACGGGAAGCACGCGCTTGTCGTCTTGATCGAGGATCAAGGGAAGTACATACAGATTGACCGCGAACCAGAGCAAGAGAACCAGCAGCCAGAGGATCTCGAGCGACGCCGCGATGGGTAGACCGGACTGTGAGTAATAGGCGAGATTCAGCGCGATCACCGCCGTGATGCCGATGGCCGCGAGCCAGCACTTAAGAGCCGGCACCAGAAATTGGCGTTGTTCACGAAGATGACGTCGCAGCTCCAGATCCTCGCCACGCGCCAGAACGCGGGCTACGCCGTGCACGGCCAAGCCGGCGGGACAGGGAAGCACGCCGACCAGTAGAGCCGCGCCGAAGGGGATCAAGCTCCAGGATCTGCTGGGGTAGGCGGCGACGCCGATGAACAGGAGGAGCGGTATCGAGAGAAGGAAAGTAACGATGTTGGAAAGGATGGAGGCGGCACCGTGGGTAAAGACCTGCGCAATCGAGGACCCGACGGCACGCAGCGCGAGAGCCATCCTCGGCTCGTTAGCCCTTTACGCCGCTCAGAGTCACGCCCTCGATGATCTGCTTCGAGGCGAAGAAGTAGATGACGACAATCGGCAGCATGGACATGAGTGACGCAGCCATCTGCAGGTTGAAAAAGGTAACGGTGTATCGGCCCACGAATCCGTTCAGGGCCAGCTCGATCGTCCAGTTGTGTGGATCTTGAAGGAAGATAAGTGGGCCCAAAAAGTCGTTCCACTTGCCGATGAAGTTAAGGACCACGACGGCGGTCAAAGCGGGCCGAATCGCCGGCATAATGACCGTCCAGAGGATACGCAGCGGACCTGCACCGTCCACCTTAGCAGCTTCGTCCAGGTCGTAGGGAATGCTGCGAATGAACTGGCGCAGCAAGAATATGAAGACTGGAGATCCGAAGAAGGCGGGGACGATCTGGGGAAGGAACTGAAACGCGTTCTGATAAGTGCCTACGCCGGTCCATCCGGGAAGGTGGATCACGCCTCCGTTGCCCCAGTGGAAGACGTTGATGAAGAGCGCGTAGGAGGGGATCATCATGATGGCGAAGGGGATCATCATGGTCGCGATGATGAAGTAGAAGAGGACGTCTCTTCCGGGGAAGCGGAAGCGAGCGAAGCCATAGGCGACGATGGCGCACGAGAGGGTCACGCCGATGGTCACCATGCCGGCGACGACGAAGCTATTGATCAGGAACACGTGGAATGGATATTCGAGGGCCGTCCACATCCGCTGGTAGTTATCCCAGTGCGCTTCCCGAGGAATGATCGTGATGGAGGTCTGGGCGCCGACGTCATTCCGCAGAGAGTTCTCGAACATCCAGTACAGCGGGAACAGACAGAAAAAGCACACGACGAACACGACAACGTAGGCGCCGATACTACCTCCGCTTCCGCCACCCATGCCGCGATACCGGCCGCGCCTCACCCTGGCGGACGGCGCGACGGCGACCGGAGGAATTCCTACCGGGGCTGTGGACTCATTACGTACAGCCATGGCTAACGCCTTTCCTCCTGATAGAAGACCCACTTTTTCTGTCCCCAGAAATTGAGCAGGGTAACGATCATGATGAGGGCAAATAGGCCGAAGGCCATGGCGCTGGCGAGGCCCATGCGCGAAAAGTCGAACCCGACGATATAGAGGTACCAGAAGGTGGTCAAGAGAGAGTCTGCGGGCCCTCCAGTGGCTTGTGAGCCGCCCGCGTAGATGACGAGCTTTGCGAACTCCTGGAACGCTCCGATGAGGCCGACGACCACGTTGAAGAAGATAGCGGGAGTCAGGAGCGGCAGGGTGATCTTACGGAACTGCTGCCAGGAATTCGCGCCATCAAGAGATGAGGCCTCGTAATAACTGGCCTCGATTCCCTGCAGACCTGCCAGATAGATCAGCAGGGTTTGTCCGACGCCCCAGGCGGAGATGATGATGACGACCAACATGGTGATCTTTGGATCGTTCAGGAAGTCGATCGGGCTGCACGTTATCTGAGTCACGTCGCACTGCAAATGAAAGCGACTTAGTATCCAGCTAACCAGGCCGGTTCCGGGAAGAAAGATCAGTCTGAAGATGAGAACCGAGGCGACCGCCGGCATGATTGCCGGCAGATAGAAGATCGTGCGGTAGAGATTGATGCCCCGCAGCCTCTGATTGAGGATCATCGCCAAAGGAATCGAAACGAGGTTGACCACCAGCACGCTTCCGAACGAGAAGTAGATCGTATTGATGATCGAGTGCCAGTAGCGATGATCATGCAGGAAGGTGTTGTAGTTGGCAAAGCCGACTCGTTTGGCTTCCCAAAAGGGCCCGGCTATCGGCGACCAGCTCGTAAAGCTGATGTAGACAGACATGGCGAGAGGAACGGCCGTGAAGATGGCAAAACCGATGAACCAGATGGATATGAATCCGTAGCCCCAGAGCGCTTCTTTCCGACGCTCTGAGGCCCTCGACCGCTTTGCGGACTTCGCGCTGACAGCCATGGTGCCTCCCTCCCGTCTGTGCTCAAATAAAGCTTACGACTGGGCGTTTATGCCGGCAAGGATGAGACCAGGTCGCGTGGGACGCGTGGGAAAGGTACGAGGCGAGAGAGGGGCGCCGGCCCCTCTCCCGCGGGAATGTATCTAGCCGAGCAAACCCTTGCTCGTCACGTCTGCACAAGCCTTCGACGTCGCGTCGTTGACGCTGCCGCTGGCCGAGTTCCAGTAGTTGTCCATCGCCGACTGAATCGTCGACGAGAAGTCATCGTACTGGGGAACGAGGCGAGGCGTGCGGCCGTAGTTGTTGGCCAGGAGTGCCACCGACAGGAGGGAGCCGAACTCCTTCTTGACGGCGGGGGCGTTCCAGAGCGCCTTAGCTCCAGGCGTATCGGCGCCACTGGCGCCCATGAGCACCGCTCCCTGGCCTTCGGTTATGAAGCGAGCCAGCCAGTATGCGGCGTTCTTGTTCTTTGAGGTTTTCGACACGACTTCCGCCGTGGCCGCCATGATCCCGAGGCGGGTCTTGGGACCCTTCGGGAGCAGAGCCGCACCCCACTTGAACTTGACGGGAGCTCCTGTAGAGCCAGGGCTGTGGTTGAACAGGTAGTCTTCAGCCCAGGCGCCGGCGAAGGTCATGCCGACCGTGCCGTTCTGGAAGCCGCCGAACCAGTCGCCACCGGCCTGCGAAGGAGTCGCGGCGCCGTGCAGGTTCCAACGCAGATTGTGCCACCAGGTGAATGCCGCGCGAGCCGCCGGTGTGGTGAGCGTGCACTGCTTCAGGTTTTTGCTGAGCCAGTCCGCGCCGTACTGGTAGAGCATGGTTTCCATGCCGAAGTCGTCCGAATGCCAGCCCCAGCCGTAGCGGAGCGTGGAGGTCGGGTCCGAGCTAGTCGAGTAGTTGCCCGACAGCTTCTGGGCCGCCTTGGAGAAATCGGCCAGCGTCCAGCTGTTGGTCGGGTACTTGAGCTTCTTAGCGTCGAACATGTCCTTGTTGTAGAACAGGATCTTCTGGTTGCCGCAGCTGCGCATGAGCCCGTAGGTCTTGCCCTTGTAGCTCATTTCGCCCAGGCACGTCTTGAAGAAGATCTTGCTCAGGTTGATCTTGTCTCTCTTGATGTACGAGTCGATCGGCGCCAGCGCGCCTTCGGTTGCGTACTGCGGGACGCGCTTTGAGCCGTCCAGCTGAAAGAGGTCGGGCGCGTTACCGGAACCGATCGCCGTCTTCAGAGCTGTGTCGTAGTCGCTCTGATGCCAGTCGGCAATGACATGGAGACCGGGGCACGCTTTTTCCGCGGCCTTGATGCTCGCGGTTTGAGCGGCCAGGTCGCCCTTGTCGCCCCAGAACATGAACTTGACGGTGCCTTTGCCACCGCAATTGCTGATCTTGATCTTGCCGGCAGGCGCATTTGCATGCGTGTAAGCGGAGGCTGCGTTGCTCATTCCGCCCCAGGAGCCTACCAGCAGCGCCGCGCCCAGCACGGGAAGCCAGAGTCTCTTCGTCTTCAATTTCCACTCCTCATAGAGAACATTGAAATGCCTGTCACAGGTGTGCTGGCCGCCTGGTCCCAACTTAAGCTCTGTCCGTTGGATTGGCCATCCTCGGCCATTCCGGCGGACGCAGGCCGGCCTTGGTGCCTGCGCTAGACCCTTTACTTTCTTCCTCTCGCTGTCTCCTCCTTCTGTGTTACGGGGAGCATACGCCTAACGGTGCTAGCTCGTCAGTTTCACGACCGTCCTTGTCTCGGTCGCTTCCCGTGCTGCCAGGGCCAAAGCAAGGCTGTCGCGCGCATCCTGAGCGGAGACAGTCGCGGCCCGGTTTGGATCTCTATGACTGGTAATGAGGTCTCGCATGCCGTCGACAACGGCCAACTGGTACGCCTCCTGGCGATCTGCAAAATGGACCTCGAAATGAGTGGCGCCCGCCTCCTGCCAGAAGCGGACGGGCAGGTTCAGATGCTGGATATACCTCTGGAGTTCCGCGAGCGGAGCCAGAGCCTTGCCGGTCATCCTCTCGGGAATCCACCCGTCGATTTCGATACGGCCAAGGTCAAACATGACCACTGCGTGTGCACGTTCGATCTCGGGTTCAAAGGCGAACTCGTGATAGTAAATGCCGATCGCACCGCCAGTGTACCTCACAGTAGCTTGAACCGCCTCTCGACTAGGTGCAGTGCCCGAAACACTCGTGGGAGCACCGACGATCTGCCCGTATGCGTCAAAAAAATGGACTCCGTGCTCTACAAAGATGCCGCCGCTGATGCTCGTGTTCCACATCCAGTGGTCCGGGGTCAGAGACTGTGCGAAGTTCTGTAATGATATGGTCCGAGGCGACCCGAAGAGCCGGCTCGACGAGAGAAGCGAAAGTAGCTTAAACGCCGGATGATGGCGCATCACATAATCGACGCCCAAGGCCGAACCTGTCTCGGCTGCAAGCCTCACCATACGATCGGCGTCCTCCAGGGAGAGCGCCAACGGCTTCTCACAGAGCACTGCCTTTCCCGCTAGCAGAGCCGGCAGGGCCACTTCAGCCCGCACGGCGGGCGGAGCGGCGAGGTGAATGGCCTCGACTAGGGGGTCTTCGAGAAGCGTTCTCCAGTCCGGCTGGATACGAATTTCGGGATAGCCTTCAGGCGAGGAGCCTGCCAGCAACGGGTCTGCTACGGCTACGACAGAGATGTCGTCCGATCGGCGATAGGCTTCTATACAGAATCGACCAAAGCTGCCCGCTCCGATCAGTGCCACTCTGCCAGGCGGGAACA
>DHWR01000181.1:0-4513 GCA_002413265.1 Chloroflexi bacterium UBA5177
CCAAAGCAGCTTGGCCGGCAGGAAATTTGCGTAAAGCCCGGCGCCGGTGCGCTGATGTATGGCTTCTGCATCCAGCTTTCTGCGGAGCTGTGCCGAAGCGTCGGCGCTTCGAGTGTCGGCCCAGGTGAGCACGGTGGTGGACGGCGCTAAGTCTTTCTTGATGCCCACAAGACTGTGCCAGAAGGTGTCGCACGCCACCGCCCTCACGACTCGCTTCGATCGCTCGAGAGAGGCGAGCACCTCATCAATGCAGATCTCTACGTACCGCAGAAGCTGATCGGCGTCGGCCTCCGCCGCGCCGTCTGTGGTGGTTTGTAGTGCATAGTGCCGGCGCGCGACCATGTCGCGAACGGCGCGTCCGGCTCCGTCGACGATAAAAGCTCTCACGGACGAGGATCCGACATCAATCGTGAGAATCAGAGGATCCGCGGCTTCTGACGCATCCACCTGAGTCTCGTCCAACGCTTCTCCAGACTCCTGGTATCCGGTCATGCCGCATAATCTGGAAGAGATGGGATCCCAGGAGCAGAAAGAGGCGGCCGCCAGGTACGCCGCGTCCATGGTACTAGACGGCATGGCGGTCGGCCTGGGAAGTGGGACGACAGCGGAGCTTGCTGTGCACGCGCTGGGAGAGCTCCATCGAGGGGGGCTCCGCTTCACGGGCGTTGCTACATCAAAGGCGACGGACGCCATTGCGCGTTCGTATGGCATACCGCTGAAACGACTGGACGAACGGGCTCGTGTCGATCTCTGCATCGATGGGGCCGACGAGGTTGACCCTCACCTTAATTTGATCAAAGGCCATGGGGGAGCACTGCTGAGAGAGAAGCTCGTGGCGTCGGCCGCCGCGCGTTTTGTGGTGATCGTAGACAGTAGCAAGCTGGTGGAGCGGCTAGGGGAAAAAACACCCATCCCTGTCGAAATCGTGCAGTTCGGATGGCTGTCGACGAAGCAACACTTGCAGGACATAGGTCTCGAATCGACCGTGCGACAGGCTGAGAGTGGACGGCCCTACCTCACGTCGAACCACAACCTGATTCTCGACTGTCACGCTGCACGTGGCATAGATCTAGCTCGCCACGAAACCGCCAACGCCATCAAGCTGCAAACCGGCGTGGTTGAGCACGGACTTTTTCTGGGTATGGCCGCCGCTGTTGTGGTTGGCCTTGACGACGGAGCGGCCGAGGTGCGACATCCTGGCTAAGCGGCGGTATCCCTACGGCTTCGAGGGATTTGCCGCGTCCTCTTCGTCAACATGCGGCCTGGATGACCTGCCTGCCAGTCGGTCTTGTGCAGCCTCGGCTCCGGCGCCGTGATCGGTCTCTGGGCCCACCTCGATTCCGAGATGCGTGTCATGCTGGTGGCCGCCGGCCGAAGGGTAATCGACCTCGTCAGCGGGGTCGGGAAGCTCCTCCACCTCGATGTCCGGCTCGTCTGAGTGCTGCATTGAGTCGTAATAGTAGGTGGCAAACTCGTCGTCCTGGATCTGCTGATCGGGCTGCAGCGCGGAGTCCATTGCGGCGCGCAGCTCCCCGATCATCTTGCCTGCCGTGTGGGCAATCTCGGGCAGCTTCTCGGGGCCAAAGAAGATAAGCGCCAGGATCAGAACGACGATTAGTTCGTAGAAGTGGCCGAACATACGGGGTGAGGCATCCGAACTGCGTTAGTGTACGCGCTAGCTAGGCCGTGGTCTCCAAAGCTCACCACATTATCACCGCGGCGGCTGGCCGGCACGGGTCGCGCGCGTTTCGTCGGTTGTTAGGGCGTTTAGCACGCTGATACCATGGCGAAACAGACTTTTCGCGGGATTTTCATGCAAGAATCGATCTCCCAACTACCATCCGAGGCCGTCAGGCGCTCCTCGCTGGTTTCGGATCTCATTCTCACGGCGCGACCGAAGCAGTGGATAAAGAATGGCTTCCTCTTCGCAGCGGTCATCTTCGCCGGGAAGCTCGCCCATGCGGACCTTGCGGTTCGTGCATTGGCTGCATTCGCGCTCTTCTGCGCCCTTTCGTCGTCCGTTTATTTCCTGAACGACGCCATGGACGTCGAGGCGGATCGGCAGCATCCGCTGAAGGCGAACCGGCCCATCGCCGCCGGCAGGATTTCAGTCCGCCTGGCACTGACGGTGTCTCTTGTCCTAGCGCTTTGCAGTGTCGCCGCATCTCTTGTGCTCGATGCCGGCTTCGGACTGGTCGCGCTCGCGTATATGGTTTTACAGACCGCCTACACCCTGCAGCTCAAACACCTGGTGCTGATCGACGTGTTCGCCATTGCGGCCGGATTCGTGTTGCGGGCCGCGGCGGGCGCGGTCGTGATTCACGTGTCTATCTCGCCCTGGCTGTATCTTTGCACGGTCCTGATTTCCCTATTTCTCGGTTTCGGAAAGCGGCGCCACGAGCTGCTGCTGCTCGAGGAAACGGCCCGCGTGCACCGAAGGAATCTCGAAGAGTACACCGGCCCCCTGCTCGACGACTTGATCAATATCGTCGCCGGCGCGACTATCATTGCGTATTCCTTGTACACCTTCTATGCGAGCGCGGTGCCCCAGAATCACGCCATGATGGTGACAATTCCATTCGTGCTGTACGGCGTCTTCCGTTATCTGCTGTTGGTTCACCGTACGGACTTCTCCGGTGCACCGGAGGAGGCGGTCTGGCGGGACATTCCTCTGTTCGCGGACCTTCTCCTATGGACGGTCAGTGCCGCGTTCATACTCCACTACTACAAATAGAAATGCGTCAGCTGTGAAGATCGATCTGCACACACATACCTTCTGTTCGAAGGATTGCGTGAGCGACTACGACCGAATCATCGACGTGGTACGCAAGGGGAAGCTGGACGGTATTGCGGTGACCGACCACAACGAGCTCAAGGGCGCACTGGAGATGCAGAAACGGGCTCCGTTCGTGGTAATCCCCTCCGAGGAGATAAAGACCTCCCGTGGGGAGATCATCGGCCTGTTCCTGAGTGAATGGATCGCGCCGGGACAGGCGCCCTTGGAAACGGTGGAGCGCATCCACGCGCAGGGGGGCCTGGCGTACGTTCCTCATCCCTTTGATGAAGTCCGCGGGAGTCGCATCGAGCGAGAGGCACTGGAAGTCGTAACTCCGCACATTGACATCCTGGAAGTTTTCAACGCACGGAATGCTTTGCCGCGCTTCAATGCTCGCGCACTCCAGTACGCCAAGGAGAACAGTTTGCTGAGCGGCGCCGGCAGCGACGCTCACACGTACGGCGAGTTCGGCCACGCCTACGTGGACGTGCCTCCCTTTGAGGATGCAGAAAGCTTCCTCGAGTCGATGCGCGGTGGCACCTGGTACGGAAGACTGAGCAGCCCGCTGGTGCACGTCCGCACCAGGTTCGATCGCACTTTGAAGGTGCTCGGCCTCGCTGCCTGAGAAGCTAAGCACGGAAACCGTTAGCACCTCCAAATTCCGCATCTCGCCCGAGTACCCGCGCGTACCAACGCTCGAGCGGGCGCTCGACGTTGTGTTTCCCCCGGTTTGTGTGGGATGTCGCCGCGTCGGACGCTGGATTTGCAGAAGCTGTTGGACCTCAGTCGCGTGGGCAGCCGGTAACACCTGCGGACTCTGTGGACGGCTGTCGGTCGCCCACCAATGCAATCGCTGCGCCGAGCCCATGGGCGTCATCGAGCGCGTGATCGGGGTTGCAGAGTTCGAGGGAGCGGCACGCGAAGCGGTCCACGCACTGAAGTACCAAAATCGCCACGCCATATCGGGTTTGATGGGACGGCTTATGGCGGATGCTGCCGGTGAGGCAGGTGGGAGCCTTGTGGTCCACGTCGCTCTTCATTCCAGCCGCCGGCGAGAAAGGGGGTATGACCAAGCGGCAATGCTCTCGCGCCACCTTGCCCAGGCCTTATCGCTGCCGTTCGAGGCAAAAGCGCTTGTGCGGGTGCGCAAAACTCTGGACCAGGTTCAGCTTGCCGTAGCCGAGAGAAAGCTCAATCTCGAAAACGCGTTCAAGTGCGCAGCTCGATTACATGGCGAGAACGTGCTCCTCGTCGACGACGTGTATACAACCGGGAGCACTCTGACGGCGGCGGGGCAAGCACTTCGGGAGAGCGGAGCGGGGGAGATCATCGGGCTGGTGTTTGCGCGAGCCGAGGCGGGAGCGGATCGGCGGCCTTAGCGACGAGCACATGGGCGACTTCACGAGGCGCCCGGCATGACGGCTTCGAGCGTCGAGATGCCAAGCACGGGGATTTGAACTCCCGCGCGGCGATATTCGTCGATGCGCGCACCGACCTCGGCGGCCGTGCCGATGAGCGTCAGTTCGTGGGCGACCTCCACAGGGACGAGCTTCCCCGCGGCGGTGCGGTTGCCGCCGTGCGGGTAACCTCGAACCTCCTCTCGGATACCTTCCAGGATTCCGAGATCGAAGCCTGCCTTCTCCAACAAGAGCTCTCCCTGTCGAGGAATCGAGAGCATGATGGCGAGCCACTCTCGAGCGCGCCGAAGGCTGTCCTCGAGGTGGTCACTTACATACG
>DHWR01000181.1:4706-6620 GCA_002413265.1 Chloroflexi bacterium UBA5177
CTCTCCAGCTCACTTACGGCCCAGCGCACGTAGGCCGGCGACGCTCCAACATTCAGGAGCACGCCGTCGGCCATTCGTCCAGCGAGCCTCAGCATCCGCGATCCCATCGCAGCAAAAAAGATAGGCACGGAGGGTTGCTTCGGCCGGACTTCCAACTCGGCTTCGACGTAGCTGTAGACCGAGCCGCTGTAACTCACGGTGCCTCCTTCGAGCAGAAGCTTGATCACCTCAACCGCTTCCCTCATGACACGAACGGAGCCAGTGTGAGGAATTCCCATCTGACCTTCGATTAGGGCCGGCGAACTGGTGCCGAGACCCAGCGAGGCCCTGCCGTCGCTGATCTCGTCGAGCGTGGCAGCCGCCATGGCCAGCGACGTGGGATTGCGAGTGAACGGATTGACCACGCCGGTGGAAAGCCGGATTCTACCCGTCTCGAGAGCGGACGCGGTGAGGAGCTGGAAGGCATCGCGGCAATTTACGTCCTCGGCCACGAAGGCGATCTCGGCTCCCAAACCCTCCGCCGTTCGCACCGCCGTGACGACCTCGGAGGTCGGGCGGCAATTCGAGACCCCGAGACCAAACCTCGTCTGCCGGTTGTTTCCGGCCCGCGACTCTCCCATCGAAGCGTTATTTAGTCGCGCCAGGTCAATCGAACGACGGTCTACGCTTCTCGGTTGCCTCGAGCATAAGACTGTAGGCCGCTTCTACATCGCCGAGTTTGTGTAGGAAACGGCTGTACTCAATTGCCGCTTCGGCGAATCTGAGCTGGTGCTCAGTGCCTCGCAGCGAATTCACCACGTCGGTGTAGTAGTTGTTCGCTGCATCAAACTCCCCGGTCTCCGATGCAATGCGCCCGAGGACCAGCATACTGTCAGACCGCGCCGGCAGGCTCTTGGCCTCGAGCCCGAGAGCACGGTTGGCTTCCTGTGCCGCGAGATCCGGATTCCCTTGTCGGAGATACACGCCCGCGAGAGCGGAACGCGCGAAAGCTTCGTCCTCGGAGTCACCGATGGCGACGGCCAGTGACGCGGCATCCTGGGCGCTCTCGGCTGCTCTATCGAGGTCGTCGGCGGCTAAATATCGAAAGGCCATAGTCGCAAGCTCGCGTGCGGCGTCCCAAGCATTTTGTTTCAGTCTGTATGACCCGACGCTGTAGCTCGAATGTCGAACGGCCGAGCTAAGATCGGACTTTTGCAGATAGTCCTGGCTGAGCGCGGAGTAGACGCGTCCGGCAGTGTCCGGGTCGTTGACCGTTCTCATGTACTCACGCGCTCTCGAGAAATAATCCAGGGCAGAAGCCACGTCTCCGCGGACGTAGAAGACATTGCCGATACCGGCGAGAGCCTTGCCACGAAGGGCCGGATCTTCTACGCCGCCCTGGCCGCCATTGAGGACGGTGCGAAAGTGCACCTGTGCCTCGTCATAGACGCCGATGCCGAACAACGCAGCGCCCAGAGCACACTCAATCTCCAGCAAAGCGTGGGAATCGTCATGCTGGAGCGCGAGGTCACGAGCCGTCTGTAAGGTCTGCATGGCCTCTCGATGGCGCTCGAGAAGATTCAGGGCCCGGCCACGAATGTAGAGGAGACGGTGCTGCAGCTTTCCAGGCACGGAAACCCGGTTGAGTCGCGAGAGCGCGCCTTCCGCGTCCTGCCGGGCGAGCGAAGATTCGGCCTCGTCGAGCGCAATTTCGAGGGGCGCCTCAGCGGGCCCTATAGCACCTTCGAGGAAGTGACTCATCGGGAGCTGGAGGCGTGTGGCGATCTTGTACAGTGATTTCAGGGAGATTCGTGTCTTGCCGTTCTCGACACGACTGAGAAATGAGCGCGACAGCGCTCCGCCACCGAGATCCTCCAGGGTCAGCCCCCGCTCTCGTCTGGCAGTACGCACGCGCTGGCCAACAGCAGCGGTGGC
>DHWR01000181.1:6897-7214 GCA_002413265.1 Chloroflexi bacterium UBA5177
CATAAGGCTGCTTAGCGTTGCGTATCCATAAAGGAATTCCACCAGCAACACACTTCCTAAGAACCCCAAAGCCGCTTCACGCGCAAAAGGGCGGGGTGAACGGGCTCGGGGGCGAGTGTGTCCGTGGCAACTATCCCGTCATAGCATACGTTGTCGGACATCTCAATAACGAGCGTTGCATACGCAGCCAACGCGATGGCCGTTGGCAACCGGAAGACTTGTGGGTCAGTCAGTCCGGTTACGACGACGTCACGAGGGCTTGCTGATGTTCGGAGTACAGACGTGAGAGCACCTTGTAGAGCTTCTGCTTGAACGCC
>DHWR01000104.1:0-5153 GCA_002413265.1 Chloroflexi bacterium UBA5177
ACCGCCTGAACGTGAACACTCGCATCGACGACGGCGCGAAGGGCCGATTGAACGTAAACACGCGGTCGGACGACGCCGACGAGACCGAAGGGCACCGACTCAACGTAACCCTTAGGGACTGAGGCGAGACCCCAACAACACGTAGCGACGTTCGCTTCGACGAGTTCGCTGCGAAGCTCAAGTCAAATAAGTGCCTCGATAAAGAACAGAGCCCGGTAACCCGGGCTCTGTTTTTGAGTTTAGGAGCGGGCCGCGAGGGCTGTACGCAGGGTGCCTTGATACTCCAGGCGAGCGTTGGCCATCTCCAGCAGGGACTCCCGGAACTCCGCCGCGCGCGCCTGCAGCTCGGAAACGTCTTCGCGCGAAAGGCTGTAGGCAACCAGCGGAGTTAGAGCGGTGACCGTGGCGGTTCGTGGGACGTCGTGTAACAGGGCTATCTCGCCGATCACCTGCCCCGCATCAAGCTCTTTGCTCGACACGATGCCTTGTTCGTTCGCTATGTCGACGCGAGCGCGCCCCTCTGCCAGCACGTAGAGGCGGTTACCCCTCTCGCCCTGACGCATGAGAACCGCGCTGGCCGGCATTATCTGCCGCTCCATGCGCTGCAGAGCCCAGGTGCGCAGTGTTGATGGAAGAGCGGCGAATGCCGGGACGGTCATCAGGATCTGTTCTGATGGCAGTCGGGCGAGCTGGCGCCGATAGTTCCACCACACGCCGAAGGCGATGACGATCGTCAGAACTCCCAGGCCCACGATGGACGGACGAAGCCCGGGAACCTGAGTGAGGACGCCGCTGACCACATTGCCGGCGAGCATAAGGATCATGCACAGCGACATGATGCTTCCCATGGCCACGCCTATCAACCGCTCGGGAATGCCTTTCTGCACGAGGGTGTCGAGCACGGCGAACTCCACGGTTTCTGCAGCGCCCAGTACGGCTATTGCGACCAGAGCGACGGCGGCGATGGACGTGGCCCCAAAGATGGCCAGTGCCAGGCCGCCGCCGGCAACGCTGGTTACTAGCGCAATGTCGAGGGGGCGATCAGCCGCTGAGGCCGCGGCAACGAAGCCGCCCAGGATGGAGCCGGCGCCGAGGGCGGCGAACAGGTATCCCACTCCCGCGTTGCCGAGATGGAGGGCGTGGTACGAGAAGGGCGTAATCCAGACGATGACGGCGCCTGAAACGAGCTCGGGAATGACGATGATGCTGACCACAAAGACGAGGACCGGCCGCTCGGTAATGAGGCGCACGCCTCCCATCCACCCCCCGTAGCCCGCGACCTTCTCCTCGCCTTGGGCTTCGGGGCCCTGCTCGGCCTCACTCGGTTCCGGCGTTCGGGGCTGGATCAAGAGAAGGGAGGCCGCCGAGACGCCAAAGGTAAGCGCCTGGATGACGAGTAGCAGGGTCACGTCGCCGCGGCTGGCAACAATGCCGCCTATGAGACTGCCCAGTAGGAGCGCAATGTTGTCCGCCTGCATGAGGGTCGCGTTGGCGGACAGGAGCTCGTCGCTCGACCGAACCAGGGAAGGAATTATACCGACGCTGGCTGGACGAAATAAGGAGGTGAAACACGAGACGATGAACACCAGCGGGTACATACTTCCCCAGGTGCCGGGAGAAAGCAGAAGCGCCAGCAGCAAGACGGCGAGCATGCGCCCGAGATCCGCCGTGATCATGGCGCGCCGATAGCCGAGCCTCCCGGCCAACGCTCCGGACAAGGAGCCCAGTAGAACGTAGGGAACCATGCGAACCAGGAAGAGCATCCCGACGGCAATGCTGCTGTTGCCGCTGTAGCGGTACATGGCCACGCTGATGCCCACGGTGTAGAGCCAGTCGCCGCTGCTGGATACCAATCGCCCAAGCATGAGCAGCAGAAGGTTTCTGGTTCTCAGCGTGGTGAGGAGAGTGGAAATGGCGTGTGGCCTTATGGTGGTGGTGGGCCGCCAGTGAATGGAGGAGGAAAGCGACGCGCCTGTGCTGCATCTTTGCATGTGCCGCTGAGTCGTGCAAGACTTTGAGCCAGAGACGTGGCTCGCCGCTTTCGCACTATTAAGGAAGAAAAGTCCATGTCGCCTGAAGTCGAATCGACGTCGCTCGGTGCGCTTTTGCTTTTCCAGGGTCTCGACGAGGAGCAGCTGGACCGGATCCAGGGTCTGGTGCGCCGAAGGAGATTCCCCGCGGGCGCCACACTTATCACGACGTCGGATATGGCCACCGGCGTGTACGTCATCGTCGAGGGATCGGTGAAGGTGCAGGTCGAGCAGCCCGAGGGCAGGACCGTTATCCTGGCGCTCGCCGGGCGCGGGCAGATCATCGGGGAGATGGGGGTTGTGGAGGGAGTCGAGCGTTCCGCCTCGATTGTCACGATCGAGCCTTGCGTGGTGCTGTGGATGCAGGGCGGAGACTTTCGAGAATGCCTCGAGACCATTCCGCGTTTCGCTTTGAACCTCATACGGATACTGTCGTCCCGGCTGCGGCTCGCCAATGCGCACATTCAAGCGCTGGCCGCGCTGGACGTGGACGGAAGGGTGGCAACCCAGATCCTGGCGTTTGCAGACGAGTATGGACATGAGTCAAACGGCACAATCACGATTCATCTGCATGTCACGCAAGGTGACCTGGCCGATCTCATCGGAGCTTCCAGGGTGCGGGTCAATCAGGTGCTGAGCAAGTATCGTGAGCGCGGCCTGATCAGCCTGCCTGAACCGCACCAGATCCACATCCTCGATCGACCTGGATTGGAGCGCCGCTGCGGACGCGCCGCAGTCTTGGATTGAGGCGATCTCGTGAAATGTAACCTGCCAAAGCAGCATATCGGCGGTGCGAGATCGGTGACTCGCCTGTGAGCAGCGAGCTTCCCGCATTTAGCTGGCCCACCGATCCCTCTCTGCAACCGGCGATCGCGCCCGTTCCTACGGAGCGGATCACGCCTGAGTGGGCGTGGGGTGGCAGTACTGGACTGGGAATGAAGGTCTGCATCGTGGATTCCGGCGTCGACGGGGACCATCGAGCCATCGGGGGCATGCTACGCGGTGGGGCCGTCGTGGAAGAGACGGATGACGGCGTCGAGGTGACCGAAGGCACGCATTCCGACCTGTTTGGACACGGAACCGCCTGCGCCGGGATCATCCACTCGATCGCTCCCGACGCCGAGATCTACAGCGCACGAGTCCTCGGCAAGAATCTGAAGGGGTACGGGAGCACGTTTGTGGCGGGCCTGCAGTGGGCGCTGGACAACGGCATGAATGTCATCAATGTCAGCATGAGTACCAGCAAGCAAGACTTCGCCGGAATACTGAGAGAAGTTGCCGATCAAGCGTATTTCTCGAACAGGATCATCGTGGCGGCTGCGAACAACACAGCCGTGTACAGCTATCCGTGGCTGTTTTCGTCGGTGATCTCGGTCGCCTGTCACGCGGAGCCGGATCCGTTCACGTTCTATTACAATCCTGACCCGCCGGTGGAGTTTACGGCGCCTGGCGTGGATGTGGACATGGCGTGGGCAGGTGGCAAGAGGGCAACGGGCACGGGAAACAGTTTTGCCGCGCCGCATATCGCGGGAATCATCGCCCTGATCCTTGCCAAGCACCCGACGCTGACGCCATTCCAGATCAAGTCGGTGATGTACTACACGGCGAAGAACGTACGCACGGAGCTTGCAGCTGCGGAGGAGGAGAAGCGCGATGAGTGAAGACCCGAATCTGGCCAGGAGACTGGAGCACGCTCTAAGCACGGTCGCCAACCAGGCGATGGAGCTCGACGAGCTTCGCACGCAGTTGGAGAACCGCGGGAGCGTACCGGCGCTGCGCCACGTCCTCGCTCTGTCGGACGTGCTGAACGCGGTCATCGGGGACGCGCCGTATCGGGCTCTGCTGAGCGGAATCGTGCGAGCTGCCGCCCGACTGTTCGACGCACGCGCGTCATCTATCGCCCTGGTCGATCACGAGACCAGCGAGCTGGTATTCGAGGCAAGCAGCGACGATCCCGACATCGTCGGGATGCGCTTTCCTGCTACCAGCGGGATCGCCGGCTGGGTGGTGGTGACCGGCGAGGCAATCGCGGTGTCAGACGTCAGGAACGATGCTCGGTTCGCGGTCGACGTGGCCGAGGCGTCGGGATACGTGCCGAACACCATCCTGGCCGTCCCGCTGGTGGTCGGAGAGGTGGTCGAGGGGGTGCTGGAGGTGCTCGACAAGCAGAACTCGCAGACCTTCAGCATTGCCGACATGGACCTCCTCTCGTTGTTCGCGGAGCCGGCGGCCGTCGCAGTGGAGCAGGCGCGGGTGGTGAAGCTCATGGGCAGCCTGATCCTTCAGGAGCTCGAGCGGCTGGCGAACGAAGGCGCCGAGCCGGAGCTGGCGGAGGATGTCCGGCGCGCAGTGCTTCAGGGAAGCGCGGCGGGCGAGTCGATGCTGGAGCTTGCACGGCTGGTTCATACGATTGGCGGCCAGGGAGAACGGACCGTGCAGCACACGATTGAGATGCTGCGGAGTATTAGCCGTTTTGCGGCAGTGAGACGCCGCTGAGGCCGGCAGACAACTGATATTCGCCGCATGCCCAGCGCTCGCGTTAACCTGGCGCGACGATTTCGACCCCCAAGTCGGAGAGCGATCGAAACTGGCGAACGTTGAAAGTGAGCAGGACATCCACGTTGGCGGCAAGCGCGCTCGCCACGATTACAGCATCGTAGATGGCGCCGCCGGAGATTTTCCGCTCCGGCGCCGTGTCTAAGATCTGTTTGTAGGNNGAGATGCTGCGGAGTATTAGCCGTTTTGCGGCAGTGAGACACCGCTGAGGCCGGCAGACAACTGATAATCGCCGTATGCCTAGCACTGGGGTTAGCCTGGCGCCACAATTTCGACACCCAAGTCGGCGAGCGATCGAAACTGGCGAACGTTGAAGGTGAGCAGGACATCCACGTTGGCAGCAAGCGCGCTCGCCACGATTACAGCATCGTAGATGGCGCCGCCGGAGATTTTCCGCTCCGGCGCCGTGTCTAAGATCTGTTTGTAGGAGCCGGCGCCGAGAGCCACGATCTGCGCCACACCATCGATAAAGTTGGCCACGACGAGCTGTTTGGCGTCTAAAGGCGACAGTCTGTGTGGCGGAGGCAATCGCGTCAGGACCGCGTAGAGCTCTACGAGTCCGGCCGC
>DHWR01000104.1:5451-6778 GCA_002413265.1 Chloroflexi bacterium UBA5177
TCGACAGTCTGCGAGGACAGTGGATCGAGGTCAACGTTCGGAACCGCCACGACAAGTCGCCCCTCACGACGTATAGTCACCGCAAGGGCGGCTGGCTCGATCTCAATTCGGCCGTCGTGCCAGCGCACCTCGAGCGGGACACCGGGAGCCAGTCCCGCTTGGCGGCGGATTTCTCGTGGGACGACCAATCGTCCGGCGGCATCGATGGATGTTCTCATACCATAGAACATACCATAAAATGTGGCACCGATTTCCGGCCGGGGTAACGACCCATTGGTCGAGCCACCTATTGTCTGTCGGCGCGGTCCGCTTCAAGAGCCGATAGAACCTTGCTCTCCGTGTCCTCAGGACGCCCCAGATCCCAAAATTCCTTGGGCAACACTCCCGTGCCCACTCGCAGCAGTCCTCTGCGTTGGAGATCGAGGAGCCTAGCGTCCTCGCTCGATCCGCTCCATTCCGGAGGCAAGAGGCGGGCAACGGGCCGCCACGGTCAGCGACCACTATCTCTTCCCCGGCCTGGACGCGGGCCAGGTACTCGCTGAGACGAGCCTTTAGTTCTGCAATTTCGACCTGGATCATGTCGCCTGCTTCCGTCGCGGATATTGTAGCCTGTGACTTAACCCATAACTTGGCCGCGCCGCCACCTTATGCTTCCAGTTCGGCATGGCCACTTTATGCTTCCCAACGATGTGATCTAAGTGTGCCTCTATCCCCGCCGCCGCTGTGCTGCCCGTGCCCATTAAGTCCCTTACCGCTCTTGCGAAATGACGATGTGCGGCTTGCAGCACGCCTTTCCGTCCAGTAGCCTTTTGGGAAGCGTAAAAGTGTCTCACCGAGAATGAGCGACCTCACCCGAACACACTTCGCCTCGGTCAAGCGCGTGATACAGCCAGTGAGCGGCTGAACGTGGCGCGTACCAACACCGATTGGCTTCAGGTCGCACAGGTGGCTTCTTGGCGGCAAGGCGAGGGTATCAGGATCTCAGTCGTCGTACCGCAACGTCTCGCTGTCCTGCGCAGGAGCTGGTATCTATTTCCCTCTCCTCAAAGTCACTCCTTTACGCGCGTTTCAAAGGTCAGCATGCTCTTCCCAACACCCGCAAAGCATGCTCACGAGCGCTTCTGACGGATGGGTTCCGGAAACATCCCGGCAACTCTAGGTGCTTCTCGATCTGGGTTGTGCTGGGATACGTACCTTGCTCGTGCAGGTGAAATACCGCTTGTCGCACTCGTGACATTAGTCCAAGCTCTCGCTCAGTCGCGCGACGGTGTAGTGAGGCACGATACCGGTCAGCTATAGCACGCGTTTGCCCCGGAAAATGTGACCG
>DHWR01000305.1:0-4567 GCA_002413265.1 Chloroflexi bacterium UBA5177
CACCAGCACCAGCCCGATTAGGACCGCTCCACCGATGTACACGCCCGGATCGACAGCAGGATTCCCGCCAACATGGCCGACATAGACCATGAGTCCGCCGACCAGCGGAACCAAGGCGTACGGCGCCAGCGAGTACCAGGCGGGCAGGGGCGACCGCGGCGATATGTCCTCGGTACCTCCCGTTGACTCGCGAGCGGTAGCCACTTGTCGAGCGCCATCAACCCTCGCGGCGAGCGCGCCGAGGCAGATCAACATGAAACCCAATGGCCAACCGAGGTCGCTGAGCCCACCGGTCTCATAGGTGCCGTGCAGGTTCTTGTAGTCGAATACGATGTCTGCACAAACGACCGCTAGCAGCCCCAGAGAGAGCGTCCAGATCGCACGACGCAAATGGCTGGAACCGGACTGACCGGCGAGCAGGAGCAGGCAGAAGACGAGGCCTAGATCACACAGCGGGTAGGCCGTTCCGACCAACTTAGAGAAATCTGCCTCTCCGCCCTGGAGGAGGGTCGGTCCAAGTACGAAGTACCAGCTGAACGTTACGACGGCCGCCATGATGACAATTCCATCGAGCAGGACACGGGCGCGGGCGGCACCCGAGGTCCGGCGAACCGGCAAGAAAAGAATGCCCAGAAAGAGGAACGGATACGCGGCCAGATATCCTGCATCCGCGAGGGATGGGAACGGCGCCTGGTGTATGACCAGCTCGTAGTATGACCAGATCAGCTGGCCGACGGCGTACCAGACGGCGCCGAGTGCCAGGAAGGTGGGCGACCAAGCGTGCAAATCCCAGGTCTTGTGTAGCGCCGAGCCCGTTCGGTCCTTCAGGCGGCGGCTCATCGCGAAATACACGAGCGCACCCAGCAAGGGCCCGGCGGCCTCCAAGACGTCGGCGCCGCCAATGATCCGCCCACCGTTTGCGGGCCTCGCAATCACCCAAAACGCGAAGATGCAGTTAAAGATGACGACGATCGCCCCTAGCCACAGGAGGAATCGTCTAGCCTGTGGCGCAGTAGGGTTCCCTCTTCCGGTCTCTGCGTGCCCTGCGATCTTGTCTCTTAGCGACCCGAGAAGGCTGCGTCTCGACACCGTGGTGGACGCCTCATGTGAAGGATTTACAGGGATCTCATCCGCTGAGGCGCTCGCCAAGAATTCGAGTACTTCCGGCGAGACGCCGGTCGCCTCGACGGTTACGTGCCCATTCCCTTCCACGGTCCCAGCCGGTCCTTTGGTCACCTGAGCGTCCTCAATCGCAGTTTTCAACGTCCTCGCCTCTTTGACCGTGTCTCATGAGTGGAACGATACGCTTTGACGATGGCGGCTGCGTGGCCGGCACATGGCCGTTCAATGACGGTGACATGGCGGAAAAATGACATCGTGACGAGCCCCAGACCTGGCAAGATGGAAAACCCGATCCGTTTTCGGATCGGGTTCATCAGTGGCTAACCGTGAATTGAGGGCCCACAAAGGCCCGCGAGCACGCTATCCACTATGGGATTGGTCCATCTCTCGAAGCCCTACTATACTACGGATTTCCTGAAACGTCAATAGATTCTCGATTGGAGCCAGGCTAAGGCAGAGAAAGAACCGGACCTCGCTGGCTTATACCTCACTGCACGGCATTACGGCGCCCAGTCGCGAGATGTTTCAACCTGGCCAATGAAGTAACGGCGGTTGTGGCCGGCAAGCCTACACGCCGAGGGTTCGGCGGAGGTACTCTCGGGAAATCCTGGCGCTCTCCATCGGCGTTTTGCGTGTCGTGTCTTGCTCCACGATCATCCAACCGGAATAGCCCTGGTTCTCGAGCGCCGCAAAGAAGCTATCGAAGTCCATTCCACCCGCACCGAATTCGGTAAATATGCCCAAGCGGAGAGCGTCTCGAAAGCCTAGCTCCGCGCGCCGGCAGCGATCGAGGACTTCGAGGTCCACGTCCTTGAGATGGACGTACTGAACGCGGGCCCCATAGGGTCCCATCACTCGCATGACGTCTCCGCCGCCGAAGAGTAGGTGCCCTACGTCCAGGCAAAGCCCCACGCGAGCAGGATCTGACGTGTCGAGGAGCCGACTGAGCTCGGCCTCGGTCTCGATGTAGCTTCCCACGTGATTGTGAAAGACGATGCGCAGGCCCTCGAGTGCGCATCGATCCGCCACCTTTTCCAGCCCGCTGACCAGGCATTGCCACCTAGCATCGTCCAGGCCATCCGCCGCGCTCACGTGCCCGGCGAGAGCCTGCCGGCGCTCGTCGCCGCTGTCGGCGACGATGAGCACGTCAGTGCCCAGCGACCTTAAGTAGCGTGCGCGCTCCACCGCGCGATCCGCCTCTCGATCATGAATGTCCTCATCGCGCAGGTTCAGTGCTACGAAGCTGGAGGCAGCCTCCAAACCGCGGGAGTGAAGGTCACGCTTCGCTTGCTCCGGATCGGCCGGGAACTGGCTGCTGACCTCCGTCGCGTCGTATCCGGCTTCTGCCATCTCGTCAAGCATCTGCCCGTACTCAGTCCAGGGCCGGTAGTCCGGCACGTCCTCGTTGTTCCAGTTCACAGGGGCGGTGCCGATTTTCACGTTCAGCACGATGTGCTCTTCACGGGTCGATGTCCACCCACCGATTCTCGCGGCTGCTCACGGTCGCCGCCTCGGAGACCTGAATGGCCTTCAGACCGTCCTGGGGGCCGGGCGACGGCGCGACGCCCGAGTGCACGGCATCGACAAACGCTTGCAGCTCCCTGCGGTACGCTTCCCTGAATCGCTCCAGAAATCGCTGGTGGCGCTCGCCGATGATTCCCTCCTCGGTATATAGGCGGGTGAACACTCTCTCGTCTTGCTCGGTAACCACCCTTCCCTTCGACCCGCAGACCTCGGCGCGGATTTCGCAGCCCCAGGGAGCCCGCCAGCTGTTTTGGACTACTCCCAGGCTTCCTTTCCGAAAGCGGAGAGTCGTCACGCCATAGTCGATATCCCTAATCTCGGCAAGCCGTGGCTCGACCTTGATCGCTCCGGCAGCGTGAACCGCCACGACGTCATCATCCATAAGGAAGCGCGCGGCGTCGAAATCGTGGACGCCCAGATCCCAGAACAACCCTCCGCTGGTACGCAGATATTCGAAGGGCGGGATGTGGTCTGCGGTGATGCCGCGGAAAAGCTCAGGTTCCCCGATCTGCCCTTCCTGAATGTGATCCCGTGCCCGCGCGTATCCCTCGTCGAACCGGCGATGGAAGCCTATCTGGAAAGGAACGCCTGTCTGCTCGACACCCTGCACGGCCGCGGCGGCCCGAGCGACCGAGTCAGCCAGAGGCTTCTCGCAGAAGATGGGCATACGTTGGGCCGCTGCCAGCCTGATGTGCTCGTCGTGGACGCTCGTGGGCGATGCAATCACAACCGCCTCGACCTCCGGATTGGCGAGCAGCTCCTCGACTGAGCCGACAACGGGGTACGCGAAGTCTTGCCGGGCCCGAAGCCCTTCCAGGTCTCTGGGGTCCACCGCTCCCGCCACCAGCCGCCCTCCCGTGATCATGCCTCCGAGATGCTGGGCGTGTAGCGTGCCCATCCGCCCAAGGCCGATGACGCCGAATCCGATGTCAGACATGCCGCACCTCGACCTATCCGTACAGCTTCTGCTTCTTCTTTGCTTCGCGATACGAGCGCAGGGATTCCTGTACGCTCTTCTCTTCGGAGGCCTCGGCGATCGGGACATCCCACCAGCCGTCGTAAGAGGGAACTGCGGAATCGACGGCTATGGGGACGTAGATCAGGACCGTCCTTCGCTCCCTCGAAGCCAACGACAGCGCGTCTTCGAGTGACTCCTTCGTGTCGGCATAATAGCCCTTCGCGCCCAGGCTCTCCGCATTCTTAACGAAGTCAATGGGAATGTAGGGGCCATCCAGAAGCCCGCTGACCTCGTCACGATAACGCAGCTCGTTGCCGAAAGCAGGAGAGCCGGAGGCCTCCTGCAAGCCGCGGATGCACTGAAAGCCGTGGTTGTCTAGCAGTACGATCGTGAGCTTCTGCCCTTCTTGAATACTGGTGACGATCTCGTTGCTCAGCATGAGATAGCTGCCGTCGCCCAGCATCACGTGCACCTCACGGCTGGGGTCTGCCATCTTCACGCCCAATCCCCCCGCAATCTCGTAGCCCATGCACGAGTACCCATATTCCAGGTGATAGCCCTTGGGATCTCTGGTCCGCCACAACTTGAGCAGGTCTCCGGGAAGGCCCCCCGCCGCGCAAACCACGACGTCCCGGGGCTGACTGAACGAGTTGACGATCCCGATGACATTCGCCTGGGTAAGAAGCACCGGCCCCATCGATTCCCGTTGCAGCTCGACAGCTTCATCCCACTGGTGTTTTAGATCTCGTGTCGTGGCTTCGTATTCCGGCCCAGTGCCGTATCCGGCCTGCTTGAGCGCTTGGGTCAAGGCCATGACGGTGGCACGCGCGTCGCCGACCAGCGCAAGACCTCCAAGCTTGTACGCATCCATGGGGGTCACGTTGATGTTGACAAATCGCACCTCGGGGTTCTGGAAGGCGCTGTGCGAGGCAGTGGTGAAGTCGCTCAGGCGCGTGCCGATGC
>DHWR01000305.1:4828-6967 GCA_002413265.1 Chloroflexi bacterium UBA5177
GTCTCACACACGGGAATACGGCAGGTCCGCGCCAGTTCGTCAAGCGCGCCCGACGCCTCCGAGTAGATGACACCGCCGCCGGCGATGATCAGTGGGCGCCTGGCTTTCCGCATCATTCCTAACGCTTCTTTGAGCTCGCTCTCCGGCGGCGCCTGGCGAGGAATCCGGTACACTCGCTTCGCGAAAAAGCCTTCAGGGAAGTCGTATGCCTCGGCCTGGACATCCTCCGGCAGGCACACCGTGACGGCGCCGGTTTCCGCCTGGTCGGTGAGCACCCGCACCGCTTCGGGCAGACTTGACACGATTTGCTCCGGGCGGTTGATCCGATCCCAGTACTTCGAGATCGGCCGGAAACAGTCGTTGACGCTCACGTCCTGGCTCCCCGGATACTCCAGCTGCTGGAGCACCGGATGTGGCGTGCGGTTGGCGAAGATGTCCCCGGGCAGAAGGAGCACGGGCATGCGATTGATGGTCGCGCCGGCGGCGCCCGTCACCATGTTCGTGGCGCCGGGGCCAATCGACGAGGTACAGGCGAAGGTCTGCAGCCGGTTCTTCGCTTTGGCATAGGCTGCCGCGGTGTGGACCATTGCCTGCTCGTTTTTGGGTTGGTAAAAACGCAGGTCCTGTCCGACCTCCTCCAATGCTTGGCCCAGTCCTGTAACGTTGCCGTGTCCGAAGATGCCGAATATGCCGGCGAAGAAGCGCTGTTCGAGCCCGTCGCGTTCCACGTACTGCTGAACGAGGAAGCTCGTGATCGCCTGGGCCGTCGTCATCCGGATGGTCTTCATTGCCGTCCTCCTCGTTCGTGCGTCACCCGCGCGCCGAATCTCAGCTCGGCGCCTCTGCCCCGTAGGGCCGCCACGACTCCGCCACCCACTTGTGGTCCGGGTCATCGTTGAAACGCCATTCGCGGACGGGCCCGGCCATGACGTTGAGATAGTACAGATCGTATCCCGGCGCGACGACAGCCGGGTGGTATCCCTTCGGCACCATCACCAGCATTCCATCTTCGATTACCACAGCGTCATCCAGCGCACCGTCGCGTGTGTAAACGCGCTGGAACCCAAAGCCTTGAGGGGGCCGCATGCGATGGTAATAGGTCTCCTCGAGATACGTCTCCCGAGGCGGATCGTCCGTATCGTGCTTGTGCGGGGGGTAGCTCGACCAATTTCCGCTGGGCGTGATTACCTCCACGAGGAACAGGTGCTCCGCCGGGCTATCCGCCTCCAGAACGTGACGGATCGTCCGCTGCGCGTTGGCTTCACCGCGCGATTCCTCTCCAATCTCCTCCGGCGTGATCAGTCGGCTTTCTGCTCCACGTTCCGCCTTGGCGCCGGCACGCGCCACCTCGCAGTTGGTCACCGCCTTGAGCCTGAAGCTAGTGTGCGGAGGTAGGTAAACAACGTAGGGCCGTCCCTCGAACACGTTGTCGCGCTCGCCAATGCGCTCCCAGCTTTGTGCGGCCGTGTGCACGCTGACCTTCCCGCTTAATACGACAAGGCCAACCTCTTCGTCGCCCGTGTCGTCTTCGACTTCCTGGTCCGGGGCAAGCCGCCAGAGCCTAAAGCTCACATACTTCCCCCCCGCCGCTTCCCGGGTCACGTCCAAGACGGTACCGTCAGACTGCGGGTGCTCGGCAGGATACCTCACGATGCTCGGTGCCATCCGCGCCGCCTTTCTCGCCGTCCTTGGTCCGCCACGATGACAGTAACCTGATTTTATGCAATCGTTAGGTGGAGAGCCCGCTCCAATCCGCGGATTTTGCTACGAGAATGACTATGCCATCGTTTTCACCGGCCTCGAAATGACTGAAGACATCCAGGATCTCGCCGAGAAAGCGCAAGAAATCCGCCGCCTGGTCATTCGCGCCGTGCACCATGCCGGCGCGGGACATATCGGAGGGCCGCTCTCTGCAGCCGATGTGCTGGCCGCGCTCTATTTCCGCGTTCTGCGCATCGATCCGAAGCGGCCCGACTGGGCCGACCGTGATCGCTTCATCCTGTCCAAGGGGCACTCGAGCATCGGCTGGTACGCTGCCCTGGCGCTCCGGGGCTACTTTCCGGTCGAGGAGCTCCTGACCTTCGACTCAATCAACTCTCGTCTGCAGGGCCATCCAGATATGACCGTCACGCCCGGCGT
>DHWR01000305.1:7267-7581 GCA_002413265.1 Chloroflexi bacterium UBA5177
ATCTGGGAGGCCATCCACACCGCGCCCCGATTTGGACTTGGCAACTTGACTGCCATCCTGGACCACAACAAGCTGTCCCAGTTCGGTTGGACTTTTGCGCCAGACGGGTATGCAGGCTCGCACCGCGAAGCGCCCATCCAGAACCCCGCACAGAAGTTCCGGGACTTTGGCTGGGAGACCGTCGAGATCGATGGTCACGACATGGAGCAGATCCTGACCGCCTGCGACACCGCACGCCGCGCCGTCAGCGTGCCGACCGTAATCGTGGCCCATACCGTTAAAGGAAAGGGAGTGTCATTCATGGAGGGGCAGTA
>DHWR01000076.1:0-4612 GCA_002413265.1 Chloroflexi bacterium UBA5177
GCCCAGCCAGGAGGGGGGGGGGGGGGGGGGTGGGGGGGGGGGGGGGGGGGGGGGGGCACCCCCCCCCCCCCCCCCCCCCCGAAAATCTAAATCCTTTAAGCTTCCTTGCCCTGGAAGATCGCGACCACCGCCCCAACTGGATCTCGGAGCACGGCGAATCGTCCTATCGGGATGTCCATCGGGCCATGGAGGACCTCCGCGCCCAACTCCTTGGCCTTGTCGATAGACTGGTCCGCATTGGCGACCACGAAGTACACCAGCCAATGCGGCGGTACCTCCGCAGGCAGCATCTTCGTCATGTCCAAGCCGCCGGCGATACTTCTGCCGTCGATCTTGAACTCGGTATACTTGCTACCGTCGCCCATGTCGTTGTCTTCGCTGCCCCAGCCGAAGACCTTGGAGTAGAACTCCTTGGCGGCCGGCACGTCGCGAGTGTAGAGCTCGCTCCAGCCGAAGGCCCCAACTTCGTTCACGACATCGGCACCCTTCATCTGATCGGGCTGCCAGGTCGAGACGANNACCGAGCACATCCGCGCGATCGTCATGGATGCCCGCCGCCGGCACGACGAGGAGCTGCTGCTCTACGTCGAGCCCGAAGAGGTCACCGACCTGCTGGGCGAGAGCGAGTTTGGCAGCAACTGAGCGGACTGCCCTCCACGCTGAGCACCTCGCTCTCGGTGGGCGGATGGTCGACTTCGGCGGCTGGGACCTCCCCCAGCAGTACTCCTCGATCCGCGAAGAGCACCTCGCGGTTCGGACCGTCGCCGGTGTCTTCGACCTGAGCCACATGGGGCGTTTGGACGTTCGCGGCCGGGGAGCCGCCGACTATCTCCAGGGTGTGCTGACAAACGACGTGACCCAGGTCGCGCCGGGGCGGGCCCAGTACACATTGCTCTGCCGGGAGGACGGCGGCATTCTCGACGACCTGGTCATCTACCGGCGGGGCGAGGACGACTTCCTGGTGGTCGTCAATGCGGCCAACCGCGTCAAAGACGTCGCCTGGCTGCGCGACCACCTTCCCGCCGGCGTCCTTAACCTTTTGGGCAGTAGCGTCCGCATCCGTCGTACTCACGTACACGTTCCAGGCCGACGGTTGGTTTGGGTCGAAGGTCGGGCCAAGCGCCGCCGCGGCCTTGCCGTTCGACATGAACATCGTGTACCCGCCGGCAGCAGGGTCCGGGACTGTCTCTGCCTGCCAGCCGAGCAGCTTCGTGTAGAAGGCCTTCGCATCATCCATCTTGGAAGTCTGAAGGTCGACCCAAACTGGTGTTCCAGGTGCGTAGTCAGCCATGTTTCCCTCTCTTCCGCCCCCGTGGGCATCTGTCCGCTGCTGCGGGCCAATTACCAGCCTGCTTCAAGCAGCTACCGACCCCGATACTACCGCTTTCCGGCGGGCCAAGGGAAAGGAAAGGGACAGGTTGGTAGGGCCAACGGGATTCGAACCCGTGTCGCCACCTTGAAAGGGTGGTGTCCTAGTCCCCTAGACGATGGCCCCAGGCGTCTTCCATCTTAACCGGCCCCTAGGAGGTCGCGATCAGATAGACCGCTAGCACAGCCCCGGCGATACTGAACAGAACTGCCAGGGCGATGTCCAGCACCGGCGAGAATCTGACCACACCAGACTCAATGTCCCTCCCTGTTTGAAGGAAGCGGAGTGTGGCCAGAATACCGGTGAGCATGCCGGCAACGACCAGTGAGACGCCGATCGCCGCGCCTGCTCTCGCCGTGAGAGGGTGAACGCGCCCGCCGTTCACCTCGCCGAATTTGGCCACCACGAACCCCAGCGCTCCGATGGTGATCGAGGTGCGGATCCACGCCAGCAAGGTTCGTTCATTCGCGAGATGGTCCCGGAGCTCGTTCGGGTTCGCCGGCCTTTGGGCAGACATCCTCCGATTCGCACCTCTGGCCTAGCGTACACAACGCAAATGTGCCATTCTGGTACCGAGCGTTTGTTGCTCCAACAGAATTTATACGGATTTATATAAGTGGCTGAGGCAGGTGCCCGTGCATCATCGAGAATTTGGGCTCTGCAAGGTACAGCCGGGGAGAGGAGTGAGCGCGTGATCGTGCACGCGGAACTGAGCTGTTTGACCTGCGGATATGATGTCGGCGACGTCGAGGGCGAGCGAGGAGCGCGACCCGACACTCTGGTGTTCTTGCCCGTTCACCAGGGCGACGAGCTCCTGGTCGACGAAACCGGACACTTCCAGTGCCCTCGCTGCGGCGGCAGGGTCTTGCCCCAGGGGGTGAGCCCCGTGAAGCGGCCCATCGATCCTAAGACCGTTCTCGAGGCCAATCTGGAAGATGCCATCGCGCGAGGTTTCGTGCCCTAAGCATCACATGAGAGTGGTGGTCGGCGGCGCGACTGGGTTCATAGGAACTGCGCTCGTTCGTGCCCTCCTGGCTCGCGGCGACCAAGTGACCATCCTGTCCCTTCACCCCGTTCGCGCCGGCCGTCTGGGCTCCGAAGTAGAAGTTCGGGAATGGCACCCACCGGCGGTGGACGATTGGGCGGGCGCGCTCATCGGGGCCGATGCGGCCGTCAATCTCTCCGGGACGCCGGTTATCAAGCCCTGGCAGCCCTGGACTACGTCCGAAAAAGCGAAGATCCGAAACAGCCGCGTCGACTCGACTTACGCCCTCGTGGAGGCGCTACGGCTGGCGGACCCCAGGCCTCCCGTTTTCGTGAGCCAATCTGCGATTGGCTACTACGGCGACCGTGGCAGCGACGTCTTGACCGAGGAGGCGCCGGCAGGGGCGGATTTCCTCGCCGCCGTGGTTCGAGACTGGGAGGCCGCGGCCCTGCCCGCCGAGGATGCAGGCGTGAGGCTAGTACGCACGCGCACCGCCGTCGTACTGGGCAAAGGGGGCGAGATGCCGTTGCTGGAACTCCCCTTCAAGCTGTTTCTGGGAGGAACCCTCGGGCGGCCCGATCAATGGTTTTCGTGGATCCATTTGTCAGACCTGGTCTCACTTATCCTCTTTGCCATCGACAACGAGGAGGTGCGCGGAGCCGTCAACGCCTCGGCTCCCCACCCCGTGACCATGACGACCTTCTGTCAGCAACTGGGTGCCGCGCTCCACCGTCCTTCCTGGGTGCCGTTTTACCCACTACTGCTTCGACTGGCGCTTGGCCAGCGAGCCAACATGCTGCTGGCGAGCCAACGCGTCATACCGGAAAGGGCCCGGGAGCTGGGATTCGTTTTCCAGCACCCGGACCCCGGTGAAGCGCTCAGCTCGATCTACGCCTAGCCCACTCCGGACGAGATCGGCTGCCTATACCTCGACCTCTGACCTTGCGGGCGTCGTTTGCATGTCCGCCGCTGCCGGCCGCGTCTCCATGACGACGTGAGGGCTGCTCGTCGGTTGCAGTGATGAAGGTACGAACGAAGTCGCCTTCTCGACGACCGTGACCGCAACGTCTGGACGCCGAAGGGCGATAGTCGTTATGGCTGCGATGTTGAGACAGAAGAGCGCCGTGAGCCATCGCGGCATCCTGATCCCCAGAATCGAGTCGAGTGAGTAGCGGCCAGGGCCGGCGAGAAGGAGCACGGTGGCCGCCGCCAGGTTCGTCCCGGCAAGTTCGGCGCCGCCTTCAGAAGCCCAAACCGGAGTCTTCCAGTGGACTCGCCGGATTGCGACGATCATCGAGGACATGATGTTCAACGGCCCGAGTGGGCTCAAGAACCCAAGCATCGTCAAAAGGCCGCCCGATGTCTCGCCGACGGCGACCAGCGTGCCCCACACCTTCCCCGGTCGCATTCCCAGGTGTTCCATCATGCCGTGCGTCCCGGTCAGTCCGGGACCTTTCCACCAGCCCAATAGTTTTTGAGTTCCGTGGCCCGCCATCAGAGATCCAAGCGTCAAACGCAGGATGAATAAACCAATATCCGCCACCACATTGCCTCCTGAAGAAAGTTGAGATGACTGTTTAGGAGCAAGCTTCGTACCAGGGACACTGGACGTGGGGTTTCAGGACCATCAGCATATGATGGAAAAGGAATGGATGTGGCAACATTCGCCGTGCCGAGCCTCGCGCGTGAAAGCGAAGCGATGGACCTGCGCAACGCCATCAACAGTCTCTCGGGCGTAGCCTCAGTTCATCTGGACCTCGCGTCGCACGCGCTTAGTGTCTACTACGACTCTTCGCACCTCAGCCGCCGGCTCCTTCGAGATTCCATCGAGGGAACCGGCTACGGCCCCGTTGAAGATCGATGACGATCCCGCACGTCTACCTCGCAGACAGCGTTTCGAGGCGGCCCGTGGAACAGAGGACCGGAATCCTCTCATACACCGACAACCAGAGCCGCCAGGTCTCCGACGCCGTTGCAGTCGAGGAGCCGCTGGAAATTCGATTCGCAGGCTGCAGTATTGCAGTCACTATGCGGACGCCCGGCGATGACTTCGACCTCACCGCCGGATTCCTCTTAACCGAAGGCCTGATAGACGGAGCGGAAGACATCGCATCGATAACCCACTGTCCCACCGACGATAGGGATTCCGCCGCGAACATCGTCAATGTCAATCCCGTCGATCCCGCGCGCTTGGACCCGGAGCAGTGGAAGCGAAATGTCTACACGACCTCCAGCTGTGGTATCTGCGGACGTGCCAG
>DHWR01000076.1:4926-5169 GCA_002413265.1 Chloroflexi bacterium UBA5177
GTAGCCCGGGAGGACATTGGCCGGCACAACGCCGTCGACAAGGTCATTGGAGACCGCCTTCGGAAGGGCGCGTTGCCGCTGCATGACACCGTGCTGCTGGTCAGCAGCCGGGCCTCATTCGAGATCGTGCAGAAGGCTTTGATGGTCGGGATCCCGGTCGTGGCCGCGGTCTCCGCCGCTTCTACTCTGGCCGTGGATCTTGCGCGCGAGTCCGGAATTACCCTGGTCGGCTTCCTGCGCGCC
>DHWR01000066.1 GCA_002413265.1 Chloroflexi bacterium UBA5177
TTGCAAATCGTCAAAGAACCCGTGGGTCCCCCATTCTCAGCCCGAGTTTGAAGCAGGGAAGCCGAGGCTCGGTGACCTGCAGCACGCAGCCGCCGATACGCCATTGCTCCCCCACCACTGAGTCGGAAACCCGCAGGCCGGAAACGGTCAGGTTCTCCCCGAAGGTACCGGGCGCCAGGCGCCTGCCCAGCGCCGAGCTCCACCATTCCAGATCCTCGGAAGCGTAGGCATACACGGCTTTGTCGCGGCCGCCGTGCACTTTGAGATCCGACTGGACGTCGTCGCCCACGTGGTTACCTCGAACCTCGACGGATCCTTCAATCGGATACTTCCAAATACTGGTTTCGATGATCCCCCGTCGATACTTCACGCTGCGAGGCGACCCGGTATTCACGGATTCCAAACGTCCGTTACAGGGCCGAGCAAGATCGAGTGAGCCGTGGGCTGACATATTTCATGGTAGCTGGCAATGTCGCGCATTCGAGAAAATTGCAGACAGTCCACCTCCGGCATCTGGAGTCGGGCGTCCGCGTCACGCGCACTTCCGGGTCGCTTGACGTTTGCCATTCAGGACCCTAAGCTAGCCAAGATATCTGTCGCCAACGCAGGCGAAACGGCGACGGACTCGTCTGTTTCGGAACAAAGTAGGAGGAAGGGATGCACCGCCGCACGTACTTGCATTGGCTCGTCGTTCTCGCCGTCGCCGGCTTGTTGTTCATACCACCTGGACACAGGAGCGTGGCTTCCGCCGCTTCGGCTGGGCCTCGCACGCTTCCCGGGCACGTGCCCGATGTCGTGCGAAACGGCCAGGCGGCCCAGCTGGGGCCGCACGCGGCGGGAGACGTGCTCACCATAAACGTCGGCCTGCGACTCAGGGATCCGCAGGGCCTGGACGCCTTTCTCCAGTCTGCGGCAGATCCCTCTAGCGCTCGCTATCACCGTTACTTGAGTCAGGATCTGGTCAACGCGCTCTACAACCCCACTACGGATCAGGTCCAGCAGGTCATTTCGTGGATTCAAGGTCACGGACTTTCGATTACGGCAACCTATCCAAATAATTTGCTGGTCACCGCGCGCGGAACCGTGAGCCAGATCGAGTCGCTTACGCACGTGTCGCTACGAGACTTCCGCGCTTCGATAGGCGGGAAGAATGAGACCTTCTTCGCGCCGGCAAACGATCCCGTGGTCGACGGCTCGGTCGCGGATGTTGTTGAAAGCATCTCCGGGCTCAGTAACATTCCGCGCTTCCACCTGTTGTCCAACGGCATCGCACACGGTCAGCCTGCGTACTATCCACAGGACTTCGCCAACGCCTATGACGTCAACCCACTATGGACCTCCGGGTACAACGGGTCCGGACAGCACGTCGGCATCACTCTGTGGACGGTTCCTCCATCCGACTCCACGCTGAATTCTTTCGCCGCCACGACCGGCGCCAGCACCGCGACCACCGCCAACGGGCGGCTCAAGGTCATCCCCGTCGACGGCGGCACGACGACGGCGGATGGCGGCGAGGCGGGAATGGACATCGAGTCGTCAAGCGGAATGGCGCCGGCCGCCACCGTCGACTACTACGAAGCGCCGACAGACACCAGCGGGAATCCCACCGACGTCGGGCTGGAAGACTCGCTAAATCTTGCCGGCACCGACTCAAACAACAACCTTCAGATCACCAATAGCTGGAGCGAGTGCGAACCTTCCTCCACCAGCGATCCGTTCGTTTCGGCCACCAACAACATCTTTACCTCGAATAGCGCCACCGGCCACACCTACCTCTTCTCGGCCGGTGACAGTGGATCGACCTGCGGCAGCACTAATCCAGGTGCGGACTATCCCGCCAGTGACCCGTACGTCACCGCGGTTGGCGGCACGCGCTTCAGCGCCAACGTCGGCCCGTCGTGGCCAGGAGAGGTTGCCTGGAAATACTGCGGCACCTTCTTCGCCTGTTTGCAGCTCGGTTACTCCAGCAGTCCTGTTGGCTCGGGCGGCGGCTACAGCGTCATTTTCAATCGCCCGACCTGGCAAACCGGCAGCGGGTTGGCGGCAAATGGGAAACGCGGCTACCCGGATATTGCCGCGGATGGTGATCCGGCCACCGGCGCCTACGTCTGTTACGGCGCCTCCGCTTCCTGCGGACAGATCGGGGGAACCAGCCTTTCCAGCCCGCTCTGGGCAGGAATTCTGGCCGACATCAATCAGTACCTTGCTGCCCAGAACGAGAGCGCTGGCTTCCTTTCTCCGACGCTTTACTCGCTGGCGAACGGAACCCCGCAGTACTCCGAGTACCACGACATCACGAGCGGCACCAACGGCGCGTACAACTGCACGAGCGGATGGGACGCCATCACCGGTTGGGGCTCGCCAGATGCTTGGAACCTCGCGCGGGACCTGCTGGCAGCCAACGGTGGATCGCCGACTCCCACCGGGACAGCCACGTCAACGCCTACCAACACCCCGATAGTTGCAACGTCGACGAGCACGGCGACCGCCATCGTGACCAATACTCCGGCGCCCACGAACACGCCGACGCCTACGAACACGCCGACCTCCACCGGCACGGCGACATCCACACCTACCGCTACCGCCGCGCCGGCGCCGACCGTGCCGAGTGCGCCTTTGAATCTCACCACGTCGACCGCTCCGCGATCGAGCAACGGTGTCGTCCTGAAGTGGCAGGCTCCATCGAGCAATGGTGGGTCTGCGATTAGCAAGTACAACGTGTACCGAGGTCTGGGCAGCGGGTCCGAGACGCTGCTGGCTTCGGTCTCCGGATCGACCCTTACCTACGCGGACAAAGCCACGACTTCAAAAACCACGTACTACTACCAGGTCACGGCCGTTAATGCAACGGGTGAGAGCGCTCGATCTAACCAGGCGAGCGCGCGCGCCCGATAGCCGTGACACGTGTCTACTCCTTGGAGAAGGACGTCGACCCGAGGGGCCTGAGCCAGACGGCCGGACCCCTCGGCTTTCCCTTCTCATTTATCCGATCGACGGGCAGACGGACGCTAGACACTCACTGCCTGGAAGAGTAAGGTGGATTCGCGGACAAGGAGGTTGCCATGGCTGATCAGACCGAGAAGACCGACTCGAGGGATTCCTCCGAGCAGGCGGCTCAGGAGAGCGTTCAGGGACACGCGATAAGCCAGATCAAGCGGGACATCAATGACGCAGACGGCGGCAACCCGTTGGATGATATTGAGGGTCACGCGGTGAGTCAGCTCAAGCGGGACGTCAATGACGCGGATGGCGGCAACCCCTTGGACGATGTCGGGGGTCACGCCGTGAGTCAGCACAAGCGAGACGCCAATGCCGCGGAGGGCGGGGACCCTCTCGCCGGCCCTGACGGGGACGCCATCTAAACCAGGACTCTATCCTGCCAGCCGGCCACTGTATCGTGTGACCTCGGCCGCGACGTCTGCGATTGTGCGCTCGCCGAGCTTCGCCTCCATGGCATGTTCGGCCTCCTGGAAGTACCCTTCGAGCGCTTGTTGGATGTTTCGGCCTACGGGACAGTCGGCGCTAGGCTGCTGTCGATGCATCGAGAAAAGCCGCTCGTCTTCGACGGCCCGGTACACATCGCGTAAGGAGATCTCGTCCGGCTCGCGATGGAGGTGCCATCCCCCCGTGGGTCCGGGCTGTGACCGGACCAAACCCGCTCTCCGCATGCTGCCGAGGATCCGCCTGACTACCACGGGGTTCGTGCTCACGCTTTCCGCCGCGAACTCCGACGTCACGGGAGCTTCGGGGTCACGCGCGCGCGCAACACTCAATAGGGTGAGCAGGTGAACTGCGACTGTGAACCGGCTGTTGATCATCCTCAGACTTTCTATCTGTAACGATCATAGTTACGGCCGGTCCCATTGTCAACCTGCCACTTCGAGCTCTTTATTGGCCGTGGTCAGCTACCAGCGGCGACCGTGCCAGCCACGATGATGCCGGGGTCCGGCCCAGAAGAATCGCCAGAATACAAAGAAAGCAATGGCGACCAGGAAGAAGCTGGGGTGCGGAGCCCAGGCGAGAGTCAAGACAAGAAGCAGGATCGGCACAAAGATGAGAAGCCGCCACGCACCTGCAAATCTCGACAGGATCTCCTCTCCCCGCCCGCTGAGTGGTGAGCTTGCCGCCGCCGTTCTCTGTCGGGCCATACCCGATCGAGGCACCAGCTGGAAGTCTTCGTCGAGCTTATTGAGAAATACGTCAGCCAGATACTGACG
>DHWR01000258.1 GCA_002413265.1 Chloroflexi bacterium UBA5177
CGATCTTCTCGCGCAGCTGGTTGATGAACACCATGGCGGCCTTCGAATGGCTGATCGACGCGGTGAGCTTGCGCAGCGCCTGGGACATCAGGCGAGCCTGGAGGCCCGGGTGGGAGTCACCCATCTCACCTTCGATCTCGGCCCGTGAGACCAGAGCCGCCACCGAGTCCACGACCACTATGTCGACGGCTCCGCTGCGGATGAGCATCTCCGCGATGTCCATGGCCTGCTCGCCGGTGTCGGGCTGGGAGATCAAAAGATCGTTGCAGTTCACGCCGAGCCTGGAGGCATAGAGAGGATCGAGCGCGTGCTCGGCGTCGATATAGGCGGCCGTACCACCCAGTCGCTGCGACTCGGCGACGATATGCAGCGCCAGAGTCGTCTTCCCGCCCGACTCATGGCCGTAGATTTCGGTGACCCGGCCTCGGGGGATGCCGCCAATGCCGAGCGCGATATCGAGAGCAATCGAGCCGGTGGGGATCGATTCCACCTGCACCGCCGAATGGTCACCCAGACGCATCACCGCGCCCTTGCCGTGGTTCCGCTCAATTTGCGCTAGAGCCAGCTCGAGCGCTTTTTCCCTCTCTGACAAGGCTTGTTCCTCCTCTTGGTGCAGCCGGAGTAGTTCCGGGATGGTGTCGTGGCACCCCTAAAGGGGTGCAGCTACGGGAGGGTGATCTGCTCTGCATAGCGAACAACCGAAACAGGTTCAACCGAAGTAGCCCGCGATGATAGCACAAATGACCTACATCCTGTGTAGCAAACAAAGTTTGACAGTTTCGCAGCCAGGGGCATACAATTTGCACGTTGTCGCCAATCGTCACCGCGGGGGAGGTTTCCTGTCCATGTCCAATCAGACCGCGCCCCTCTCGGGCCGCAAAGCGGATCCGGAGGCGGTCATCGCGCGCTATGAGGCATTGCACAATCTGGAGAAGACGGGGCGAGAGTTTGGTATCACGCGCGAGCGAGTACGGCAGATCGTCAATCGTGCGGGGATCAGCACCTGCCGGATTCTCAAACCCAAACCCGAGAAGCCCGAGCGTCTGTGCAAAGAATGCGGGGTGCCGGTAAATAGCAGTCACGCCCTGTACTGCGAGACGCACCGCAAAGAGAAGCACAAGCGGCGGTACCGGGCGATCAAGGCCGACCCGGAGAAGTACGCGCACTGGCGAGATCTTCTCAAGAAGTACGACCGCCGGCGCAAAGAGCGTGAACGCGAGCGTCGCCTGCAGGAACACCTCACCGCCTGATCGCTTCCTATACTTATGGGCGACCTCTTGTCTAGGGCAGGCACCCCTACAGGGGTGCGGCCACGGGGGTTGAGAGGCTGTAAGGGAGGGCGCGTGTTCGACTCGATCGACGAAGTTCTGGCGGGCTTGCACGCGCAGAATTACATCGCGGATCGGGCGCTCTCCACGTCGGTCTTTCTCTCCTTGCGTCTGAAAAACCGCTTCTGCTGGAACGCGAGGCCGGGTGGGGAAGACTGAAGTCGCCAAGGCGCTGGCGGCGATGCTCGGCACTCGCCTCATTCGGCTTCAAGGCTACGAAGGCATAGACGCCAGTCATGCCGTCTATGAGTGGAACTACGCGCGCCAGCTGATGGCGATCCGGCTGGCCGAGGCCGGAACGAAGGAAGCCGCGCCGGACGTCTTCGGCCCGGAATTTTTGATAGAGCGGCCACTGCTTCAAGCGCTTCGATATGACAATGGCGGCCGGCCTGCTGTGTTGCTGTTGGACGAGCTAGACCGAGTGGACGACGAATTCGAAGCCTATCTGCTCGAAATACTGTCCGATTTCCAGGTCTCGATTCCCGGGATCGGAACGGTCTCGGCGGCCGTTGAGCCGGCGGTCGTCATCACCTCAAACCGAACCCGAGAGCTACACGACGCGCTCAAACGCCGTTGTCTCTACCACTGGATCGACTACCCGACGTTAGAGAAGGAGTTCGAGATCGTGTCGGTGCGGGTGCCGGAAGCAGGGGAAGATTTACAGCGCCAGGTGGTCGGCTTTATCCATGCTTTACGTGACATGGATCTGTACAAAGTGCCGGGCGTTGCTGAAACTCTGGACTGGACGCGCGCGCTGATTTCGCTCAGTCAGCTGGCGCTCGACGAAGGGGTGGTGCTGGACACGCTGGGCGTGGTTCTGACGAACGAAGAGGACGTCGGTCGGGTGCGTGGCGCGGCGGTGAAAGAGCTGCTCAATCGCGCGACCTTGTAGTGCCGGCTCTCGGTCAGGCGTTCTATTATTTGCCGGGAGCGGTGCGCTATAGTGAGCCATTGCTCTCGCCAGTCCGGCCCCACCGGTGACCTCCCCACATGCGTTTTGAGTTCGTTCACGCCGCCGACATCCACCTCGGCAACGAGCAGTACAACCTGGATCAGCGCTTTGACGACTTCGCGAAGGCTTACTTCGCGATGGTCGACTATGCGATCGACCACCGGGTCGACTTTGTGCTCATCGCCGGGGATCTCTTCCATCAAGCCCGGACCGATGCCCGGACGCTGAACCAGGCAGTCGTGGGACTGGAACGGCTGCACGGCGCCGGCATACCGGTCATCGCCATCGAAGGCAATCACGACGTCCAGCATTACTACAAGAACCTGTCGTGGATGGAGTTTCTGGTCAGCCGCGGGCTCTTGATGCTGCTGGACAAGGAGCGAGCCGAGAGTGGCCTGATCCGGCTGGTGCCATATGACCGTGAGCGAGAAGCCGGCTCTTGGATCGACGTCGCGGGCGCGAGAGTCTACGGGCTCAAGTACCACGGAGTGGCCACCAGCCGCCTCCTCGAGGACCTCGCCGACGATATCGAGCCCGGCCCCGGCGGCTATACGATCTTCATGCTCCACCAGGGGATGCAGGGCCAGGTGCCCCATCTCCGCGGTGGCTTGACCTCGGGACAGCTCGGGCCACTGCTACCGGCGGTCGACTACATCGCTCTGGGCCACGTACACAAGCGACTGCAGGAAGATCCGGTTTTCAATCCGGGCTCGCTGGAAACCAACTCCGTGGACGAGGCAGAGTGGGAGCACGGTTTCTTTCACGTCAGGGTCGACACGGAGCGGAAGCCGAAGCACCAGATCACGGCTGTCTCAACACCAGGACTGAGGCAGTTCCATCGCATCGTGGCGACCTCGGACGGCACCGAGACGCTCGAGGAATACGTGCGAAAGGTGGAGGCGGCCGTCGCCAAAGCCGCAAACATTGGTCCAGGGTCGGTCATTGAGCTGCAGCTGAGTGGCACCGCTGGATTCCGGCGTCAGGACGTGCCGCTCGAGTCGATCAAGGCGGCAATCGAGATTCGGCACAGGCCGCTGACGGTGCGAATCCGCAATTCCCTGGCGCCGCCGGGCATCGTGCAGCGCTCCTCATACGATCGAACGACTCGCGCAGATTTGGAAGAACAGACGGTGCGGCAGATTGTTGGCAACAGCGCCGAACATCGCGACCAAAGGGAAGCCTGGACCCGACTGATCCTGGACGTTAAGAACATGGCCTCAGAAAAGGACCTGCCCGCGAACGTGGCTGATCGCGTCAGAACATCCCTGCAAGCCATGGCGGAGGACCCTCCAACTCCCGGCGCACTGCCTCAAGATGACGAGGCAGCCGCCCCGGAGCTGCCGCTCTTGCGGCTCGTTCCAGACATCCCCGAAGACTCCGGCGCTCCAAAGGCGAAGGAGTTCGCAGCCACTGATGGCAGCGGAGATTCCTGGTAAGCATGCGACTGCTATCGCTACAGCTGGAGAACATCAAGAGCTATGGCCCGGCGACTCGGATCGAGTTCAGTGAGGGCCTGAACGCGGTTTGTGGGCTCAACGGCGCCGGAAAGACGACGTTGCTGGAGTCGATTGGATACGTTTTATTCGACTACATTCCGTATTCGGTGGCTGGGTTCATTCGGGAGGGTCAGAAGGCGGGAACCGTCCGGCTGCAGGTGCTGGCCGCGGATGGCCGGCAGTATGAGATCGTCCGCCGAATCGGCGCTGGTGCGACGTGGTACGTTGTCGACCTCGCAGAGGAGTTCAGGCTGGCGGAGCGACCGGACAACGTGAAGCAGTGGATCAGGTCCCAGCTGCTGGACATCGAGGGAGCAGTCGATCTGGGCTCCCTGTTTCAGAGCGCGGTCGGAGTTGCGCAAGGCGCCATGACCGCAGACTTCCTCGGCACCCCGGCCGCGAGAAAGTCCACCTTCGATTCGCTGTTGAGAGTCGAAGAGTACCGAGGGGCCGAAAAACAGCTGAGGGAGACGGTCAGCTATCTGAGAGACCAGAGGGCCGGACTGCAAACCCAGATGGCGGAATTGGAAGGGGAGACCAAGCGGCTTCCGCAGGTCGAGGCCTCAGAGAAGGAGCTGGCTGCCCGACTGGCC
>DHWR01000080.1:0-3558 GCA_002413265.1 Chloroflexi bacterium UBA5177
GGCTCCCCCAGCACTCCCTTGGGATCGATTGCCAGCCAGCTGTCGCGAGCTGAGGAGAGTACGTTGCCGTAATTGAGATCGCCGTGCAGCACTACACGAGCAGCGCCATCGTCCAGGAGCTCCTTCCACATGGACTCTCCGCGCTCGAAGATGGCGGCGGGTATGGGGCCCGCCCCGCCGTATTCCTGGCGGTGACGATGGAAAGCCAGCCCCCAATACTCGAGATCTCGGAAGCGGTGCGGTTGCGGCGGAGGACGCCAGAAGCGCTTCATGACCCCGCAGGCGATCGCGGTGGCCAGATCGTCGTCGTCGAGAGTCTTGATAGGCTGCCCGGGCCGAAGAGGCTCCAGCAGCATCGCGCCCAACGCCTCGTCGCTCTCCAAAAGCCGGACTGCACCCCGTCCGTCATAGAGCCGCAAGGCGTCGAGCTCCGACACGAATTCCCAGTCAGCCGGGCAGATTTTCAGGATTGCGGAGCTGCCGTCGGTCCGTTCGACGGCCGCGAGGTAGTTGTAGAAGAGCTGCGGCAAAGGAGCGCCGACGCGCAGCTCCCATAGCTCGCTGCATTTGCCGACGATTTCGGGAATCTCCTTGAGCCACGGACTGCCGCGCCGGTTCTCGATCAATGAACGCGGCAAAACGAGGGAAGCATCCACCGTTCAGGATAGAAGCTGGGCTAGCTGAGCGGCTTTTCCAGCTCCAGCTCGTCACGCAAAGGTATCCCGAATTCGCCGACCAGAGGGATCTCAGGCTTAAGCTCGCGAGAACGAACCACGGCGCCCGGGCGAAGTTTTGAGAGCGCAAAGCCGCGCCGCTGATAAAAGCGCAGGGCGTCGAGATTGTCGTTGGTCGTGACCAGCCAAATCCGGCGGCAACCCTCTTTCCCGCGCCGAGACTTCCACGGCCCGCAGCAGGGCGCTTCCGATGCCCGTCTGCTTCCGGCCGCTGTCCAGCAGAGTGACCTCGCAGGAGCCGTCCTCAATCCTGTAGGTGAGGAGCCCGGTAGGCTCGTCTCCAACCAACGCAATAAAACCCAAGTGATCCGCGGGGTAGAACACCTGGCCGTCGGCGACCTGGCGGTCCGATCCCCACCTATCGCGCAGAAACCCCAGGATCCACTCACGGTCGCTTGGCCGGGGCTGTCTGATCGAGATGGCCTCGTCCGCATGCCCCTGCCCAGATCCGGGATCAATCATTGCCTACCGACCGTAAGAACCGTATCACCGTGTCGCCGTATCACCGTATGGGTGTAGCTCAGCCCTTTAGGGCGTCAAGTGGCGAAAATGGCCGACGAGGTTACCGTACCTAAAGCGAATGCAAAACGTACTTGATGATTCCGGCATGGCCTTTCATTTCGGAGGACAAGTATTAGGCGGTGACGAGCAATTCATGCTCGCGCTGGTCACATCATTCAAAACCGCCCACAGCTCGTCGAAGGCGCTGGCCTTCGCGTGCGGCTCGTGCGTCACCTTTTTGGTACCGGTTGTGGTGTGAATCGTGATGAAGGTCGGACCGTTATCGACGTTGGGTCCCGCCGGGAGCGTTGCCGGCAATGAAAAGAAACCGTCCGCCTCGGCCAGCTTGAGCATTGCGCCCACAGTTTGCGTGGATATCAAGACCTTCACCGGCGGACCAAACCCTCCGGTTTTCCTCACCTCTCCATTCGGATAGATCGTCACCGAAAAAGAAACCGGGATGATCGGCGAGCCGCCGAATACGATCGCCGCGGCATTTGGGCTGCGCGGCAGGTGTCGGAGCCCGATGGTCACGCGCCGCGCCGATGCCGTGGATGGCAACAAGACCAGCATCAGCAGGAAGCAGACAGCCAGGATGCGTCCCGCGAAAAATCGTTTCATGTGGAATTCCCCCTTCACTCCATTCCAACGCAAGAGAGCGCTGCGTCGTGACTTCCTTCTATCGATAGACGTGCCCGCGGTCCAGAATCCAGCCGCCCTCACTACCTTGAGGATCGTGATGGGTGAAATGGATCAGGCCACCTTGTCCGCTCCAGACGTACTGTCCGCGCAGCGCCACCGTATCCCCAACTCTTTCCGGGACCCGCTCGCCAATACTCGTGTCGTTGACGATCAGAATCGTTTGCCCACCCGAACAGGAGACGATGAAGCGCTGATGGCGATATCGGCCTTGCTGGTCGGCAAGAAGTCGCGAGACCATCGCCGAAGCCGTGACCCACACATTCGAATGGTGAGTCCTGAAGAGGCGCTCCGTCTGCCCACAGCCGGCTCGCTGCGCCGCTCGCTGCTCTGAGCCCGACGGCCCCGCGCCCTGTTGAAGACGAAGAAGCACGATCGATCCCACCAGAACGATCGCGGCCGCGGCAATGAAGATTCGTGTCGGAAGGTTCATGGAGTCAGCGCGAAGACGAGGACTGGTCTTTCGCGCTCGCCTCCATAATGTCTCCGATGACGGAGCAGCCGGCAAATAGAGAGTCTGTCGCTCGGACTGCACTGTGGCGAAACCGAGACTTCATGCTGCTCTGGAGCGGGCAGATGGTGTCCGGCATCGGGACCAATGCCTCAGGAATCGCTTTTCCCTTGCTGGTGCTGGCTCTGACCCATTCCGCCCTTCAAGCAGGACTCGTCGGCGCCCTGCAGCGCCTGCCCTTCCTTATTCTTACCCTGCCCGCCGGCGCCATGGTCGATCGCTGGGATCGCAAGCTGACCATGATTGTCTTCGACGCTGCGCGAGCCGTCGCTTTTGCCGCCATTCCGCTGGCCGCATGGTCGGGCCATCTGACGCTTCCGCTGATCTATGTCGCTGTGCTGGTCGAGGGTACGGCTTTCTCATTCTTCAACCTGGCCGAAGCTTCGGCCTTGCCACGAGTAGTGGCTGAGGAACAGCTGCCTGGAGCAACCGCCCAGAACCAAATGAGCTACGCGCTGTCGGCACTGATCGGGCCGCCGATCGCGGGCCTGCTGTTCGCGGTTCGACGCACTTTGCCCTTCCTGGTCGACGCGATATCGTATGCCGCATCGATTATCTCCCTGGTTCTAATCCGAACCGAGTTCCAGGGCGAGCGCTCCGCGGCGCTTACAACCAACATGAGGAGCCAAGTTACCGACGGACTGTCGTGGTTGTTTCGGCAACCGCTGCTCCGTTTTATGGCCTTCATTACGGGCGGCGTCAATCTGGCGTTCGCCGGCGCAAACATCATTATCATCGTGCTCCTGCAACGAGAGATGCAGGCGTCTTCGAGCACCATCGGCCTGGTCTTCGGCTTGGCGGCGACCGGCGGAATTCTGGGAGCGGTGGGCGGAGCATGGTTCCAGAAACGGACGACGTTCGGTCGGGCCATCATGGCGGTCATGTGGCTCGAGGCCATTCTCTGGACGCTCCTGGCCGCTGCTCCCAACATCGCATCCGTTGCCGTCATCGGCTTTCTCTTCTTCGTGTCGGCTCCGACCTACGACATCGTCCAGTTCAGCTATCGCCTCGCTCTGATCCCCGATGATCTGCAAGGACGGGTGAACAGCGTCTACCGGCTCATCGGTATGGGCGGCGTGCCCCTGGGGCAGACCGCAGCCGGGGTGCTCGTGC
>DHWR01000080.1:3746-7688 GCA_002413265.1 Chloroflexi bacterium UBA5177
ACAGCGTCTACCGGCTGATCGGTATGGGCGGCGTGCCCGTGGGGCAGGCCGCAGCCGGGGTGCTCGTGCAATGGCTCGGGCCGCGCGCCACGATCCTCGTCCTGGGAGCGTTCCTCGCCATGCTGGCTGCGGCTGCCACGCTCAGCGGCGAGGTGCGTCGAGCGCCTCCTGTCGCCCAGGCGCGGGCGCGTCTCGTCTCCTGACTAGATTGCCGCTGCCGGCTCCAGCTCGGGTGCGCTGGGGACATGCCGCCCCGTCAGTCGATGGGCGCCGGTGAGGTGCCGGTTCGCGCGGCACCGACGCTGGCTGCCGTGACCAGGAGAATCGCGGTCAGCTCCCGAGCTCCGAGCACCTCGTGCAAGATGAGAAATCCGGCGATCGCGGCGGCAGCCGGCTCCAGGCTCATCAGCACTCCGAACACTTGAGCAGGCAGCGAGCGAAGCGCTTCGAGCTCGCACGAGTAAGGGATGACCGACGACAGCAGGGAGACGGACAGCGCTCCAAGCAGCAGATGCGGTTCGAATAGATTTGCCCCGGCGCCGGCTACCCCGATCGGAAGCAACGCCAGCCCCCCGATGGCCATCGCGAGGGCCAGGCCACCTCCTCCCGGAAAGACCCGACCTATGGCTTGACTCAGGTAAATGTACGCTGCCCAACAGGCTGCGGCCACCAGCGCCAGAGACGCGCCGAGGACGTTCAGATGCATGCCTCCCCACGGCGCGAGCAGGACGATTCCGGCAGTGGCCAGCAGGACGAACAGCACATCGAGCGCGCGGCGTGAGCCGGCGATCGCCACGCCAAGCGGTCCGCAAAACTCGATGGTGACCGCGATTCCCAGCGGGATGCGGTCGAGAGCCTCATAAAAGGAAAAGTTCATCGCGGCGGTGACTAACCCAAACAGTGCCGCGAGAGCGAGCGCCCGCGCGCCCTGCCCTCGGTATCCCGGTCTCCAAACAGCCATCAGAATGCAAGCAGCGAGCGCCACACGCAGAAAGGCCATGCCTCCGGGTCCAAGTGACTGAAACAGGTTCTTGGCGACCGCCGAGCCCAGTTGAACGGAGGCGATGCCGATCACAACCAGGCCGGTGGGCGGGATCGCGGGGCGACGCCGAGTGGCGGGCGCGGCGCGGCTGGAGGAGGTCACAGACAACTCTATAGTGGCGGCGTATATCGGCCGCGGCCCGCCCTCAGCCGAGAATGTTGACCGCGCGAGCGGCGACCAGGGCGATGGTTACCAGCGAGGCGAGTGCCTGAATCATCATCAGCATCTTCGCCCATTCGGTCAGCGGCATGGTGTCGGTTGGGCTGAAAGCGCTGGCGTTGGTGAACGACACGTAAAGGTAGTCCAGAAACGACGGCGTCCAGCCGGGTTTCGTACAGCTGGGCGTTGCCATCTGCGGAAAGAGAAAGTCCGGTTCCCGGTGGTGTTCGCTGGTACGTTCCGCCGGGCCGCCACGGTCGAGCTCCCAGTACCACAAACCGAAAACCAGCAGGTTTGTGATCCAGATCTGCATGGCAGACAAGATCAGCGTGTGCCCCGACTCTTTATGCCCACTGACGAGCAGATGGACGAGCTGCACGAGAGACGCAACATTCACGATGTTGATCACGGCGATTAGGGCGATCGCGACAAATCGCTCCCAGCGGGCTTCGGTGGCCTTCCGATACGGGGAGCTGATCCAGACAGGAAATAGCAACAGCCCCTCGAGAGCAGGCAGCATCCACTTCGGCCCAACGGTCAGCTGAGTGGGAAGGGTGACGTACAGACCGACGGCAAGAATGACCGCGATGGCCGCCTGGTAGCGGGGCTCACCGCGAGTCGGGTGCCCCCACGCGGCCTCCTGCTCTTCCTGCGGGATACCGGCGTCGTCCGAGGGTACGACTGGACGTGCCCTAAATCGTGCCAATGCCTGCTCACCAAACTCTCTGGCCCGTCAACGGTTCCCGACGAGACCGTAGACAAAGGCGATGTCCGCGAGGACCATGACCACTACGGCGGCCCACCCTCCGATCTTCTCCCATATCGACGCGGTAAATCGACCCATGAGCTCGGGCCGGCTCGCCAGGATCACCATGCAGAAGAGGAGCACCGGCGCAATCAACAACCAGACTCTCGACGCTAATTCGAACCGACCTGCCAAAAATGGGATGGGCCGAGCGTTCCTGATGAAGAATTTTTCGAGCCCACTAGTCACGAATCTCGTCCGTTGTGTGCATCGGTTGCCTCCCCCGCCTGCGCTTACCTCACGTGGTTCCGTTCGGGAAACGCAATACCTGTGCCAGAAATTGACACACGGTGAAAAGGGGTTACCGGGACGGCACACAAGACCCGGCTGTGGGCTGAGCGTGGTAGCATTTGACAAACCTACAGGAGCGTCGCTCATGGCACACGTCCCATGTCCCCCCGAAACCAGGATCGGTCACATCCATCTCAAGGTGGCCGATCTCGACCGCGCGATCCATTTCTACAGCGATCTGATGGGGTTCGACTTGCTCACCCGCATGGGAGACCAGGCCGCGTTTCTATCCGCGGGTGGCTACCACCATCATCTCGGGCTCAATACCTGGGAGAGCGCGGGCGGCTCTCCGCCGCCACAGGGGACGACGGGTCTCTACCATTTCGCCATCAATTACCCTGCTCGGAGAGATCTGGCAGTGGCCTTGAAGCGCTTGCTGGATGGGGGCTGGACCATCGACGGCTCATCGGATCACCTCACCCACGAAGCGATCTACCTCCATGACCCCGATATGAACGGGATCGAGCTGGCCTGGGATCGGGACCCCAGCGAGTGGCCCCGCGACGGTGACCGGGTGACCTTTGGCAACCGGCCGCTGGACTTCACCGGATTGATGGCTCAGCTGGAGCAGCCGGTAGAAGCCTAGGTCCGCGGTATGGAGAGCGAGGAAGCCGCGAGTGCCATCTCAGAAGGGAGCGGTTTATGACATCTCCGAGCGACAACGGTGCCACGGTCCGAGCCCTCATCAAAGCGGCATACGAGAGGGACTACGAGAGGGCCGCGTCATTTGCCAGCCCCGATATTGAGGTGGTCGATGAACCAACCGGGCGCAGGTACGTCGGCCATGAAGGCCTGCGCCAATTCGTTGAGTACTGGCTGGATACCTTCCGTCATTACCAGCACGACATCACGAACCTGGTAGCCGATGACGACGGTGTCGCCATTGAATACGTCTTTCAAGAGTGGCACGAGACGGAGCCGACCGGCCCAATCGACGAAGGCCCAAAAGCAACTCGGTACGTGCCCAGCCGCAGCGCAGCCTTCTTTAAGATGACGGATGGCAAGGTAGCGGGCTACCACCTCTACTACAACCCTCCCGAGAGCTTTCCGTGAGCCAAGACTCGAGCCACGAGGCCGGCTAACGGTGTGTCCACCACCTTGCCATTCGCCCTAAACGGGCAGATAATGGCGTCACCAAAGGGGGGTGGCGAACGATGGAGAGGCAGCGGACGTTCAAAGTAGCGGCGGCTCAGATAACGCCGGTATTTCTAAATCGCGAGGCCACGGTCGAAAAGGCCTGCGAGTACATCCGGGAAGCCGCGTCCCATGACGCGCGCCTGGTTGTGTTTCCTGAGACCTTCATTCCCACCTATCCCGATTGGGTCTGGGCGGTTCCTCCGGGTGAAGGTGGCGCTCTGAACGACCTCTACGTCGAGCTACTCGAGAACTCGGTCGCCGTCCCGAGCGCCACCACGGACCAGCTCTGCCAGGTCGCCCGAGAAGCCGGCATCTTCGTCGTCATGGGCATCAATGAGCTCAATGTAGAGGCCAGCGGAGGCACGCTCTACAACACGATTATCTACATCGACGATCAGGGCCGTATCCTGGGCAAACATCGCAAGCTCGTGCCCACCTCCGCGGAGAGGATGATCTGGGGCCAGGGCGACGGCAGTACGCTCGAGGCCTACGATACCTCGATCGGCAC
>DHWR01000009.1:0-1489 GCA_002413265.1 Chloroflexi bacterium UBA5177
AGGTCCTTGGGATCCAGGGGACGCTTCGACGTCATGACTTCTCCTTGAGCGCGGTGGGACTAGCCCACTCTGTCACAGCGGTCGCCGGTAGAAGCAAAAACCTTCCGACTCGTGCAGCTCGGGTGATCCATGACTAATCTCCGGCTAATTCTCGACTGCTAAGGTCCTGACACTACTTGGCGGAGACTCTTCAGCGAAGGTGGCCAAGGCAGCGGAAGGAACAGATGTGAGCCGTCGTTTGCTGGCAAGCCTGATTAGCGTGTGTGCGCTTGGTCTGGGCTCGGTGGGCCAGCGTAACGTCAGTCATGCCGCGGCAGCTTCATCGGCGCCGAGAGTGATAGGTGGGGTCGTTCCCTCTCAGGTGGCGAAGGGCCAGGCTCAGCTACTGGGGCCGGAGAGTGGATCGACCAGCGTAAATCTTGCGATTGGCCTTCCCGCACGTGATCCGGCGGCGCTCAACGCCTTTCTGCAAGACGTCAGTGACCCATCGAGTCCGCGTTACCAACAGTATCTGACTCAGTCCCAGGCAAACGCGCTGTTCAACCCGACGGCGGCGGATCAGGAACGAGTCTCTCACTGGCTGACTGCTCACGGGTTCATGGTGTCGCACACCTACCCCAATCATCTGGTGGTCGATGCCTCCGGGACCGTATCTCAAGCCCAAAAGTTGTTCGGAGTCTCGGTAAATCGCTATAGAGCCACCATTCATGGGCACCAGCAGGTGTTCTTTGCGCCGAGCTCGGATGCCGTCGTGGACTCCTCGGTGAGTGATGTGGTGAACAGCGTCGTCGGGCTGGATGACATCCCTCGCTTCCACCTTCTCTCGAATGGGACGGCCACGCGGATCTCCCGCCTACTATCCGCAGGATTTCGCCAACGCCTACGATGTGAACCCGCTTTGGAACGCCGGCTATACGGGGAGCGGACAGCACATCGGAATCACGATGTGGATGGTTCCTCCCTCGGATACGACTCTGTCCTCGTTCGCGACCCGTACGTCCGCCAGCACGGCGACCCGTGCCAACGGCCGCCTAAACGTTATCTCGGTAGACGGCGGCACTACCTCGGCCATCAGTCCAGATAGCGGCGAGGCGGGGATGGACATAGAGTCCTCGAGCGGCATGGCACCTGGCGCCACGATCGATTACTACGAGATCGCGACCGATACCAGCGGCAATCCAACTGACCAGGCCCTGCTCGATGCCCTGAACATCGCCGGAACCGACGCCAACAATAATTTGCAGATTACAAATTCGTGGGCCGGGTGCGAGGCCGGGTCCGCGAACGACTCGTGGACCAAATCCGCCGAGCAAATCTTCGCGGCGAACCGAGCCACGGGACATAACTACTTCTTCTCGAGCGCCGATCAGGGCTCTTGGTGCGATTCAAGCGGCACCGGCGCCGGCGTGGATCCGTATCCCGCGTACCCCGCTAGCAGTCCCAACGTAACTGCCGTCGGAGGGACACGCTTTTCAGGAAACATCGGCAG
>DHWR01000009.1:1725-23524 GCA_002413265.1 Chloroflexi bacterium UBA5177
GCGGATATAGCAAGATCTTTTCGCGGCCCACCTGGCAGACCGGAACTGGACTAGCCGCAAACGGGTGGCGAGGCTATCCCGACATATCGTCCGTTGGGGATCCAAATACGGGCGCACTCGTCTGCTATGGGAACAGCTCAGCCTGCGGCCAGTTCGGAGGCACCAGTCTCTCCAGTCCCTTATGGGCGGGCTTCATCGCAGACATCAATCAATACCTGCAGAACACGGCCGGGCACACCGCCGGCTTCCTAAATCCGTCTCTCTACAATCTCAGCACGCACAGCCAGACCTATGCTCCATTTCACGATGTCGTCTCGGGAACCAATGGCGCGTACAATGCCGGTTCCGGCTGGGACGCGGTAACTGGGATAGGATCGCCGGACGTCTGGAACCTGGCCCGTGACTTGAGCGGCCAGTCGCTCACGCCAACTGCAACCCCGACTCCCAAGGCCACGCCTGCAACAGCAACCCCCACGCCAACCGCTGCTCCAAGCGTGCAGCTGATAACTAACGGCGGCTTCGAGAGCGGACAGCCGCCCTGGCAAGAACAGTCGGTCGGCGGCTATCAGATGGTCAACTATTCCAATCCGCACACCGGTTCGTACGAGGCGTGGCTGTGCGGGTACCGTTCGTGCGGGGATAACCTGTGGCAAACGGTCGCGCTGCCGGCCACAGTTTCTCAAGCAACGCTCAGCTATTGGACCGACGTTACCACGCAAGAGACCACCACAGCGTGCGTTGACACGCTCGCTGTCCGCGTGCGGTCCACCGCCGGCGCCACGCTTTCCACCGTTCAGACCCTTTGTAATACGGCGAGTACGGGATGGACTCACGTCTCTGCGGATTTGTCCTCCGTACTGCAGAGCCATGCGGGGCAACAGGTACAGATCTATTTCTCTGGGCAGACCGGCGGAACGGCCTGGACAAACTTCTTTCTCGACGACGTCTCGTTGTCGGTTGGCGGCTCCGGGCCGGTTCCAACTGCGACACCTCCCGTCGCTCCGCCAACGCCCACCGCGACCGCAACCGTACCGGTTGCCAGTCCGACCCCGAGTCTTACCGCCGCGCCGACCAGTACCGCGACGGCAACGAACACGCTCACCGCCACGAGCACTCCCGCCCAGGGCACCACGGTTCAGCTCCTGGCGAACACAGGATTCGAATCAGGACAGACGCCTTGGCAGGAACAGTCCAGGGCCGGCTACCAGATGATCGGTTATTCGAATCCACATTCCGGCTCGTATGCGGCCTGGATGTGCGGCTACGCTCTCTGCAGCGACAGACTTTCTCAGACGATCACGCTGCCCGCCGGGTTTACTCAGGTGACTCTGACCTATTGGTCCGATGTCGTCACCCAGGAAGTGGGTTCTGCCTGCCTCGACAGTCTGACGCCTCAGATTCTTACGTCCGCAGGGTCCCGAATAGTGTCCGGAACCCAGGTCTGTAACTCCTCTCCCACGGGGTGGACTCAGAGGTCCGTCGATCTGACCTCCGCACTCGCGGCCTATGCGGGCAATCAGGTGCAGGTTCTGTTTGCCGCCTCCGCGAGCGGGCCTCTTTCGTCCTCCTTCTTTGTCGACGACGTCACGCTATCGGTGAGCAGTGGTAATGTCGCGGCAACGCCAACCAGCACTCCTATTCCGACGAGCACCGTGACACCGGCGTCTCCGACCCCCACGACCACTCCGGCGCCACAGGCAACTTCCACGCGGACCCCGCTGCCCAGCCCCACTGCAACGGCAACCACCGGAAGGGCCGTAAGCAGCCAGATCGTGGCGAATGGGGGGTTTGAAAACGGACAGACACTGTGGCAGGAACAGTCGGCCGCCGGATACCAGATGATCGATTACTCCAAGCCGCACTCCGGCAGCTACGAAGCATGGATGTGTGGATACAACTCATGCCAGGACGCACTGGCCCAGACAGTAATCCTACCGGCGAGTTTTGCGACCGCTACTTTGAGCTACTGGACCAACATCCGGACTCAAGAGACAAGTTCATCCTGTTCAGATACTTTCAAGGCTCTGGTGAAGTCCGCGGCGGGCTTGACCCTTTCATCTGCGCCCGCGCTGTGTAACAACAATGCTTCTGGAGCATGGGTCCAGAGAACTCTCGACCTGTCGGGAGGGCTGGCGGGATACAAGGGCCAGCCGGTTCAGATCGTGTTCAACGCTTCGAGCAACAGCACGCTCTCGACCGACTTCTTTGTGGATGATGTCACGCTGAACGTTCAGTGACTTTCGCTCGGGAATGCCGAGACGAAGGTTGCCTGGCGCTCACGGGCCGGCGATCTGAACGTGACCGGCGGGACGGCGTGACCAACGCGACCAGGCGTATTGGACGCCGAGCGTGCCCGCATACGAGCCGAAGGCCAACGTCGTGATGAAAAAGCTCACGGGATACGGCTTGTAATAGCCAAGAATCAGTCCGGACCAGGTTAGGATCACCGCCAATGCGGCCGAGAGTACCAGGGCAATGAAAGGTCTGGAAGTCCAGCGCTGAGCGGTAGCCGCGGGCATGACCAGCAGGGCCAGGACGAGCAGCGCGCCGACCACCTGTACGGCTTCGGTCACCGTCACTGCAACCAGGCCGATGAATGCGATCCCGACCAAACGCACCGGCACGCCCCGCACCTGGGCAACGGTCGGGTCAAGCGTCGCAAACAGCAAGGGCCGGATGATGAGAAGCAGGACGACGAGTGCAACCAGGCCGATGCCGACGGCCTCTTGTGCCTGTTGCAGCTGCACGCCTAGGATCGAGCCGAAGAGCACATTAACTCCAATTTGTCCGTTGTTGCCTCCGCTCGCACTTGAGGTATAGATGCTGAGAAAGAGCGCTCCCACGCCAAGCACCCACGTGAGAACGGTGCCGACGGCGATGTCGTTGGAGCGCGCCTGGTCCGCGAACGACCCCATGCCGAGGGCGACCGCAACGGTGATGACAAACATTCCCGCCAGTGGCTCGAAACCGAGCAAGACGGCGCCAAGCGCAGCGGCAAAGGCAACGTGAGACAGCGCCTCGCCCGCGAACGCCAGGCGACGCAGAACGACGAAGTACCCTACAAGGCCTCCAAGCACTGCCATAGAAGTGCCCGCCATGAACGCATAGCGCATGAAATCGTTGCCGAGCATCTCCTGGAGGCCCTTCACGGGATTGAGCGACACCTGGAGCAGCGTAAGCAGGCCGTCCTCGTTCACGCGGCTGCGCTCCTGGCGTGCGCTCGACTTTGCCATGCGCGCTCCACCCGCTCGCTTGTCAGCAGTACAACGACCGCGTAGGTGAGGAACGCAATCGTCGTGACGTAAAAGCCGACGACAGAGTACGGAGCGAAGTAGGCGACGGCGATGCCGAGCCAGGTGAAGAGCAACGCCAGTGCGATCGAGAGCGCGATGGCCACCGGTGGGCGCGACGCGAGGCGCTGAGCCGTCGCCGCCGGCGTAACGAGTAGCGCGAAGATCAGGAGAATGCCGACCACCTGAACCGATTGCGCGACGGCGAAAGCGAGCAGCACCAGGAAGCCTATCGACAGCGCACGCACCGGAATGCCTCTTGCCATGGCCACCTCCGGATCGAGCGAGGCAAAGAGCAGCGGGCGCGCCATTACGGTGAGGGCAATGAGAGTGGCGATCCCAGCGGCTGCGATCGTTTCGACGTCGGTGTCGGTGATGCCAAGCACCGCCCCAAACAGAATTGAGTAGGCGTTTTCGGCTTGGCCGGGATAAAGCTGAAGGAAGAGCAATCCGATGCCGATTGCAAACGTGAAGACCGCCGCGATTGCTACCCCGTCGGCAGCGTCACCAGAGCCGTTCCGATCCCCCAGCATGCCCATGCCGACTGCCGCGCCAATGCCGACGACCAGGAGTCCCACGACTGGCGACAGACCGAAAAGCAGCGCGCCTGCCGCACCGGCAAAGCCGACATGGGCCAGAGCGTGACCGGCAAAAGTCTGAGCACGTAGCACCATGTAATAACCCACAGCGCCCGCTACGACAGCGACGATTGTCCCGGCAAGGAACGCGTTGTGCATGAAGTGGTACTGGAACAGGAGCTGAAGATCGGTAAGGGGGTTCCAGGATGCCTGCATGCGTGGGCTACGTCAGCGCTTTGCCGCGAGCTCAGGGCCGTGGTGGTGCTCGGCACACGGCATGCCCTCGGGTTGACCGACAACCACCAACCGCCCATCACTCGTGCGCAGCACCTCTACGGAAGTGCCGTACAGGAGAGACAAGGTCTCGGTGGTGATTACCTCTTCGGGCTTTCCGACCACCACTTGCCCGGCTGCCAAGTAGACCAGCCGATCGACGTACTGAAGGAGCGGATTCACATCGTGCGCGACCAGAAACACGGCTGCACCACTTTGTTCACTGAGCTCCCGGATTACCGACGAGACTTCCTGCTGGTGGGAGAGGTCGAGGCTGTCCAGTGGCTCATCAAGCAACAGCACCCGCGGCTCCGTGACTAGCGCTTCGGCAATCAGCAGTCGCTGCTGCTCACCGCCCGATAGCTTGCCGATGGGGCGATCGGCCAGAGCCTCCGCGCCAACCATCTCGATCACCTGCTGGACTCGCTTTCGCGCAATGTCAGAGCGAGTCTCTCGCCCCCAAAGTCGGCCCACGGGCGGCAGCGGGACGCCCCAGTGGTTGCCGTCCAGCCCGAGACGAACAAGATCACGCCCACGCACGTGCACCTCCGGGCCAAAACTGCGCCGTTGCGGCACGTAACCGACGGCTCGACGCCCCCTGCGAGGTGACACGCCATCCACCGTGATGGACCCCCGTGACAGCGGAACGAGACCCAGCATGGCCTTGATCAGTGTCGACTTCCCCGAGCCGTTGGGACCCAGCACGGCGATGAATTCTCCGGGATCGACTTCCAGATTGACGTTTTCCCAGATGGTCCGGCCACCCAGCTCTACCGATGCGCATTCGATACGAACCACCGGCTGGACGCCTCCCGCGAGCGTCCGGGGCTCCGCGGTGACGCGAGCTCGCGTCTCTACGCTCGCGAGCGAAGCCCTCGGCGTTTCCGCCCCGGTCAGCGGCGACGGCTTCAACTCGCTCATCGTCGGGTGGCTCGGTGAAGCGCCGCGGCGAGCGCGCGAAGCTGAGAGGTCTGCCAGGCCTGAAAGGTAGCTCCGGCCGGCTGCAGGGTTTCCGTAATGGGAACGACAGGAATGTGCTGTGCTTTCGCCTTTGCTTCCAGCGCATTGGTGTCGGGAGTTGCGTTTTGACTGTTGTAGACGAAGACCTTGATCTCCTTGAAGGCGATCTGGTGGTCGAAAGTCGACTTATCCTGCGCCGTCGGCCCTGTTCCCTCAGACATAGCTTTCATGAAGCCGGGCGGTGTAATGAGATTCAACTTCAGGGTTTGCGCGAGGTACACGAAAATGCTCTCTGTGGCGCTCACCGGCACTGCGTGGTATTTCTGCGAAATGAGAGAAATCTCGGCGCTATAGGGCTTTAGAGCAACATTCATGAAATTCGCATGCCGGCGTTCAAAGTATGCCGCATCTGGTGGATCCAACCTCTTGTAATCCGTAGTTATTTGTGCGGCTACTCGTGCCACGTAGCTGGGTGCGTACCACATATGCGGGTTGTCGCCCTCCTTCTTGCCAATCAGCTTGCCGACCTCGAGCACGCGGCGTCCGCCGACAGGATTTGCAGCCAGCAATTTAGGAGCCCAAGGATCGTAGCCCGCGCCGTTGTACACGACGTACTTCGCGTTCGCCATGAGACGCGCGTCGGCGGTCGTCGGCTCGTAGGCATGCGGGTCCGCGTTGGGGTTCACGACGATCGACGTCACATTCGCTCGGTCGCCGCCTTCTTGCTTGGCGATGCTGCCCCAGAAGTTCTCGGCGACGACGACCTGAAGCGCCCCGGACCGGGCCGGTGTGGAGGGTGCGGACGCGGCTCCGTTACCGCAACCAATCAGGGCAAACATCGAGACTGCGACCGTGACGACAGCCAAAAAGAGAGATCCTGTACCGCGACTCACGTCGGAGCGGCTCCCACGCACTCGGGACAGCGCCCAAAGTACACAGTTTGGTGACCGTCGATCACGAATCCGTTCTCGCTCTCCAGCGGAGGTGTCGTCTCCACGGAGCAGTTCGCGAGCACATCCGATCGACCGCAATCTCGACAAATCGCATGGTGGTGATGATTGACCGGACAGAGAACGTAGGTATCTTCCGCGGCCCGTCTGATCCGTTCCGCCTCCCCAACTTCAACGAGAGAATCGAGAGTTCGATACACGGTTGCGAGGCCCACGCCCTGGCCTCTCTGGTACAGCAAGCGATAGAGCTCCTGCGCGGACACGGCGCGACCCAGACTCAGGAGTGAGGCTTTAACGGCCGTGGCGGCACGACGGCTTTGGGCATCTGAACGACTCATGCTTGATAGTAAATGAAAATCATTCTCATTATCAAATGAAAACAGAGATATAGGCGGCCTCTCCAACCTCAGAGGCCGCCTACATCTTTGTTTTCAGGCAGAGTCCGGGCGCATCAGCGGGCGGCTCTGGCGCGTCTGATTAGCGCCATGACGCCGCCGTGCCTTATGCAGTCGCGAGCATCTGCTCTCGTTTACTGTTGATCGTTTCGAGCATCTCGTTAAACGAGTCCGTAAACGATTTCACTCCATCGACCTGAAGTTGATGCGTGACCTCGTCCATCGAGATGCCGACGTTCTCCAACGCCTGAAGCTCTTTACGGGCGGTGTCCACGTCGCGGTCGAGCGTGCGCTCAACCTTGCCATGGTCGAGGAAAGCGTCAATCGTCGCGTCCGGCATGGTGTCTACCGTGTCGGGGCCGATCAGCTGCTCGACGTACACGACGTCTCGATAGTCAGGGTTCTTGGTACTGGTGCTTGCCCAGAGGCATCGCTGGACCCTGGCGCCCTTAGCGGCGAGCGCTTCCCAGCGGGATCCGGAGAAGATCTCCTTGAACGCTTCGTAGGCCATCTTGGCGTTGGCAATCGCAGCCTTTCCCTTGAGGGCTTGCAGCTCGCTCTTTCGCGACTCATTGCCGGCCTCGCCGATCATGGCATCCAGCTTCTTGTCGACCGCCGTGTCGACGCGGCTCACGAAGAAGGACGCGACGGACGCTATGCCGTCGATGGGCTGTCCCGTACTCGCGCGCTGCTCGAGTCCGGCGAGGTACGCCTCGGCGACCTTGCGATAGCTCTCCAATGAGAAGAGGAGCGTCACGTTGATGTTGATGCCTTCCGAAATCGCCTTCTGGAAAGCAGGAATGCCCTCCGGTGTGCCGGGGACTTTGACGAAGACGTTGGGCCGCGCGAGGTAATTGAATAGGCGCCGCACCTCTTGGATCGTCGCCTCGGTGTCGGCGGACAGGTTTGGGGGCACTTCGATGCTGACGAACCCGTCGCCGCCGTTCATGCGGTCATACACCGGACGAAGCACATCCGCCGCATTGCCGATGTCGTCGAGAACTAGATCGTCGAAGATCTCCTGCACGCTCTTGTTCTGACGAGTTAATGTCTGAAGCTCTTCGTCGTACGACGTTGACTTCGCAATGGCCTTCTGAAAAATCGTGGGATTACTGGTTAGGCCAACGATTCCCACGTCTACCAGTCGCCTCAGCGTTCCATCCTGCAGCATGTCTCGAGTGATGTTGTCGATCCATGGGCTCTGACCTTGTTCGAGCAGTTGGTGGAGCGTGTTTTTTCCGTCGGTCATGGCCGGATGCCTCCTTATCCGTGAGTCGCTTGTGCGCCCTCGGCGCGAGTGGTGACGAGCTGAACAGCATCGCCTGAGGGGAAGTCCGGACGTTGTCCCTGTTCGTAGGGCGTCCATTCGTCACTCTTCAGCAATTCCGCGGCCATGCGTTCCAGATCCTGGATGCGGGCGTTTGCTCGCAGGGCTTCCCGGATGGAAAGGATGCCGACCGCCGGGTGCTTTTTCTCGACGATGTGCCTCAGCATGCTGAGATGGGCGTTGTCCGGAACGCCCGGTTGGCGAATTGGCCTTGTCGCGGCGCGAAGAGCGCTCTGGGTGCCGTCGATCGCTTCGCCCTTGGAAAAGTCGAACTTGTAAAAAGAACGGCGGCCTCCCATGCGCCGGTTTCCGCTGAGCTTGATCCACTTCGCGTTGGCCACGCCTTTACCGACGTCTATGGTGACCCGCACGTCTCGGCCGCGATGGTCGAACGTGCCCGTAAGGCGGGCGTACGTCTCGTGTGAAGAGCGCTCCGGCTGGTACTTCCCGATCTGCAATGGTCGGTGAAGCGCGAGCTTCATGCGGTCGAGTGGCGTGAGTAGGGACAAGACCGCGAAGGCATGGGGTATCAGATCGGCGATCATGCCGATTTGCGCCCCGGATCCCCCCGGCGGCTGCTCCTCGAGGATCTCGATCTCCACTTCTTCGATCTCATCCAAGAACGCTCTTAGATTGCGCTCCTCGGTAAGCAGGAGCTCGAGCAGGCGGACCTCGATTTTGAACCAGTAGTGGTCGGCAGCCACGATCTGAACCGAACCATCCGTGGAGTCGAGGAATGCCTTGTACTCGTCCGGCGGCGCACCGAGTGGCTTCTCGATCAAGATCACGTTGGAGAGATCGTAGTACAGCTTCAGAAGGGGCAGATGGGTTTCCGCCGGAGTCGCGATGTACGTGATGACGTAGCAGCTCGGCTCGAGCTCGAGATCCAGCTGTGATCGCGCGGAATTTTCGGGAGAGTCCCAGTAGAACAAGTCGCCGTTGGCGATGACCGCCTGCTCTGCCTCGCGCAAGGTGGCTCGACGTCCCCCGATGTCGGCTTCCACCACGTGAATTCGGAAGTTGAAGAAGTTCTTCAGCAAGACGAGGTGCTTGTAGGCCTTTTGTCCCCACTGGCCGAATCCGGCGAGGACCACATCTTTTTGAATGTGGTGTTCCTCTTCTTCGCGAGCGTGGACGCGCGCGTTGCGGATTGCCATCGCCGCCTGGCCGGCAAGACCCGAGGCTCGTTCGACCTCCTCAGAGGTAAAGATCCGATGTCGATCTCGCTGTCCGAGAATCACGGCCCCAAGCGCACCGTCGGGCGTTACCAACGGCAAAGCCAAAAGGGACTGCGTGCCGAGAAGCCGAGACATGTAGGGGGAGACCAGCTCGTGGTTGTGCGCGTCTTCGACCGCCACGGGTCTGCCCCGGTCGGCCACTTCGAACACGATTGAGCGCTCCGGGCGTTCCACCCTTCGCTGTCTCCAGGCATCCTCCATGTCGGACGCGGCGGCGCCGTACCAGGCCGAACCGTCTTCGTCCAGCAAGCCGATCAGACATATCGACGTGTCCAGCGCCCTGGCCATATTGCGGGCAATCAGCCGCAAAGTCTCGTCAAGATCGATCGAGGTAGCAATCGCCCTGCCGATATCGGTGACGATCTCCAGCTGCTTGGCGCGCTGGGTTACGTCTTCATACAGGCGGGCAGTTTCCACCGCCACTGCAAGCGTGGCGGCGCAGGCTCGCAGAGCCTCTATCTGCACACGCTGCAGCCGCTGCTGCCTTCCGACGTGATATCCGGCTTCCAGCACGCCGCTAGCCCTTGCATCCTGATGGTCGGAGCCGAAGGGAATGAAGACCCGGATGAGCGAGGCGTGGCCGTAAGAGGCAAACAGGTCCGCGTCGAGCGTGAACTCATCGGTGACTCGATAAGTGCCGGTGGCGGCAGTTGGAGCTCGCAGGGGAGAGCGATCCGCCGCCTCCAGGAGTCGGGCCGCGTGTACATGTCCGGTCACCGCGCCGTCTTCTTTGAGGATCGGGACGTCGAATCGTTCGAGACGGTCTTCCGGATATCCCATGACAAAACTATCCTCGACGATGTCCAGCGAAGCCACGACCACGGCAGAACGTCGCCTGGCGACATAGGCGACCACGTCTCGCTCGCCGAGGGGTCGAACGCCCGGTTTGGCCCAGGTCGGCACCCGCCGCGGGCTTTTTGACAGCGGCTCACCTTCGTCGGGCACGGCATGTACGTCCGGAGAAGCGGTAGCACCTGCGCTCTCTACGACCGCGAGGCCTCCGGAGTCCGTGTCGTCCAGCAAGAAGATATCGGCAAACTCGAAGTCGAGCTCGGGAAGAGTCGGGTCGGTGAGAGCCGCGACCGCGGTGCGAAGCGCCTGCTCCTTCGTGGCACCAGGCTGAAGCAATCTGGTACTGAGCCGGGTGACGGCTCCGAGCGTTCTATTCGACTCATCTAGTGACTCGATGAGCGCTCCGGTGGTGAGGATGGAGCCCAGGAGGTCGGCAGCCGTTTGCAGCAGCGTATTCTCGGCCGGAAGCCGTCGTTGCAGCGCCATGGGGTCGCGGTCTGCGAACAGCAGCGTGGCGGGACGACTGAATCCCTGAAGAGCAAGCGCGCTGACGGGCTCGAGCTTGTCTTCGCTCAGCGGCTTGGTCACGGCCTCCTGCTGCTCCAACGACAGTGAAGGGTCCACCTTGATGGATGCGGAACGCATTTGAAGAGCGGCACATCCCTGACTGGCGATCAAAGTAGACTCGGCGCTCGTTTGTCCCTCCACGTAAAGCGCGGCTGCGTCAAGACCTACTGCGGTCAACACTCGGTTGAGTGCATAGTCCAGGCGTGCCGTCGACTTGCCATTGTCTTCCGGCAGGGCGGCAAAATCGGCGACGAGTGCGCTCATCCTGCGGAGGGTCTCGGTCTCGGCTACGTGACGGGCCGCGTCTATCTGGCTCGCGATATGGTCTCCGGCCTCACGGATACGCTTCAGGTACGACTCGTCCGCTACGTCCACCTGTTTTTTGCTGCGAGGGCGCTCCACATAGTTCAGGTAGAGGAGTCCGACCAGGCGCTGGCCCACTTGGAGGGGCAGTCCGACGATGGCGTGAATCTTATGCCGGCGGACGAATGAGCTCTGCGCGTCACGCATAGCGTCTGCGGTAACCAGAGGGAGGCGTGTATGCAGCAGCCAAGCGGCCGGCCCGTACTGCCCCGGTTCGAGCTCGTCGGGAGTCTTGCCTTCGGCCTGGTCCGACCGGAAGCGTTTGAGCTGATCGGTAAGATCGGGCAGCGCTTTGATGATGTCGGCTTCCGGCAGCCCTATCGAAACCGGGGCGTAGAAAGCGTCGGTTTCGTCATCGTAAGGGTAGAGCACGATGAGTTCGGCGTCGCTGACCTGGCGCATCGATTCGATGACCGCGTGCAGAGTCGCGACGAATGCCGTCTCAGGGGCTGCTTCCACTCGTGTTGCCATGGATTCCGCCTAGTCCTGTCCGTCCGTCATATACCCACACGCTACCATCCCGATATACAAACGGCAAGTTCGTGCGGCCGTCAAGTGTCCCGCCGGCGGCACCGGCGGAGCCGCGATGCAAGAATGATTCGGAGCCGGTCTGTAGTGGGAGGGGACGCATGCGGTTAGTGATGTATCAGGGGCGAACAGGCAAGAGACCGGGAGCGCTCGAGGGCGAGTCCGTCATTGATCTTTGTCGGGCGTCTGAGGATCTGGGAAGTGGCAGCTTGCCTGGGGACCTGCGTGGTCTCATCGAGGCCGGCCCGGAGGCGCTCGCGTACGTCCGACACCTGACTGCCCTGCCAGAGGTTTCAGACCGAGAATCGAAGTATCGCCTGACTCTTGGCTCGGTACGGCTGCTCGCGCCCCTTGATCCGCCCGCCGGCAACGTGGTCGCGATCGGCCGAAATTACGGGGAACATGCACGAGAACAAGCGGCAGCGAGAGGCGAGTCCATCGAGCGTCCGACGATCTTCACGAAGGCCCAGACTTCCATTACGGGACCGTACGATGACATTTCCATTGACCAGGAGGTGACGACACAGGTCGACTGGGAGGCGGAGCTGGGCGTCGTTCTTGGCCGGAGAGGCAGAGACATTCCGATAGACGAGTCTATGGGCTATGTCTTCGGCTACACGGTTCTCAATGACCTGTCCGCACGCGACATCCAGTACGGCTGGGGAGGCCAGTTCTTCAAGGGGAAGAGCCTCGACAGCTTTTGCCCAAGTGGCCCGTGCATTGTCACCGCGGACGAGGTCGCCGACCCTCAAAACCTCCGAATACGGCTAAAGGTGAACGGTGAAATCAAGCAAGACGCGTCTACGTCGGACATGATCTTCCCGGTTTCCCGGTTGGTCGCCGAACTCTCGGTTGGCATGACGGTTCTACCCGCAACGCTTATAGCCACGGGCACCCCGTCGGGCGTTGGTTACGCACGTCAGCCACCAGAGTTTCTCAAGCCGGGTGACGTTGTCGAGACCGAGGTCCAGGACATAGGCACGATTCGAAATCGCATAGTTGAGGCCGGATAACTGCCCGGAAACCGGACTACTCGGAACTAATTATTCCGGTCTGTATTGCGTACTTCACGAGGTCTGTGCGGTCATGCGCGCCAAGCTTTTCCATCAGGTTCGCTCGGTGGGCTTGCACGGTCTTGATGGACAGCGTCAGAAGGTCGGCGATCTCTCGATTGGTCTGGCCCCTCAGCAATGAGCTGAAGGATCTCGCGCTCCCGCTCCGTCAAGATGTCGCCGGGGTCGGCATCGCCGCGGCTGAGTAAGCGCCGGTAATCTTCGATTACCTTCGTGGCGATAGTCGGGGAGAAGTAGTTCTCACCGTGGGGCGCAGCTTCGATTGCGTCGACGAGCTCGCGACCCAGCGAACGTTTTAGCACGCAGGCCGTGGCCCCGGCTTTAACGATTTGGAGGAAGTATGCCTGGTTCTCGTGCATGGTCAGAATGACAACTTTGACGTCCGGAAAGCGCCGCTTGATTTGTCGGGTCGCTTCAAGGCCGTTGAGGTTTGGCATGGCGATGTCCATGACCACGACATGCGGACGCAGCAGCTCGACCAGGTGCAAAGCCTCGTGACCGTCTGCAGCTTCACCGACGACCGAGATGTCAGGGTGCGCAGCGAGGACGAGTCTCAGCCCTTCTCTTACGATGGCGTGGTCGTCGGCGACCACCACCTCTATCGTCACTGTTGCCCTCGCTCGACCGTAAACACCGGCTGAAGCTCTCCCGTCGTTTGGGGCGCCGGCAGTGGCAGTGTAGCGCGAACTACCGTGCCCTTTCCGGGTGACGTCGTGACCGTCAAAGTTCCGCCGAAAAGCGTTGCCCTCTCCCGCATTCCGTACATCCCCAACCGCCCATCACGCGTGGGCCGCGGCACGGATGTGGGGTCGAAGCCTCGACCGTTGTCTTCAATTGTGAGCACGGCAATTCGCTCTTCGAAGCGAAGCCGTATCCAGACGGTGGTCGCGCCCGCATGCTTGCCGGAGTTTGTGAGAGCCTCCTGGGCTATGCGGAAGAGAGCGACCTCAATTTCCGCAGTCAGCTCGATATCGTCGGCCACGCGGGTGTCTACGAAGGCGGCGCCGTGGGATTCACGTTCGTACTCGGCGGCCACCCATTCCAATGCTGCCTCAAGGCCGGCATCGTCAAGGATCGTCGGGCGCAGGTCGTGAGAGATGGACCGAACCGCGTCGAGGGTGCGGCGGGCTAACGAGGCTACCCTCCTAAAACCGGCAAAGAGCGTGGCGTCTCCGGCTTCGATGGAGGGTTCCAGCAGGTCAAGGTTTGTCAGCAGCATGGAGAGGGATTGGGCCGTGTCATCGTGCAGCTCCCTGGCGATGCGCTTCCTCTCCTCTTCCTGAGCCTGCAGGACGCGGGTCGCCAGTTCTTGAGTGTGGTGCGCCCGCTCGTCTTCGAGCCGCTTCCTTTCTATAGCCGCCGCCAGCACGTTGGCCACGGACTGAAAGGAAGTGCACGTCGTCGCGCGAGAAGTCGCGCGGAGCGTCCGTGAACACTGTGAGAACGCCGAAGGGGGTCTGAGAACCGGCCACGATGACGCTCATCCCGCTTTGTACGTCGTGGGCCGTCAGAATCCTGGGGATCGAGAAGCGCGTCTCCCTCGAGAAGTCTTCAACGATGACAGGCTCGCTGGAGAGAAGGGTAAAGCCGGCAAAGGATTGCGGGCCCGCGCCAACCCTTCCGCTGCCGACAAGATCGGTATTCCAGCCCGATCCCGCACGCCCAACGAGCTCGCTGCCGTCGTCTGACCGCTCCAGGATCGTGCAGTAGGCAACATCGAGCGTGTGCACTACCCAGCTGACCGTGTCTTTGAAGAGAAGCGACAGGTCAGTGCTGACAAGAGCGTGCTGACCAAGCTGCGCCACCGCTGCCTGTTTCCGTTCCCGAGCACGCAGTTCCGACTCCGCCCGCCGCCGTTCCGTGACGTCTCTGGCGATGCCCTGGACGCCGATCGGCTTCCCGCTTTGGTAGATAAGCTGGCTGTTCACTTCGATCGTCGATCGCCGCCCAAACTTCGACACAATGTCCAGCTCGTACGTCGTCGGAACCTGCTCGTCCAGCTTGCGCTGAATCATGCTGCGCGCCAGCTCAACGTGGTCGGGAGCGACGATGTCGGCGATATTGAGGCCGATCACTTCATCGCGCGAATACCCGGTCACCTGCTCCGCTGCCTGATTGATGGAGGTGAAGTGGCCGGTGAGATCGTGCGTATAAACGATGTCGCTGGCATTTTCAAAGAGCCCACGATAGCGAGCCGCGCTCTCGGCGAGTGCTTGCTCTCCCCGTTTCCGCTCGGTGATGTCTCAGGCGATGCCCTGGATGCCGGTCGGGACGCCGTCGTGATAGATAAGCCGTGTGCTGAGCTCCAGGGGCACGTGGTGACCATCACGCGCGATCATTTCCAGCTCGTAGATCGTGGGGCGGTTGTCGGCGAGCTTCTGCACGATCATCTGCTGGGCGCGCTGAAAGCTTTCAGGCGTCAGGACCTGGTGCATGTTCATGCGTGTCAGCTCTTCACGCGTGTAGCCGCTGATGAGCTCTCCAGCACGATTCATGGAAGTAAAGTTTCCTTGCAAGTTGACTCGCAGAACTACGTCGTTCGCGTTCTCCACGAGCTCGCGATAGCGTTCCTCACTCTCTCTAAGAGCCTCCTCGGCCTGCTCCCGCGTCCGTCGATCTTCTTTGGCGCGCACCGCCCGCTCGACCGCCGGGAGCAGACGCGTCAGGTGGTCCTTGAGGACGAAGTCGTGGGCGCCGGCGTCCAGCGCCTTTTGCGAATCCTCCTCACGAGCGGAACGAGAAACGAGCAGGAGTGGCAGATCCGGCCTGTTTTGGCGAACCAGCGAAAGGGCTTCGAGCGCGCTCAGCCGAAGAGTATCCCCGGCCAGCACGATGTCCCAGCGGGTATCGGGCAATGCTTCAGCAAATGTTTCGCGCGAATCGACGCGGCGATAGGTTACCTGGAAACCACCGGCTTCGAGCTCCTCGACCAGAGCCCTCGCGTCCGGTTCCGCATCCTCGAGAATCAGAGCGGAGAGGCGTCTGCCGTCCTCTGCCTCCGCCTGCGACATTCCGAGCCTCTCTGAGCCTGAGTCCACGAATTTAGTACCGACCCTACTCGATAAATAGGACGCACATCCTATGGTGACAGAACTCCCACGGAGTCACAATCGGCGGGAGAGTCAGGCGACCGACCGAAGGCAGAGGTCCGAACGCGAGTAGCCTCCTCCGTAACGGTGTCACGTGTTTGGCCACGCGCGAGGACAGCTGCCCAGGGGAAGGGCCGGGATGTCACGCATCATGCGTGGCATCCCTTTTTGCGTCAAGGAAAGTGCGACCGGCCTGAGTCCCTGCCTAGGAAACACGGCGACATCGGGCATAGTGAGTTCGTGTCATCAATCGGAGAGACTCATGCCAACAAATTTGTGGAATCAGGAAGCGCGTTCCGAGGACCGTCCGCTTGATCTAGTCGTCTACAGGTCGCGCCTCATCGGCTCGGACCCCAATCTGGTCGTATGGGGCGGCGGCAACACCTCCGTCAAGACGACTGAAATGGACTTCCGAGGAAGGTCGCGTCGCGTCCTGCGTATCAAGGGATCGGGTACCGATCTCAAGACGATCGACAGGTCAGGGTTTCCGGGCATCTTTCTGGACGATATCCTGCCGCTTCTCGATCGCGAGGACATGACCGACGACGAAATGGTGGGATATCTGGAGCACTGCATGGTCGAGCCTGGAGGTCGACGGCCCTCCATTGAGACGCTGCTGCATGGCTTCCTCAAGGCACGGCACGTCGACCATGTGCATGCCGATGCCATCGTTGCCCTCACTAATACGGAGCGAGGAATTGAAGCCGTGCGAGAGGTCTTTGGAGAAGAGGTCGCCGCGGTTCCGTATCGGCGGCCCGGCTTTCTTCTGTCCAAGCAGGTCTTCGACGCGTCGCTCAGCCACCAGGCAGTCGTTCTTCTGAACCATGGCCTCGTTACCTGGGGTGAGACCGCAAAGGAAAGCTATGAGACCACCATCGGGATGGTTGAGAAAGCCGAGAGCTATCTCAATAGCCGCGTTGCCGAGAGGCCGATTGCCACTCCCTCACGCCGACCCAAGCCGGACACCGAATCGCTGGTACTGAAGCTGCGTGGCCGCCTCGGGCGCCGCATCTTTCGTCTCGACAGTAGCGAAGAGATGATCGACGTCGCCAATCGGCCAGATGTGCACGAGCTGGCAAGCGCGGGACCCGCAACGGCGGATCACGTGCTGAGAATTCGGACCTGGGCGTGCGTACTGGAGGGGGACGACCCGGCGAAGGCGGTGGACGAGTACGAGCGCCGCTACCGAGAGTTTTTCGACCGGCATGCGGGCGCGGACGACATCCAAATGTTGGATCCACTACCCAAGGTCTTTCTGGCGCCGGGGCTAGGGATGATCGCTGCGGGCAAGGATGCAGCCGACGCTCGGGTCACGGCCGAGGTCGCGTACCACACTTTGCGAGTAGCCTCGTGGGGACAGGATGCGCACGGCTCGTACAAGTCGTTAGATGAGGAGGACTTGTTCCACGTCGACTACTGGCCACTCGAGCTGTACAAACTCTCCCTCGCGCCTGCAGCTCAAGAGCTGGAGGGCCGGGTTGTCGTCATAACCGGCGCAGGCTCCGGTATCGGGCGAGCCGTTGCCAGGAAATTGGCGGCATCCGGTGCCCACCTAGCGTTGATCGACATTAATCCCAACGGACTCGAGGAGACGCAGTCCCGGCTATCGTCCGGCGACCGCGTCATCTGCATAACGGCAGACGTCACCGATTCGGCGGCGGTTCGAGCCGCCATTGGACAGGTCGTGCTGGCTTTCGGCGGGATCGACGGCTTGGTATCGAACGCCGGGATAGCGGCGCCGGGCACCCTTAGGGAGCTGAGCCCCGATCTGTGGCGCCGGAGCTTCGAGGTGAACTCGACCTCTCATTTCCTTATGACCAAAGAGGTGATGGGAGTCCTCGAAAGGCAGGGCCTCGGAGGCAGCCTGGTGTACGTGGCCTCGAAGAACGCCTTCGGCCCAGGCGCGGGCTTCGGCGCATACAGTGCCGCGAAGGCCGCGCAGGTCCAGCTGGCAAGGATAGCGGCCCTGGAGGGAGGGCCCAACGGGATTCGAGCAAATGTGGTGAATCCCGACGCCGTCTTTCAGGAATCCGGATTGTGGTCCGAAGAGGTGAGACGTGAGCGGGCGGCTGCTCACGGAGTTCCGGTCGAGGACCTCGAGACGTTCTATGCGCAACGCAACGTGCTCAAGACGACGGTCACGGGCGATGACGTGGCCGAGGCGGTAGAGTTCCTGCTCTCCGACAGATCGCGTGCCACCACCGGCACGGTCATCGCCGTCGACGGCGGCGTGCCTGTGGCGTTCTCCCGTTAGTGAAGGGAGGAGCGGCGGAGCGGCTGGTTCGGGTCAGCCGCCCCGCCGGAGATGAAGAGGTGCCTTTTCAGAGTCAAGGAGGAGAGCTACCGCAACCTCTTCACGAACAACGTACTCTCGATGCCTTAAGGGCAACTTGCGCCGGGATGAACTTTGTCTGAACTGGCCCTACAGCAGATCAACCGGGTCTACATCGATTGACCAGCCCGGAGGCAAGTAATCGCGCAGCTGGGACAGCCTGACGCCGGCTCCCGGATGTGCACGCGCTATGAGCTGCCAGCGATAGGTTCCGTTTACGCGCGCCGCGAAGCATGGAGCCGGCCCGATGAGCTCGACTCCCTCGAGACTATGCTCCGCGATTGCCCGTGTGAGGAGGGCTCTGAGTGTGGAGGCGCTCTCACGGCACGTGTCCGCATCGTTCGAAGCATACACAAAGCGCACGAGTCGAGCGTGCGGAGGATAGCCGGCGGCCTGCCGGAAGCTAATCTCTTCCCGATAGAAGCGGTTGTAGTCTTGGTCCGCCGCGGCTACCACCGCGTAATGATCGGGCGTGTAGGTTTGGACGACCACACGGCTGGGCAGAGACGCTCTTCCGGCGCGTCCTGAAACCTGAGTGAGTAGCTGGAAGGAACGCTCCGGCGCTCGGAAGTCGGGCAGGTGCAGACCCGTATCGGCGGAGATCACGCCGACGAGCGTGACCAGAGGGAAATCGAGGCCCTTGGCGATCATCTGCGTGCCGACAAGAATGTCTGCCTCATGACGAGCGAACTGCTTGAGAATTGCCTCGTGTGCTCCCCTCGCAGACGTCACGTCGCGATCCCAGCGAGCTATCCTGGCCGTTGGAAAGATCTTTGCAGTTTCCTCTTGCAGCCGCTGAGTCCCGATCCCCAAGTACCGAATGCGCGGGCCGTGGCACGACGGACAAAGGCGAGGACTCGTCACTCGCCTATCGCAGCGATGGCAGATCAGCTTGGTTGCGGAAGCATGGTACGTAAAAGGAACATCGCAGTTCGGGCACCGAGCCACGTATCCACAGTCACGACAGAGAACCGCGGTTGCACTTCCCCGGCGATTTAGAAACAACAAAGCCTGGTGATTCTCGGCCAGGGTCGCAGTCAACGCTCCCATCAGGGCGCCACTGAAGATGCTTCGATTGCCAGTCTTGAGCTCGTGACGCATGTCGACGACCTCGACGCGTGGCATCGCTCTTGACCCGCCCCCGCCCCACACCGGGCGGTCGGGTAGCTCGAGCAAATGGATCCGGCCTTTTTGAGCCGCGGCGAAGGTCACCACATCGGGAGTGGCGCTACCGAGCACGACGGTTGCGTCGGCAATGCGGCCCAGGACTGTCGCGGCATCGCGCGCATGGTATCGCGGTGAGCTGTCCTGCTTGTAAGAAGCGTCGTGCTCTTCGTCGACGACAATGAGCCCGAGATTTGACAAGGGCGCAAAGAGCGCGGAGCGGGCTCCGACCACGACATCGGCCTGGCCGTGGCGGATTCGCTGCCATTCATCCAGCCGTTCGCCAGGCGCAAGCCGGCTATGGAGAACCGCCACGCGGCCCGGAAACCTTCCGCTAAACCTCTCCGCGGCCTGCGGCGTGAGGCTGATCTCCGGCACCAGGATGAGCGCGCTTTTCCCAATCGATAGGGCGTGGTCGACCGCTTGAAGGTAGACCTCCGTCTTGCCGCTGCCGGTCACGCCGTGAAGGAGAAATACCCTTTTCTCTCCACCGTTCAGCGAAGCAAGCACAGAGTCGAGTGCTGAGCGCTGTGCCGTGGACAGGTTCAAGTGGTGGGTTATGGGATATTTGCCGTTGGCGATCGGAAGCCTGCCGGCCGGGTGCAGCGCTACCTCGACGAACCCCCTCTTTTCGAGCGCCTTAACGGCCGTGGAGGCGCCGGGCAAGCTCTGCGTGAGAGCCGTCACGGTCGTCGGACCTCTGGTGACCAGAAGCTCCAGCACCGCTCGTTGCTTTTCTGCCCGCCCCAGTGGCGACCGATCCCGAAGAGCCGAGGAACCCTGGCTCGTGGCGCTTGCCACTTTGACTGTCCTCATGCTCACTCTCGGCGGAGATAACTCTGAAGAACGCGCCAGCAGACCGTGCTTCACCAGCCAGCCGGCAGCGCGGACAACGTCGATCTCCGGAAGCTCGCGCTCCAAGTCCCCCTCGGCTACTCGCCCACGACCGAGTACGGTCCTCAACACAATTTCTCGATCCTGGCGTAGCTGCTCAGCGGCGTGCTCCGCTCCTGGTTCCAGAACGTACACAGTCTTTCGGTCAAGACCAGGCGGCAACATGGCGCCAAGGACATCGGACATGGGTGCCGCGTAGTAGCGGGAGATCCAGTCGGCGAGCTTCAGACCTAGTGGAGTCACCACCGGCACGGGATCCAGAATTTCTTGGACGGGCTTGACTTGAGGCAAGTCCGTCGTATCTGTGAGTGAAACCACGACGCCCTGCATCTGCCGGCTGGTAAAAGGGACCCGTACCAGAGACCCGGGACCCGTCACGGCGGTGAGCTGATCCGGTAGCTCGTAGGTGAACAGGCCGCCCGCGCGGCCCAGCCGGGCGAGAACGGCTACCTGCGCGAAACGAGATCTCTCGCTAGCAACCAACACACCTCAATGACCGGAGCTCGGCACCGGCTCCGGCACGTCTGCCCGGGCCTCTTGAGATTCATCAATGCGCGTGGCGGCGTGACGCTCGAAGTTGGTCTTGGCCGCGCCCACGAAGTCCTGAAAGAGAGGGTGGGGGCGATTGGGCCGGGACTTGAATTCCGGATGAAACTGGCTTCCCAGGAAGAAGGGATGCTCTTGCATTTCGATCATCTCGACGAGGCGGCCATCTGGTGAAAGTCCGGACAGGACCATGCCGCCGGCGGTAAGTAGCTCTCGATACTCATTGCTGAACTCATAACGGTGGCGGTGCCTCTCGTACACGATCGGCTGGTCGTATGCTTCTGCCGCCTTGGTTCCGGGGGTGAGGCGACAAGGCCACACGCCGAGACGCATGGTGCCTCCCTTTTCGGCGATGTCCCGCTGATCCGGCATGATATCGATCACCGGATGCTTGGTGGTCTCGTCGAATTCGGTGCTGTTCGGCAAGCTCGAATGCAGAAGGTGTCGGGCGAACTCGATGACGGCGACTTGCATGCCTAGGCACACACCGAAGAACGGTACCAATCCCTCCCGGGCATAGCGAGCGGTGCGGATCTTTCCTTCGACGCCGCGCGGGCCGAAACCAGGCCCTATAAGAATGCCGGCCACCTCGTCGAGCTCGTGAATGTGAGAATCCCGTTCCATGTCCTGAGAGTCGATCCAGTGAATTTCGACATCGACGCCATGGTGCAGGCCGGCGTGCTTCAGGGCCTCGGCAATGCTCATATAGGCATCCGGGCTCTTCACATACTTTCCAACGATGGCGATGGGCAGCGTAGGCTTCGGCTCTTTTATCTTGGCAACGAGCTCAGACCACGCCTGAAGATCAGGCATTGACGCATCCAGACCAAGTTCTCGCGTGATGATGCGACCCAGTCCTGCCTTTTCCAGCACGAGCGGTACCTCGTAAATGGTCTCGCAGGTTTGCAGGGGGATTACCGCCTCTTCAGACACGTCGCCGAAGATCGCGATCTTCTCCCGCAGCTCGTGAGAGACCGGGTAGTCGGCGCGACAGATGAGGACATCGGGCTGGACGCCGATGCGCCGCAGCTCGTTCACGCTGTGCTGAGTGGGTTTGGTCTTCAGCTCCTGCGTGGAACCGATGTAGGGAAGTAGGGTGACGTGTATATACAGCACATTCTGCCGACCAACCTCGCGTCGCATCTGTCGAATGGCCTCGAGGAACGGCAGACCCTCGATATCGCCGACAGTGCCTCCGACCTCGACGATGACCACCTCCGCTGTCGTTTGTTTCGCGACTCTCGATATCCGTTCCTTGATCTCGTTGGTTATGTGCGGAATGACCTGAATGGTGCCGCCCAGATAGTCCCCTCGCCGCTCCTTTGCGATGACCGATGCGTAGACCTGGCCGGTCGTGACGTTGGAGGCTCGCGTGAGGTTCTCGTCGATGAAGCGTTCGTAATGCCCTAGATCCAGGTCGGTCTCGGCGCCGTCCTCAGT
>DHWR01000095.1:0-6738 GCA_002413265.1 Chloroflexi bacterium UBA5177
ATTTATGGGACGCAGCACTAGATATGATGGGAACCGAAGCCCGGACCGAATGTCGAACCTGTCCGGAACCTCATAAAGGACCTTGAGAAATGGAACCACAAGCCGGCGAGACACCCTTTGACCTCCGTCCGGCGGAGCGTCTTGGTGCGCCCATCATTCACGTTGAACTCGACAACGAACTCGAGTTGCTCCGAGCAAGCGACTCCTACGGCGCGGCTGACCACGCGGCGACGACCATCTTGAAGCGCCCTGGGATTCGCGTTGTGCTCGTCGCCCTACGGCGTGGAGGTCAGATGCACGAGCACCATGCGGACTCGCCCATCACGGTCCAGGTCCTGGAGGGACGCATTCGACTCGATGTCGACGGTCAGATCCTGGAGTTGCAGCCGGGGCACCTTGTAGGTGTGGCCGAGAGCCTGCCCCACAGAGTTCTCGGCGGCGAGGAGAGTGCCTTCGTACTCACGATCGGAGCGGTTCTGACTTCGCCTTGATCTAGCACTTGACGCTGTTCACCATCGGCCACTCCACGCGTGCCCTGGACGAGTTCGTCGGCCTCCTGCAGGCAAACAAGGTGGACCTGGTGGCCGACGTGCGCACGGCGCCGGGATCTCGTTGGGTACCACAGTTCGCCAAGGCTGCCCTGGCGGCTGAGCTACCACTCGTTGGCATCGACTACGTCCACCTGCCCGAGCTGGGCGGACTACGGAAGGCGAAAAGCGACTCGATCAATACAGGCTGGCGCAACGTGAGTTTCCGCGGCTACGCCGACTACATGCAGACAGACGCCTTTGAAGCCGGACTGGAGCAACTGCTAGCGCTGCCTGCGCGGCACGCGCTAGCGATCATGTGTGCGGAGGCGGTCCCTTGGCGCTGCCACCGATCACTGATCGCCGACGCCCTGACCGCCCGGGGAGTCGAGGTCTTGGAGATCATCGGACGAGGGCAGCCGCGGCTCCACTCGATGACGCCCTTTGCGCGCGTCAGGGCAGATCGAGTCGACTATCCGCCAACCGACACCCTGTGACCAGCTTGAGATCGCCTGGCAGCCTTCGAAGGGCCGCCATCGCTCGGGCGAGATTTCACGGCGACGCAGTCTCCCGATCGGGTGGCTTCTCCTGCCGGTAGTCCTCGCCTACTCGGAGACGATCCGTCTCCGTCTCCCAGCCGCGACACCTGGCACGCGCATTCCCTCGAGCTTTCGCCGTCGACGGATAGGTCCCATTCGGGACCGGCAAAGTCCCTCATCAAGCGCTCCTGCAGCTCGAACAACCGATCCATCAGGTGCTGGGGCGACGACTCGCTGTTGAGTTCAAAGCGAATCGCTTCAGGTTTCAGGCGTCCAAGTGAGAAGAGGCGGCGATGCCAGGTGGAGAGCGAGCGAGAGCGCCCCTGGAGATTGAGCAGCTCGAGCTCCTCCAGCAGCTGGTCGATGGTGAGCACCACCACGCGCAGGCGCAGACGACGCAGCTTGCGCAACCTGGCGGCGTCGTCGGCGATCCTCGTGTCTTCGATAGCCCTGGCCATGCCCCCAACCGATTCGGCGGGGACCCGGCCAAGTTGCTCATAGCAGCCCAGCATGAGAGGGGTGACCAGGGCTGTCGCCGTACATGCGACCAACCCGGGGCCGCCACGCATGAGGCAGTCGTCAACGCTCGATTCGGTCCAGCCGCCTTCCCTGACCGCGGCCTGCAGCTTGGAGTGCGAATCTGACGACATGCCTCAGTTGCGGCACCTCACCTTGACTCGCGGGTACGGCGACGCCCCAGGTGAAAGCCTCCAGGCTGTCCGTAGTGAGAACTGTCGGAGATCGGAACTAGAGAAGGTGTGATGCAGGGTTGCCTCGCACCGCCCGCTCATCGCCTAGGGCCACCTAGCGAGGAGAGGCTCGAGCTCTCCGTGATTGAACCCCAGCCGGGCCGCAAGAAGTAGGTCCGCGCTGGACGCGCGGAAAGGAGCAAGGACATGAGCGAGAGCAGCAAGTCGAAGAACGTCGCGGCCGTGGTCGTCGGGGTCGACGGCTCTGCCGGGGCAGCCGAAGCGCTGCGCTGGGCGGTCGCCGAGGCGCGTCTCCGCAAGGCCCGGCTGCGGATCGTCCACGCATGGACCTACGGCTACGTGGGCATGCCGAACGGTGGCTTCGACTACATGGGCCTCGGTTCCTACGCCTCGCTCGGTATCGACCTCGGTGATCTACAGCGGGCGGCAGAGGACCTGCTCGAGAAGGCGATCGGCGCAGTTGCTGGAGGGGTCGACGGCGTCGAGATCGAGCGCCAGGTCCTCCAGGGTACCGCCGCCGGGGTCCTCGTTGGCGCGGTTGTCGCCGGCGACCTCCTGGTGGTGGGATCTCGTGGGCATGGAGACTTCGTCGGCCTCCTGCTTGGCTCTGTCAGTCAACAGTGCGTCCATTACGCGCCCTGTCCCGTCGTCGTTGTGCACTCCCCGAAGGCAACATCAACTGACCATGGACTCGCCCGCGCCGCAGCGACAGAGAGTGCGATCGCGGTCTGACTCGGTGCCTGCACAGGAGACGATACCGAGGCCGCTCCACCCAATCGTCGGGCGCGGCCGCCACAAGCTGAGTGCCGCTGAGGCTCGCTGGGAGAACGAGGGCGGGGCCAAAGAGGGAGAAGAGCCGAGCGATCTGCGTCGCGGCGCCTTCTCAATCAACCCGACGTCCCCATTTCGGCTCGACCTCAGCGTTTGGGCATTGCGGCGACGCCCAGGGAATGCCGTAGACCGCTGGGACGGGAAGTCGTACCAGCGCGCCCTTGCGTTCATCGACGGAGAGGTTGAGCTCTCCGTCACTCAGGCCGGCGGCCCGGAAGCTCCATGTCTCGCCATCGCTCTCGTTGGCGGTCGCGTCGGGCGCGACATCGAGAAGAACGTCATCGCCGGCCTCGAGCGGATGCTCGGGCTGCGAGTCGACCTGTCGAGCTTCTACAAGATGGCCGCCGCAGATAGCGTGATCGGCCCACTCGTCGCGCGGTTCCGAGGCGTGAAGCCACCGCGCTTTCCAACCGTCTTCGAGAGCCTGCTGAACGCGGTTGCGAATCAGCAACTGTCGCTCGAGGCCGGGCTCAGTCTGCTCAACCGTCTGGGCGCGATCCACGGCAGAACCGTCTCCACGGGTCGGACTTCGCTCCACGCCTTTCCACGCCCGCAGGACCTCGCCGGGCTGGAGCCGCAGGCGCTTTGCGATCTCGGCTTCAGTCGCCGCAAGGCAGTGACCGTGGTTGAACTTTCCCAAGCGGTGGTCGCCGGGCGCCTCGACCTAGAGAGCCTCGAGAGCCTGGCCGATGACGAAGTCGTTTCGCGATTGACCAGCCTGAGCGGAATCGGACGCTGGAGCGCGGAGTACGTACTCCTGCGCGGTCTCGGACGTTTGCATATCTTCCCCGGCGACGATGTGGGCGCGAGGAACAACCTCGCACACTGGCTCGGCCTCAAGCCGCCGCTCGACTACAGCGCCGTCGGGCGGGCGGTTGCCCGCTGGCAGCCTTACGCCGGGATGGTCTACTTCCATCTGCTGCTCGCCCGCTTGGAGGCAGCAGGACAGCTTGACGGCGAGCAAGCAGTGGTTGGATAAACGCTCGAGTCTGCGGGCATGAGTCGGAAGCCTGCGCCCCCAGGACCGAGTGCGGTGGTACCTCGTTTGAGGCAAGCGACAGTCAGCCCTGAGTACGTCGATCCCAGGCGAGCGCTTGCTTACATTTAAGTCATCTTGGACGTTCGTTCGCAGCGGGGGCTAGCCCGTAGGTCGACCGGATTCCTGTGAGCGATGCCGCGATTCTGGGACAGCCTTCGGACGTCCTGATCCTCGCCGCCAATGGCCGAGCGGCAAAGAAGCGCTCTGCGGCGGGAACATGGTACCTCTTAGATGAGGGCCGTTGGGAAGGAGCCGACCATCGGGTGATCCTCATAGGCTTGCATCCAGAGCAGCGCCGTCAGTCGCCAGGTCGGAGAAGGACGGTGCGGCCAGCGAAGGTTTAGCTAGGCAGATCCGGAGCACAGGTGGTAGCACACCCAGCTCGCGCCACGAGGGAGCACTTCCACAACGGCGCCGGCATCGAGAGCCTGCCGGCCGATTGTCTCAAAGGGCGCACCAAGCGTGCGCCTTACTTGGCCTGCCGCAACGGCACCCAGAATTGCACGGTCGTTCCCTTACCCGGCATGCTGCTGATGCTGAAACGTCCTCCAGCAATCTGGATCCGTTCTCTCATCGCGACGAGACCGATGTGCCCGGGCTGGCTGCCGGTCGGCACGTCGAACCCGACGCCATCGTCGTGGATTAGCACGCGGATCCCGTCTTCGACGTGATCGAAGGAGATTGTCACGCGCGACGCTCGCGCATGTTTTCGCACGTTGTTGAGCGCTTCCTGGCAAGCTCTGTAGACCATCAAGCGCGTCTCCGTAGGCGGCTCTTCCGATAGCCGGCTGTCGATAACGAGCTCAGGATCGACTCCGGTCGACGTCTGTTCGAAGTAGAAGCGGAGTGCTGGCCCGAGCCCGAGCTCGAGCGTGTCCGGCCTGAGGTCGAAGATGAGCCGCCTCAACCGATGTCCCGCTTCAGCAAGGGCGGGGGACATCTCGCTCAGCGACTTCTTCTGATCTGGATCGTCAACTTTCTCAGCTACCAGCTGAAGGCGCATGCTCAGGCCGGCCAAGACTTGAAGCGAACTGTCGTGGATGTCGTTCGCGATGCGCTTTCGCTCCTCTTCAACGATATTGCTCAATCTGTGGAGGAGGCGCTGCCGGGCCTCATTGACCTCTTCGAGGCTCCGGAGGGTCTGCTCCTGCTCACGATCTGCCTGGTGTCCGATGAATGCATCGGCAAGAGTGTTGGCCACCGCACGCATGAAGATGATGTCTTCCTCAGTAAAGTGGCGAATTTGTTTGGTGTAGGCTGCCAGGTCGCCAAAGGGCGTGTTCTTGCCACGGATCACCGCTCTGATGCCACTTCGAACTCGGTGCTCGCGCAACAGCTGCGAGCGAACGAAGCGTTCCTCAGTTCGGAAGTCCTCGATGACCATGTCTTCGTTGGTCTCGATCAGGTATCCCGCCTGGGTGTTTTCAGCACTGACGATGGCGGTACCAACGAGCCCTGGGCGCCAGCCGGTCCCGGCTCGGAGGAGAAGATTATTGCCGTCTGGGAGCAACTCCAGGATGCGGACGTAGTCCGGCTTCAGAGTCGAGTCGACGAGCGCCACCGCATGATCCATCAGCTCTGGCGGAGCCATTCCTACGAGCGCCAAGCGTCCGAGTTCGGCGATCCCTGCCTGCTGCTGGTGTAGGCGCTGGAGAACGGTCAACAGCTGCGTCGCCCGCGCGCTGGCAATACGAGCGGTCTGCTCGGCCTCCTGGCGGTGCGTGACGTCGATGAATGTACTTACAGTCAGCGTCCCGAACTGCGGCTTCTCAATTCGCGCCGCGTCCATTCGCAGCCAGACCTTGCGGCCGTCAGGCCTCGTCAATGAGAGGGTGAGGTCGCTCACCGGACGCCCAGCGAGGACTGTCGCGGCCGGCCAGTCCGTAGGTCTGAGTGGATTTCCCTCGACGTCGGTGACTTTTAAGCTCGGAAGCTCGTCGGACGAACGAACCACTTCTGGCGGCCGGAAACCGAGGATTTCCTCGTAAGCCTTATTGGCAATCACCAGCCGGCCACTCGAGTCCCTCACGACCACGGCACAGAGAAGGGGATCGAGAACATCCTCGAGCGTCAGCAACGGACGCTCACTCAATGGCGGATCGATCACGCGGGTCCTGCGCAATACGCGCGGCTGCCAGAATCGACGCCACTATGTCCTCGTTCGTGCTGACGCCTTTGACAAGGAACTCCCGCGCTCCGGCGCCTAGCATCTTGCTGGCAGTGCCAGGATCGCCGTAGGCGGAAAGGCAGAGCACTGCGGTTCCCGGGCACAGCCGGGTGATCTCCCGCGCCGCGTGGACGCCTCCGCCCGGAATCCGGTAGTCGAGCATGGCGACGTCGGGACGAGAAGAAATGGCCAGCGCAATGGCGCTTTCGGCATCCACGGCAGTGCCCACGAGGGCCAGCCCGGGGCGGCCTTCAATCAGTTCGCTCAGGGCAGACCTGATCAGGGCATCGTCGTCCGCCACGAGTACCCGTACATCTCGCAGTCGCGTATTCATGAGATCAAGTGCGGTTGCCACCAAGCTCGCACGATGAGACGATCATCTTCCAGCGGGCCGGGGCCCGTCCATCGCCATTCGAGGGGCTGCGGGCTAGTCCAAGTGAGGCAGACCCGCGCTCTCCGGCTCGATCAAGCCCAGCTGCACCGCCCGCACAACAGCCTGCATCCTGTTATGCACTTCGAGCTTCGCGATCAGGTTTCTCACGTGGCTGCGGGCGGTGCCATACTCGACCCCTAATCGATCGGCCAGAGTGTGGTTGTCGAGTCCCTCGGCCATCAGGCGGAGAACCTCGCGCTCGCGGCGAGTCAGCGTATCCATAAGGTGGGTCTGCTCGCCTTTCTCGCCGATCAACGCCGCCAGGTCGGCGGCCGAGATCAGCATCTCGCCTGCCGCGACGCGGCGCACTGCCGAGACCACCTCTTTCGCGGCATTGGCCTTGAGCAGATAGCCGCGGGCGCCGACTTGGAGCGCTGCCATCAAGGCGGCCGGGCTCTCAATGGCGCTCAAGAAGAGAACCCGCACCTTGGGAACGGCCCTCCGTATGGCCGCCACGGCTTCGGCGCCGTTTCCATCCGGAAGTCGGAAGTC
>DHWR01000095.1:6926-8672 GCA_002413265.1 Chloroflexi bacterium UBA5177
CCATCCGGAAGTCGGAAGTCGACCAGGAGCACATCCGGTCGGCATTCCCTCCCCAGCCGCCCAGCGTCAGCGACGGTAGAGGCAAGCCCAACAACCTCGAGGTCGGCCTCTTGGGCGATCAGGGATTGCAAGCCTTCGGCGACGACCTTGTGATCCTCAACAATCAGGATCTTCACCGTCCTCGTCGCCTGCGATCCGGCCCCGACCGCCGCCTTTACGTTCCCAAGGCTCATCTCTTGTACCTCCTACGACCACCCTGGATTATGGACCGATACGATCGGAGGCCCGAGAGGCGATGACCACGTGCCGAGCTGCAACTCCCTTGCTCTCGGTGCTCCTCGTCGGCTTTCTCGGTCGCCCCGGTACGAGGTGGTGAGGAGGCCTATCTCATCGCTCTATGCCCTGATCAGCTCGAAGCGACCACCCTCGACCGAGCGCTCAAACTGGAGAAGCCGCCCGAACACATCGTCAAACGGTCCCGCTTCGCGTTCTCCCAGCGCTCATTGTCAAATCTCCGAGAATGCCCGCCACGATGATCCCAATGGCCAGGACCAACAACGAGACCACGATGATCCGAAGCAAGTCCCCAGTTGAGGTGGCCGGTTTCATCGCGTGCTCCACCGAGGCGCCGCCCTGGGCTGCGTCGTCTTTCCGTGACTGCCGCTCATCGCTGCGCCTGCCATCGAAAGCCCGGCAGCCAGGGGCATTGGCTCGCCGGCCGGCCGCACTGTCATCATGCTGTGCTTGAGCCCCCAATCCACCAGCCACCAATTGATCGGATAGGCCACGACGAACCCGACCCGAGAGCGCGATGACATCACAAACCACCGGCTCCATGGCGATCGGGTCCCGCGTCTATCCAGGTGACCATCACCGCCGCCATTCCGGCCATGACTCCATTCCATCGAGACGAATTCAGGCAGGACAGTCGAGACCAACGCCTGGCGATACGAGCCCCCCATTAACCCCTTCATGAAAAGGCCCTGGAAGACCCTCCACCCGAACAGGAACCCGGCGAAGTACTCGGCTATCAGGTCAAGTCCCATCGGCAAGCGCAGGAGACCGGTGATGGTTGCCGCGACGAGAATTCCAATCCTGTCTCCGGCCACGCAGTGCATGGTCGATCCGACGACCTGGCGACTTCACCGCTACAAATTGTTCATGGGTGCCTGGCATAGGCTCCCGACAGCTGAGGGCGTAGAGCAGAGCGCCGAAAGGACCGCTGTACAGTGTGATGACGACAAAACCGACCTTCATGACCAGCGCTTCGGGAGTTCTTCGAATATCGATGGCGACAAAGAGAGTGAATATCACGGCCAGGACGAACCACAGCCGGATCGCGCCATCGATTGGCCCCGCTGCAGCAATCGCTGGGAGGTGGGTATCTACCAAGTCAAGCGCTCAGAGTCGTGGGCCAGGCGTGCAAACCGTTCATGGGCCCTCAGCCCCCTAAACGATGATGTGAGATTCGGAAAGTAAGAGGAATCGAATCATCGTTCAATAGACCTCCCATCCTCGCGCGTCTTCTGATGGTGGCACCGGCCGTCGGACTTGCTAGCGGGGTGATACGAAGTTGCAACCCTCACAGGCCTGTGCCGGAAAGCACCAGCCGTGACTCCTGCTACATCCCAATCCCGCCTTACACGCTGCGAATGGGCCGTCTGCAATAGATTTGAAGTCGCGGCAGCCACATGCCTGTCCCTTCGCGATACCGCGCAAATACCTCCCCGAACTCCCGCGCCAGGA
>DHWR01000095.1:8895-10931 GCA_002413265.1 Chloroflexi bacterium UBA5177
CCCCGAACTCCCGCGCCAGGATTCCGTCTTCGCGGCGGGCCTTCCACAGGAGACCTCCCAGCAAGAGCGAAATCGCGACGAGACCGCGATCTGAGCCTATAACCAGGGCTGTCCCGAGCATCGCGAGCAATACCCCTGAATAGATTGGATGCCTTACAAGTGCATAGGGTCCCGTGCGAATCAGTTGATGATCCACCCTGATGATGGTTGCGGCGCTCCAGTTGCTGCCCAGGTGATGGCGCGCCCAAATCGCGAACGTAAGTCCCGCGGCGGTGATCATCGTCCCAGTCGTGCCGAGCCACAGGCTCGACGGCACAAATCTCGCGCCCAGAGGACCCGTTGGTAATGAGGGTCCAAATAGAAGATCGACGCTTAGCAGCAGAATCCCGCTGCTTGCCAGGCCAGGGCCAAGGCCTTCCACAGCTCTTGCCTTCGGGGCATTGCGGGCGGCGAGCACCCAGTAGAAGACTAAAACCAGCCACAGCACTGCCAGGAGATCGCCCCAGCCGAAACCTTCACGGCTTACTCGCATGCCTCGAGCATCAGGCGTCCTGGATCTCCTGCTCGGCCCGCAGCCAATTCTCCAAATCGCTGCCTGCCTGCTCTGACTGAGAGATCCAATATGCCCGCTCAGCGATCTTTTCCCGGTTAGCCTGGTTCCCCTCGTTCCGGCTGACCATCTGACCTGGTTTAGCTCGTCTCTTTCGAGTTGTCCTTGACCGGCTTGTACCAGCATCCAAAGCGACATTGTTTGGGGTCACTCTCTAACCCCCTCCTCAACCGCCGCCGGATCCTTTGCGCATACAGCTATCTCCCTTACTGTCCACGGGTCGGCCAGGGTGGTGGTATTTCGCATTGCCGGGTCTTCCGCAACGTCGCTCAGCAGGCGGCGCATGATTTTCCCAGGGCGGGTCTTGGAGAGCACAGGCGGCAGTCAGACGAAGGCGAAGATGTGCTTGGCAGAGTGCAGCAACCATGAACGAGTCCGATGTGCATGTTGTAAGAATCTCGCCACCCTAGTGTCGCTGTCAGCCCACCGAGGGCAGAGGCGCCGGTACCTCAATTGAAAGAGTTGCGCCTCAAGTCGCTTCGGCAACGGAGGGCTGGGCCGGGCCCAGCTAGAGGTGATAGATCGCCAGGCGCCTGGGCCTGACCGGAGACACCCAGCGCTGGGAGGACGCTCGCCGCACCATCCACCGCGCGGTCACCAGCTGCGGCTGGTCGGATCGCCTGGGATCGTTCACTCAGGCTTTCGGCAAGGACGCGCTTGACGCCGCCGGGCTGCGGCTAACGCAGGTCGGCTTCCTAGAGCCCAGCGACGAGCGACTGAAGAGCACCATCAATGCCGTTGACCGACAGCTGAGCATCGGACCGCTGGTCCGTCGCTACGACGTCAAGCAAACGAAGGACGGGATAACCGGCGACGAAGGCACGTTTATGATGTGTGCCTTCTGCTGGCCGACGCTCTTGCTAATGTCGGGGAACTGGAGGAGGCAGAGCGCCGCTTTGAGCGACTGCTCAGTTTCTCCTCGCCGCTCGGTCTCTTCTCAGAAGAGGTCGATCCCCGGACAGGAGTGCTGCTGGGCAATTATCCCCAGGCGTTCAGCCACCTGGCCTTAGTCGCCGCCGCAGTAAACATCGAGAGGGAACGAAACCACGCGCTCGGGCAGCGAGCCCGCGGCTGATTACTTCGTGTTCGGAATCCAGATGCGCGGCCCTGTGTCACACCGTCTAGTTTCCATTGCTCTGCGAAATTTTGTGATCCGGCGGCCCGCAGCTGACGGCTGACAACCTCCGGCATCGCCGATTCTGAATACTGCGAAATGGTCGGGGGCCCCGGGATTTGAACCCGGGGCCTCACGGTTCTGCCCCGTGCATTGCCAGGCTGGGGGCGCTGCATAGCAACTGATTTCTGCCGGGCGATCTCACAATGCCCCACGACCACACCGTTTGCGCCGCCTCGGTTTGGTTCTCCGTAGGAAATTGTGATACGGCTGTGTTCCGCGGACTCCCGCCGACCACTGAAATCGCCGATT
>DHWR01000041.1 GCA_002413265.1 Chloroflexi bacterium UBA5177
CAGGTGCAACACAGCATGCCTGACATACGCGCCGGAGACCTGGAGACCATGGGGGCGCCCATAGACTTCCTGGGTATCAACAACTACTTCAGGGTGGTCATGGGCGTGGATCCGCGAACCGGTGCGACGGGCTGGATAAGGCAACCAGGCTCGACGTACACGGACATGGGCTGGGAGGTCCACCCGCCCGGGCTATACAACGTGCTTACCTACGTCAACGATCAATACTCACCGCTTGAGATCTACATCACGGAAAATGGGTCTGCCTTCCCGGACGTGTTCGATCACGACGGGCAAGTGAGGGATCCCGAGAGGACTGCGTACTTGCAGGGTTACCTGGGATCGGTGCGTAGAGCTATCGAAGATGGCGTCCCGGTTAGTGGCTACTTCTATTGGTCGCTACTGGATAACTTTGAGTGGGGGCACGGCTACTCCAAGCGCTTCGGACTGATTCACGTGCACTACCCGACGCTGGAGCGGATTCCCAAGAGCAGCTACTACTGGTACCGGGACTTCATCCGAGCGCAGCGGCGGGCGGCCGTTGGCTGACTAGCATCACCCCTCGGTGGGGATCGAAAAATGAGAGGAGGTTTTGAGTGGCACGTGCCGGCTCTCTGATCGCGGTGGTGGTTATGTTCATTCAGGGCGCAGTGTCTTCCGACATGGCGTCGGCGAGCGCACCCGCTGCCTCGCCTCCCCCGCTTTCGGCTTCGCCAAACCCGCTCGCGGTGACCCTCCTCCCTGACGCGAGTCGTGCGGTGAGCAAGATGATCAGGGCCTCGCAGGGGGGAACAATCTCTGCGACCGCCGGCAATGGCACCACGACTTCCGTCACGCTGCCGCCTTACGCGCTGAGCGCGGACACTCAGATAACAGTCACGCCGATCAACGGCCTCTTACACCCGTCGCCGTTCGCCGACGGCGTTGTTGGTGGCGCGCTGTTGCAGCCAAGTGGTCTCACATTCTGGCTGCCGGTGGCGTTGACCATCGAGCCCAGGTTCCCGGTGACGGTACCGAACAATCGCGTGCCGGTGGCTTTCACTTCAGGAGACGACGGGACAGAGTTTCATCTGTATCCGTGGACCGGCGATGCGAGCTCGATGAAGCTTGCGCTCTGGCACTTTTCGAGCTACGGCATAGGGCTCGCCTCGCCCGCTGATGTCGCGAACCTCGCGCAGCACACTCCAAGCCCGCTCACGCCGCTCTACCAGCAGCTGCAGGCGGCCGTGGCGGCGAACCAGTGGATACAAGATCACGGAGTCAAGCCGGTCTATACCACGGCCGAGCTCATGCACCAGCTAAAACGCATCGCCACCTGGAAGTTCAATGCGGTGATCAAGCCTCATCTTCTGGTGGCGCTGGTCGACGCGTACGACGGTGTGCGGGCGTTGCAGGACGCCCTGGCGTGGCAAAGCGACATGGTCACCGGCGCTGCTAAGGGCTATTTCAAGAGCAGGCTGACCAAGCTCTTGCCATTGATCTCTCGCGAAGCCAAGCACCTGTTGCAGGGGCTTGCCAAACCGTGCTCGACGTCCAGCCGCAGCCTTTATTACTACCCTGGACAGGGCTGGACCATCGATGCCAGGGACTTTAGCAACGCGTATGGCACGTATCAGGCGTTTGTGGGCCGTGGCCTGATCGCGGCCAGCACGACGTATTTGACGAAGCTGGTGGCGCCGTGCCGGCCTCGCGGGTTCAAATTCAGCGCAAGCTACCGGCTTTACTCGGCTGGGATCGCCCCCAGCTCGGCAACATCCAGTTTCCCTGGCAGTTGGCTCGACGAAACGGTCAGCGGACAGATCTGCGGCTCAGATCCCTATGACGATGTCGGTGCTCCTTTTTCCAATGCGTGGACAATCAGCTCAGCCATTACGGAGGTGGGGTATTCGGCCGGCAGCTCTCCACCCTTGACTCTGCCACCTACGCCCAGCGTGACAAAAGTAGCGATGGTTCAGGGGGCCTGGGATCGCGCCGGGCAGCATCCAAGTGGTGCATCGTGGGTCAGGTACCGGACTGAGGCCGGTCCTCCGGCATCCATGAAGGTAGAAGTAGTTAGCGGAACTTTTTCTCCGGACGATCAGATCGTGGAGGTACCTCTGTCGGAAGACGGCAGCTGCCCGGTTAGCGGAAGCTGAGCCGCTTCACGGTACCAATCGCCTGCTTCGGGGGATGTTGCGCCACGCACGGGACTGGGCGCTAGACGGAGGACGTCTCCTACTCCCCTTCACACTGATGCAACGGCCAATCCCGAAGTGCCCCCTGCCCTCAGAACGGCAGCCAAGGCAAAACCGGGATTGGTAGCGAGTCAAGCTCTTGAAAACCGTTGAGTGAGGTGGTGAGGTGGTGCGGTGGTCTCGGTCGGCCTGGCAGGTGTCGTCACGCATTGCGCGGCTCAGTAACACCACGGATGTACTTAGCCCGTGTGGACCTTACAGTGGTAGCACCCGATGCCCCACGTCGGATTCGCGCTATCATCGCCCCCATGAACGTCGGCAACTGGGTCAGCGCTCCGGAGAGGATTTCGAGTCATGTCTAGCTCCCGCACCATCGTTCTTGCCTTCGGCGCGCTGACTAGCCTGTGCTGGTCGCCGAGAGGCGCCGTCGCGCATTCCACTTCCCTGAGCTCGGCCCAACTGGTGCAGCGTTCCACGCAGGCGATGCGCTCCGTCGGCAACGCCCACAGCCAATCGACCGTCCAAGTCGTCGGCCCAGCGGGGGGGCAGGGCTTCGGAACAGGTGACTGCTAGTATCAGCGCCGACTGCACTGGCAACACGTACGCTGTACGGGCGAAGATCCGGGGCACGGTCATCATCGGCAAGGGCGCACCCCATGCCATCAACACGCTCTACGTCATTCTCTCCTCTAGCTCGAGTGCCGGCGGAAACACGCGGACTGACTTCTGGGAGCGGGACGCGACAAAAACGACTCGCTGGCGCAAGGTCCCAACGCTGATGCAAGAGCCTGCTTACGCCGCGTTCTTCGCGGCCGATGTCTGTCCAACCGACGGCAGGGCATTCCGTGTGGCGCTGGGCATGCCGCATGCCCACATGGATCCTCCAGCACGCGCGATTAGCCTAGGGCGCGCAGTCTGGGCTGTCGCCGGCACATCGGGATCGAGCAGCGAGCACTTCACTTTCCGTCTTCTCATCGACCGAGCTACTTATCACCTCGATGGCTACGCGGAGACCTACGCGGAACGCCTCAATGGCCAGGTCGTGGCACACCAACAGACCCTGACCACCTACTCGCGATATGGCGCCGCCCTCACCATCTTGGTTCCCGCCAACGCGGGGCTTCATGGAAGGAGGTAGCTCATGGGTTCGATACCATCTGGATCTGCAAGCGATGGATCTCGAATATTGAATGTCCGAGACCTCAGAGGTCTCCGAGTCTTCGCCATTGCACTGGTACTTGCTCCCTCCATCGCCTTGGCACCGGTCAGCTCGTTTCAGGCGACATCGAGTGCCGCCTCAATCTAGGTCGTCGACCCTCCAGCCGGCCTGGGTCTGCTCGTCCGCAGTGCTAACCGTGCTTTTGGATATGGCGAGCTCGTTTCCGCCACATCGAAACGTCACAACATTCGGGTTGTCCTGGAGGATCTCCAGTCCCACCTTGTTCGCGTAGAAGTCCTTTGCCGAGTCCAGGTCCTTCGCGAGAAGAACCACGTTGATCGGATAATCGCCCAGCATTTCGTCCGTCCTTTCGAAAGAGATCGGTTTCGCCAATCAGGCTTGGGGACGCGATCTCCAAATGGACAGTACGTCCACGATAGACAGTTTTGCGTGCCTGGTGCGGATACGCACTCTTTCGCCGAGGGCGGACTTCTGGGTGGCCGGCAGAGGGTAATTCTGGCCGACATCGCAGATGCAAGTCACGAATGCCCCCCCTTTAAGGAAGGCTTCAGTGAAGGACGCTCAGGAAGGCCCTGAGTTTGGCGGTATAGGCGGAAGGATTCGAGTTCCAGGACCGCGTGTGCTCGGCGCCGGGGACCTGGACATAGGTGACGAGATCCGGCCGAGCGCGGGCCAGCGCCATGTTAGCCGAGGGCGGCACGGAGGTATCCGCGGTGCCCTGAAAGAGCAGGGTGCGCACTTTGAAATCGGCTCCCGGATTTACTTGGTTGACCTGGTCCAGGTTGGCCACCCCAAGCCTCCAGGCCACGATCTGCTCCGCGAGGCCGGTGATTGGTCCAGGCACGCTCAGCTGGTTGGCTCTGAAGTCGAACACTGCGCTCCAGTTAAGTGCGGGCGCGTCGAGGACGACGGCGCGCACGCGCCCGGCCAGCTGGGAATGGTGCAAGAAGGATTCGACGAGACTTCCGCCCATGGAAAAGCCGTAGAGCACGAAGTGACGCGCACCGTGCGCCTGCGCGTAGCGGGCAGCCGCCTGCACGTCCTGCCACTCGGATGCTCCCAGGTGGTACTCGTGATCGGGGCTGGCCGGCGCGCCCAGGTCGTTGCGGTAGGACAGGTCCAGCACAGGGAATCCGAGGCTTGCAAGCGTCAACAACGGCCTCATGCCCTCCGTCAGGCTCGCTCCTCGTCCGTGGACGATCAGCACCCAGGTGGAGCCGTGACCCGGAACGAACCAGGCGGGCATGAGCCCCAACGGATCGGGCACCTTAACGCTGCGATAGCTCAGGTGAAGATCGGCGGGCGAATGATACATCCAGAAGTCGAAGTGCACGAGGCTCCCCGCCCTGAGGCCCCGAGCGTTTCCCGTGTAGCGGCGAACCACATCGTTCTGATTGGCGGAGACAACCGATCCGAGGGTGATTCTTCCGCTAGGAAGCCACTGGAGGCTGTAGGTACCAGGCCGCACCGTGTCGGCTGTACGAGCGACCTCAACAGTGTGGGGCCCAATTGCGAGGACACGGAGCTTATAGGTAGGGTGGTCGGGAGAGACCTGCAGCGCCTGAGACGAGAAATACCAGGCAACGCCAACGACGGCCACGGCGACAAGGAGCACAAGCGCAATCGCCGAATAGACAACGATCTTCCATCTGCGACCTGATTTGCGGACAGGGACTGCGAGCGGGGCGGCAGCGACGGCATTCACGGTTGGAGGTCACTGTGGAGGTAACGAGCCTGTGCACGCACATCTCTAGGCCGCGCTCGCACTGCGAGAGCTTGCACGAATGACACGACCGGCATATCCGCTATCGCCACCAACATGACGTTCGTGGAACTATCTCGCGGGCTCGGCTGGTCGGTCGAGAACCGTCAACTCCCGCTCCGTCCACTCCACATCCTTCAGGGCCCCGAGCCTCTGAAAGATTGCTAGCGCGCCGGAGAGGCAATCTTCAGCTTGTCGAGTCGCTCCTCGCTGCTTATGCATCAGCCCCTGCTCATACAGAGCACGTGCTTCTGGGTAGGGACAGGAACCGGACCGTGCCATCGAAATCGCTTCCTCAAAGGCACTATCCGCTTCGCCCCACAGCTCTTGCCGAGCCAGGATCATCCCTTGCACGCGCAGTGCGTCCGGCATCCACAGCCGTTGATGCTTCTCGTCGGCGATCGCAAGCGCCTGATTTGCTGTCTCCGCAGCCCTATTGGGATCTCCCATCATGAGCTGGGCCCAGGCAAGATTTGTCAGATGCAAGCACTGATACAGAGAACCCTTTTCGGCCAGAGGCTCCATGCGGGAACGAGCATCCTCGGCTCTCCCTTCCCTGATCTCCAACTCCGCCATCAACCAGCTCCCGATCTCCAGGATCTGAAGTTCGCCGATTGGTTCGGCAAGGGCAATGGCCTCGTTCAGATAATTACGCGCCTCATCCCAGCGGCCTTGTCGGAGTTTTAGATGACCCCGATGAAGAGGGGCGAACGGCGCGTACCAGGATGCTCCGACCGATTGCAGCGTGGCGGCTCCGTGCTCGATGGCCACCTCCGCCTCCTCCCAGTCGCCCAGATACAGGTTGATTTCTCCCAAACCAAGCTCGACGAAGCCAATGCTGGCAGTGTTTCCGACCCGCTCGTGAGTTGACATCGCCTGCCTGCCACGCTCCAAAGCGCGCTCAAGGTCCCCCTCGCTTTGGTAATTCGAAGCCAGATTGTTGAGGGCGATCGCGAGCGTGCTGAGGTCACCTGCCGATTCCAATAAGGGGATCGATGCCTCCAGCACGCGGGTCCCTTCGTCTGCACGGCCAACCATAGTGAGCGCGGTCCCTCGCCGCATCTCTGCTCCTGCCAGCGTCAGTCCGTCGCCCACTGCACGTGCCAGCTCTCCGGCCCGCTCTGCTGCTTCTAGACTTTCCTGATACTTTCCGCTGCCGAAATGCAGATACGCGAGCGCAAGGTGCAGGGAGGCCAAGCCCTGCGATGGGCCGGTCCAGGTAACGAGCTCCAGCACCGGCTGGATGCGAGCGATCCCCTCCTGTGGCGTCCCACAGTATCGATGTGTCCACCCGATCAGAGCGGTGACTCGCGCTACCGACTCCAAATCTCGGGCCTCCCGATAGACCTCGGCTGGGCGTTCCAGTACCTCCAGCGCTTCGTCATATCGATTCATCGTGGCCAGAACTCTTCCAAGCTTCTCGTCCAGTAGGGCCAGCGCCACAGGCTCTGCTCCGCTTAGCTCGAGTCGCTTTCTGGCCTCTTTATAGTTGTCGAGCGAGGTTTCGTTAGCATACACCCCTGCCGCTCGGTCTCCTGCTCGCTCCAGCCACTGCGCCGCTTCCGCGTGTTCGTCCGTTCTCGCGTAGTGGTACGCGATCATCTCCACGTACTCGTCCGACGGATACAGCTCGGCAATCGCTCTCGCCGTCGCCAGATGCAGCTCCTGGCGACGCTTCTGAACCAGCGTGTTGTACGCCACCTCACGCATGCTGACGTGCTTGAAGACGTACTCCAGGTCGGAGCCCCGTCGCGGGAAGGCAATCTCTGCCTGCCGTAAAGCGGTGAGCGGCATGTCCAGCGCCGCTGCCTCCCGCCCCACCACCTGAGCCAGCAACCGCACCGCGAAGCTCCTCCCGATCACGCTTGCCACCTGCGCTACCGAGCGCACCTGGCTTTCCAAGCGATCCAGCCGAGCCAGCAGCACCTCGGTCAAGGTGGAGGGAAGTCGCTCCGCCGCGCCCGCTACCAGATACGTCTGACCATCGCGTTCCACCAGGCCACCCGTCTCCTGCAGGGCTCGCAGCATCTCTTCCACGAAGAAGGGGTTGCCTCCCGCTCGATCCGCCACGTACTGCTCCAGCTCCAGCGAGAGCTTCATCCCTCCCAGCACCGCTCCGGCGAGCAGGGCTGCCTCCTGGTCCCGCAGGGGTCGCAAGCTCAATCGCTCCGTCCACCCCCAGTCGGTCCAGGCGGCCGT
>DHWR01000176.1 GCA_002413265.1 Chloroflexi bacterium UBA5177
GCGGAGCAACCGGTCTATAAGCCGGGTCCTGTCGGACTACGTAAATAGTCCGGACGATCATTTCTCTACGAGCATGGTCACCCATGCCCTCTAGCAGCCTACCCGCGGTGTCTTGATCGAGGTGGACGCCTCTCGCCGCATATTTGGCCTTGCTCCAGCCGGGGTTTGCCGTGCCGCTCGTGTTGCCACGAGCGCGGTGGGCTCTTACTCCACCGTTTCACCCTTGCCGTCCCGAAGGATGGCGGTCTCTTCTCTGTGGCACTTTCCGTCACGGGTGACTCTCGCCACCCGTGCCCAGGTGTTACCTGGCAGCCTGTCCACTGGAGCCCGGACTTTCCTCGAACTGGTATCAATGCGATACCTATTCGCGATCGCCCGACCGATTGCTCTCTTCAAAATATAACTAAAATGACGAATGAGATGATTCCTGTGCTCTGAGCATGTCCACCTGTGACGATCATCTGACGTGCCCTCGTATCCTTCCTCAGTGGTTCGGTTTTCTCACCCCAACCGTGAGGATTATATGCCCTCAGATCCAAAGCGCGGCCTACCGCGCATTCCCGTCTCGACCATTCTCACTCCACTCGAGCGATCGAGGGTGGACGCAGCAGCACATGGGTTGTGTGACGCGTTGCATCGGGAATCACTGGAGGAAGTTCTTTCTGATCTCAGGGAACAAAAGGCAGGTCTGGTCCTGATATCCGTTACGCGGTACGGCTCCCAAAGCTCCGCACGAGTGGCTGCAATGGTCCGGGAGTTCCCGAGAGTTCCGGCTGTAGCGCTACTGACTGAAACTCAGAACTCGACGCCGCATACTACTCTGGCTCTTGGACAGCTTGGAATTCGAACGCTCGTTGATGCGAGAATGCCGGCAGGTTGGCAAACTCTCAGAAACCTGTTGGCGTCACAGGGTTCAACCGACTTGCAGCGATCGGCTCTTACCCAGATCGGTCTGGACTTACCGGGAGTGTCTAAGGATTGCTGGAGATTCTTCGAGCTCCTTTTTGATACATCTCCGCGGATCTCGACGGTGCGCCAACTTGCGCGTCACCTGAATATTCTTCCGAGTACTTTGATGAGTCGCTTCTTCAGGGCAAAGCTGCCGGCTCCCAAGCGCTATCTGTCCCTCGCGAGATTGATACGAGCCGCACGGCTTTTCGAGAATCCAGGACTATCGGTAGCTCGGGTAGCAAATCACCTGGATTACTCGTCACCACAGAGCTTCGGCCGGCATGTACGCACCGTGATGAAAATGTCTCCAGTAAGGTTCAGAAGCACCTACGATGGACAGGGCATGCTTCAGTTCTTCAGAACGGACCTCGTCCTCCCTTACGCAGAGATGCTTTGCACGTTTCGTCCATCGGCAGCCTACCCAGGCTGGATTCCGAAATCACATAAACCTATTCGTGGGGATAGTACTAGCCAGTGAGGGCAGCGATGATCTGGTTCACGGCCACGAGGCTTATAACGCTGACGCCAGCCTTTTCGATCGCTTGTCGCCCGCCCTCCTCACGGTCTACCAGCGCTAGAACACCAACTACGGACGCTTTTGCGCTACGCACAGCTTCGATCGCGCGCAGCGCGGAACCGCCCGTGGTTATTACATCCTCTATTACTGCAACACGGTCTCCTTCCCTGATAGGTCCTTCGAGAAGCTTTCCCGTGCCGTGAGCCTTCGGCTCTTTCCGCACAGTGAATGCACGCAGTGGATGGTCTGAGGCAGCACTGGCATAACTGATCGCGTAAGAGATCGGATCGGCGCCGAGTGTGAGGCCACCAACGGCGTCGACTTTCCAGCCAGATTCCCGGAGTGTCGAGAGCGCGAGAGAACCAATGATCGACAATCCCTCAGGACTCATTGTCGTCAAACGGGCATCAATGTAAAAGTCCGACTGTTTCCCTGAAGCAAGCGTGAAGTGACCACGCCTCGCGGAACGTTCAGCAAGCAGTGTGACCAGCGCCGAATAGTCGGTCATGGTGCGAGAGGTTATGGATTCTTATGATTGGAGTCAATGCATTCGTTTTCGCCGATTGGATTTGATTCCTGGACAGGTCTCATTGGATGGATTGTGTCGCTCGCGACCGTTCTGGGCCTTGCCCTGGTGCTGCGCCACGAGCGCCGACAGGCTCGGAGTCTTGTGGAACGCTCCAAAGAGCTGGAGCGGCTTTCCTCGGAATTGTTGCGCGTAAACCGGATGAAGAGCGAATTCCTCGCGAATGTGTCTCACGAGCTTCGTACTCCTCTTAATGCTATTGTCGGTTTTGTCGACCTTCTTCGCGAAGGCGTATACGGAGAGCTTGCTCCGCGCCAGGTGAAGCCTGTCGAGCGCATTGAAGCATCCGCCAACCACCTTCGCCACCTGGTCGACCAGGTTCTCGATCTGGCGAAGATGGCAGCGGGCCGGCTCGAGATTCATACGGAGACAATAGACCTGCGTCCTTTCGTTCTGGATGTCGGGAGCGAGATAGAATCACTGGTCAGCGAAAAAGGGCTCAGCCTGTCTCTCGTCATGGGCGCAGCCTTGCCACGAATCAGACTCTTATACACATCT
>DHWR01000147.1 GCA_002413265.1 Chloroflexi bacterium UBA5177
GTCGGCGTCGTCATGGTGAACAATGCCTTTGGCGACCCCATTGCTATGGGTCAGGATGGGACTGGCAATCAGCCTACGATCCCGGCCTACATGGTTTCGAAGACTGACGGTGCGGCGATCGAGTCGGCCATCGTTACCACACCCGGGAACGCCACCATCGGCGTCACCCAGCAGTACTTCGTCACGGGCAATGACGGCATCATGGCTTCATTTAGCAGTCAGGGTCCGACCAACGACTTCCGAGTGAAACCCGACGTGGTAGCTCCGGGCGTCAACGTCCTTAGCTCCATCCCGACGAGCTTCTGCGGTGATACCGCGCACGGCTGCTTTGCGTTCTTCCAGGGCACGTCGATGGCGACGCCGCATCTGGCCGGCTCGGCTGCCATCGTCAAGTGGGAGCACCCGAGCTGGACATCGGATCAGATCCGTTCGGCGATCGTCAACACGGCCCGATCGAGCTTCCTGAAGCCGTCCACAGGGATTGGGCTTGACCAGAACCCGCTGCACGTGGGCGCGGGCTTCGAGGATCTCAACAACGCGGTCCACGCGTCGGTGGGCCTTGATCCGGTCAGCTCGAGCTTTGGCGCGGTGCCTTCGGGCTCAAGCCAGTCGCGGTCCGCGACCATCACGCTGAGCAACCTAACCGGTTCCAGCGAGTCGCTGACCCTGGCTGCGGGCACGGGCGGCACGGGAGTAACCTTCGGCGTCAGTCCGTCAAGCGTCACCATTCCGGCAGGTGGATCGACGACGGTCACGGTGTCGATGACTGAAAGCGCGGCGGTGTCGCCTGGAAGTCACTTCACCTACCTGACGATCTCGTCCGGCGGGACGCAAGTAGCGCACGCGGCGCTGTACACGTTCGTCAAGTAGTAGCCGCTCACCTAAGGGTGAAATTAGGAGGGGCCAGCATTGAGCTGGCCCCTCTTTCTGGTTCGCTTGCGAGTTCGTTTAGTCCGCGCTGACCTGCTCGACGAGCTGAGCCAGCACCTCCGACGTGATCACGCCCATGAGCTGCAGCTTGCTCACCGGCAGATCCCAGGCCCACATCATGATTTGCTGGTCGACGGGCTCGCCGCGATCTTCCATGGCCTTGCGTGCCGCGTCCAGGTAAGGCTGAAGCAGGGCGAGACCTTTTTCGTTCTCCATCCAGCTGCGGAGCGATGACAGCTCCGTCAGGCGCGCCCGCGGGCCGCTTGGCGCCACCTCCACGCTCGTCTCTAGACGGACGTCTCGGGACGACGCGCCGAGCAGGAGATCGAAGGTGCCGCCGCTGGTCACCCAGCCGGAGGCCCGCGGATCGTAGACGGCGAAGTCGCGGATATCGAGCGGAATGCTCACCTGCCCGCGCTCTCCCGGCTGCAGAGAGATGGTGGCAAAGCCGCGGAGCTCCTGGTTCGGCCTGTCTACCCGTGAAGCTCGCTCCCGGACGTACAGCTGGACGACCTCGCGGCCGGCTCGACTGCCGGTGTTCTGCACGGTGCACGAAACGTTGAGGGTTTGACCCTCCTGGACGGACTCGGCGTCGACCCGCGGGTCTGAGTACTCGAACGTTGTGTACGAGAGTCCGTGGCCGAAGGGAAAGCGCGGCTCGATTTGGCGGGCGTCGTACCAGCGGTATCCGATCCAGAGCCGCTCGCCGTACAGACATAGCGCGGGGTTCGCCGGGAAGGCGGGAAAGGGAGGCGTGTCTTCCAGACGCACGGGAAAGGTCTCAGACAGCTTGCCGGATGGGTTTACGTTGCCGATCAGGACGTCCCCCATGGCTGCGCCTCCAGCCTGACCGGTCAGCCAGCCCTCGACGAGTGCAGGAACGCGCGGCTCCCAAGGAAGCGCGACGGATGACCCGTTGGTGAGGACGACGACCGTGCGGGGCTGCGCCTCCAGCACTGCCTCTACCAGTGCGTTGTGACCGGCGGGAAGGTCGAACGTGGGTCGGTCCACGCCCTCAGATTCCTCGCTGTCGGGAAGGCCGACAAAGACCACCGCTGCTTCGGCCTGGGAAGCGATGCGTTTCGCCTCCTCGATCAGCGCGGCGTCGGGCTCGAGCCCCTCGCCGTATCCGCGGGCGTACTCGACGGAGGTCTTGCCTTCCAGCAGCCGGACCAGCTCGTCGTGGGCGTTGTCGACCCGAGTCGACGTGACGCGCGAGCTGCCCGCACCTTGATAGCGGGGCTCCTTCGCGAAAGTGCCGATGACGGCGAGACGTGAGACGCCTTCCAGCGGCAGGAGGCTCCCTTCGTTCTTGAGAAGGACGATGCTCTCGGCCGCCGCTCGACGCGCCAGCTGACGGTGCTGGTCCACGTTCTGGGAGGTCTCGGGACGACGCGCCGCATCGGCTTTCAAGATCACCTGCAACAGCTCGCGCACGACCTCATCCAGCCGGCTCTCCTCGAGGCGACCCGACTTTACGGCGTCGATGATGAGGTGGACCGTCGGGCCTCCGGGCATTTGCAGGTGGAGCCCGGCGGCGAGGCCCGCAACGCGATCGTTGGTGCCGAACCAGTCGGACACCACGATACCCTGGTGTCCCCATTCCTGCTTCAGCACGTCGTGCAGCAGCCAGCGATGCTCGGCGGTGTAGGTTCCGTTCAACAGGTTGTAGCTGGACATCACCGTCCACGGCCCCGCCTTCTTCACGGCGATCTCGAAGGGCCGGAGATAGAGCTCTCGCAGGGTGCGCTCGTCGACTACCGAGTCGGCGTACATGCGCCCGGACTCCTGCTCGTTGGTGGCAAAGTGTTTGAGCGAGGTACCAACGCCCTGTGACTGCACGCCGTTGATGTAGGCTGCCGCCATCTCTCCGGTGAGGATAGGGTCTTCGGAGAAGTACTCGAAGTTCCTTCCGCCGAGCGGGGACCGCTTTAGATTGACTCCGGGTCCAAGGAGCACCTGGACCCCGAGGGCCTGACATTCCTGGCCGATGGCACGGCCAACCTCTTCGACTAGTTCGAGGTCCCAGGAGCAAGCCAGTGCCGACTCGGTAGGGAAGCAGGTCGCCGGTATGCTCCCTCCCATGCCAATGTCGGTTGACTTGGGGGGCTTGCGAAGTCCGTTCGGACCGTCAGAGACCCAGATCGAAGGGATTCCAAGGCGCTCGATGGGCTGCGTAGTCCAAATGTCGCGGCCGACGGTAAGAGAAGCTTTCTCTTCGAGGGTCATTTGGGCAAGGAGATCGTCGAGTTTGGTATTGGATTCAATCACGGACATGTGGTTTTCCCTTTCCAATGGCTGTCGATCTACACGACGCGGTTTTGAGGCGGCGCACTGCTCCCAGCTTACCGAAAGTGGCCGACGCACCTTCGAGACGTATGAGAGGAGAGAACCCTGTTGCGGGCATGAGCGATTTTCGCTGGCCGGCAGTTGACGCCCTGAGGGGCTACTCAGAAAGAGATGCTTGCGGGCAGCACGTCTGCATCGACAAGTCTACTTCCATCCGATGTGGTGCAGGGAAAAGGGCGTGGATGACTAGCCACACCGGGTTCCGTGTGCGTGAGGTGTGGGTGAGGCGTGGAAGG
>DHWR01000257.1:0-2503 GCA_002413265.1 Chloroflexi bacterium UBA5177
GCTTGCGCGTGGGTGAACTGGGGAACCACCTGCGCGATGTAAATCACGGATGCGGACTGCGCGACGGAGTAGAGCAGGAAAGTAGCCTCCCAGCCCCAGTAGCGCTTCGAAAGGTGAACGTTGCGCTCGACGAAGGCATACGACGCCCGCATCTCGCGCATCAAAGGCAGCTGGGCGATCATGGACCGCCTCCTTCTGTGTCTTCGTTGTCTTCGTCTTCCTGATCCAGACCGTGACCGGTCGCTTCCATAAACACGTCTTCGAGCGTCGGTAGCGCTGCGAGTCCGTGTCTATTGGCGTAGTCTTCCTTGAGCTCCAACGACGTTCCTTCGAGGATGATCTTCCCCTTGTCGAGGATCGCCAGGCGATCGCAGAGGGCGTCGGCCTCCTGCATGTCGTGACTGGTGAGCAGGATTGTCGCGTCGTGGGTGTCCCGGAGGTCCAGCACGAACCTCTGCACGTCCTTCTTGGACCGAGGGTCGAGTCCCGTCGTCGGTTCGTCCAGCAGTAGCATCACCGGAGAGGTGAGCAAGGCTCTGGCGATCGAGACCTTCTGCTGCATGCCGCGCGACATCTTCTCGACCGACTGGCCGATGCGGGACTCCGGAATGCCGAGAGCCTTTAGGATGCGAACGATCTCGAGCCTCGCATTGCCCGTCTCCACCCCGTAGAGCCGCGCCGCGTAGATGAGGTTCTCCATCGGCGAGAGCTTCTTGAACAGCGACGCCTCGACCGACACGCGGTTGATCAGCCGCTGGACCTTCCGCTCATCCGTCACCACATCGTGGTCGAAGACGCGCACGCTTCCCGAGTCGGGGAGCAGCAGGGTCGAGACCAGACGGATCAGCGTCGACTTGCCCGAGCCGTTGGCCCCGAGCACACCGTAGATCTCGCCACGGCCCACGCTCAGCGAGATGTCGTCGACTGCCGCCACCCGCTTGCCAGGCTTTTTGCCGGGCATCGAGAGCTTCGAGGGGCCGCCGAAATGCTTCGAGACGTGGTCGATGACGAGGGCGCGCTCAGTCGACGCTTGACGCATCAGAATTTCCTCTGAGGGCTTGAGTTCCAAAACCGCATTCATGATTTCCTCCACAAATAAATAGGACCGTGAGCTTTTGTCGGCTCACGGTCCCAGTTGAAAACTGGTTCTTGGAAACTCAGTCACGTCTCCAGAAGCATGAGCCGAAGGCACAGAAACACCCCGCCCGCGAAAGGCACAGTGATCCCACCCTTACGGGTGACCGTGCGATAACCGCTGTACGACATGTGTGCGACTCCTAGAATTTTCACGCGTCTTCTCATCGTACAGGAGGTTTGGTGAAAGCGCAAGAAATTAAATTCGGTTCTGTTTCGCCCTCAGTAGAGGCACGCTTTGACGCGTCACTGCGGAGCGTGATCGACTAAGACGAATCGTGCGGAGGCTACGGGGCGATTGCATCTGATCCGCTCCACGGTGCTAGTCCTAAACCACCGCTGTCCAGGCGGACCTGGTCCGCATGCCGAACGGGTGTAGGGGAGCCCTTTATGGCGGCACGGCGCGCCATGAGCTTCTCCAACATGCCCATGGGGCAATCAGCGGCCGAGTGGTTAGTGGGGGGACTTGCCGTGAGGCGGGCTATCAGAAGCCTGAAGCGCACAAGGCGACGAAGCTAGGGACGCCGGACGCCGAAGAAGAAATAGTGGCCCTCGAACCGCCGCGGCCCGGCGCGTGCAAGAACCAATACGAAGTACCGTCCAACCATGGCTCGCGATGAAAACACCAGACGGCGCCGGTAGTGAGTGTAGGCGCGAGAGCGTAAGCTGACCCGCATGCTAGCCCGCAACACCGGAGCTTTTATCTGCGTGACATCGCCCGGCAGCCCGTCGTGAGCCGGGACTGCCCTGAAAAGCTCTACCTCGCCCTTCGTTTTTGCCCATCCGGCGAAGGATGTCTGGAAGGTCAGCTTGAAGAGAACGGGCTGACCAAGATAAACGCTTTGGATCGCGGTCCATATCAGCGTCTGTGCCTTTACCCAGCGCCGATGCCGCAGCACGGAGATGGATGCGAAGAGCCGCGGCGTTGGCGCCCCTCCTCCGGTAGATGTGGTGGGAGCAGTGCGAGGCGTCGCCGTCATGGCAGCTACCTGCGCCGCAACATGGGCCTGTGGCAAATCCTGGATATGCGCGGCGACAGCGTTCGCCGATGCCGATCCTGCTACGACGAGGAAGAGCGAGGCAAGGACAATTCGTCTCACCAAGGCCTCCCTAAATCCGCATCGCCTACAGTATCGGGCACCTTCGCACCGGTTGGAAATGCGCCGTGGATCTAACCGCCGAAGCTACCCTTCAGTGACATCACGTCGGCCACGTACTGCTTCGTGTCCGTGAACCAGCCGTGCCGCGCCAGCGATCTGGACCCTTGGTAATACGCAGCGGCTGCCCAGCGCTCGTTACCGCCGTAATACCGAATTAGCGTGGCCAGCCAATAAACGCCGGCGAGCGTGTTCTCATCGACGCGATGGAG
>DHWR01000257.1:2757-7018 GCA_002413265.1 Chloroflexi bacterium UBA5177
TCCTGCCAGGAGATGGCCAGACCAATCGCCGGGTCGATCCCGTAGGTATTTGAGTACGAGGTGATGAGCTGCCGGACCTGCCAGGGATTGTAGGCAGTGGCAGTCGACGACGAGGTCGTGGGTATCGAAAGCTGCGTGCCGATCACCACCAGGTCCGGATTGACCAGTCGGTTGGCGTTGATGATGGCTGAGGTCGTCGTGCCGTAGCTCGACGCAATTCCTATAAGCGTGTCCCCCGGCTGGACCACGTAGCTGGCCGTGGACGTGATGACACTCGGCGTGCTGGAAGTCGAAACCGTGGCGGCCGACGATGTGCCGCCACAGGGGCTGCAGAGGTGCAGCAGCTGGCCGGCCAGCGGATACGCGCCGAGCGCCGGATTGAGCGCGCGGATCGCGGAGATGGTCATCGAGTAGCGGCCGGATATCCCGATCAGTGTGTCCCCCCACTGGACTCGATAGGAGACACGATGTACCGGCTGAGGAATGCTCAGTGCCTGCCCTGCCGGTACCAAGTTGACGTTCTGGATGCCGTTCAGTCTGGCGAGTGACTGGATCGAGACGTGATAACGAGCGGCGATCTCGGAGAGGGTGTCGCCAGGATGCACGACGTACTGGGCGGCGTGGGTGGGGACGGGCAAAAGGAAGAGCAGAAGAAGCAGCGTGGCCCGCATCAACATCGAAACCCCTCCCGCAAATCGACCTCCCGTTTCAGGCGTCAGAGTGTCAGTGTATGAGCGTGGCGCGGGCGCAAAAATTGCTCTGTATGCGTGCCCTGTCCACCGCCCTCTTACGTCAATCTCTCGTTTGGGCCTGTGCTGCGGACCGCATCGGGCCGTCGCATCCACCGGGATTCTGCGTCTGTCCACAGGAAGCCACAGCTTGAATCACGAACCTATGCACCGCGCTGCCGGGGCTTGCTCGTGAAGGCTAACCGGTATGCTCGAACATGACTGAGGAAGTGCTGCTGCGCCGCCGAAGCCGCACGCACGCCATCGTCGAGGGCGCCCTGCTCGGCGACATCGCAATCGTCTTCCTCCTGATGCGGGTCTACCTGCCGCTTCCCGTGGTTCGCACGCTGCTGCGCACCATCGCGTCCGTCCCGTTCGTGATGCTGGTCCAGCGTCGGGGACTACGGGTTGCGATCCTGGCGGCCATCGCCTCGTACATTCTGTTCTCGGCCCTGGTCGGGCCCCTGCTCGGCCTCAGCGCCATCGACATCGCGGTAGCCGGCATTCTCATCGGTCTGGGACGGAAGGCAGGCCTTCCCACCCTGCTCAATACCCTCTGGGCGGCGGTGGCCTACGCGATCCTCGATCTGATCATTCCAACGATTCTTTCGGTGATCATCTTTCGCTTCCCGGTCCACCAGCTCATCGACGCCGCGCGGCACTTCATCCGACTGCTGTTCAACTTCGCGATCTTCGTCATGAAAGGAATCGGCGCCCCTTCCGGCGCCGTTCACACTCTGAAGGGATGGGAAGGGCCGGCCGTGAGCCACTGGCAGATCTCCTGGATCGTCACGACGATCTTCCTCGGCTTCCTGAACGTCTATCTGGTGGCTCTGGTCTCGGATATGGTCCTCAACCAGATCCCCGAGGAAACGCTCGCGACGCAGCGAGCGGCCTGATGATCGAGGCTCGAGGGGCCGGCTATCGATATCCAAGAGGCACCGAGGCGGCAGTAGATGACGTCAATCTAGAGATACTTCCCGGAGAGACGGTTGCCATCGTTGGACCAAACGGCTCCGGCAAGTCCACCCTCGGCCGAATGATCAAGGCTCTGCTGCTGCCCAGCACCGGCACCATTGCCGTCGATGGGCTTGACACCAGGGAGCAAGGACTCGAGGTCCGGCGCCGGGTAGGCCTGGTGTTCCAGAACCCGACCAGCCAGATCGTCAACGCCGTGGTGGAACAGGAAATCGCCTTTGGCCCTGAGAACCTTGGCCTCCCGCCGGCCGAGGTGAGGCACCGGGTCGAGGCGGCCCTCTCCGCGGTTCACCTGAGTGGGATGGAGGAGGCGGAGTGCAACACGCTGAGCATGGCCAACCGTCAGCGTGTCGCCATAGCTTCGGTGCTGGCCATGGAGCCGAGCTATCTTGTGCTCGACGAGCCGACGGCCTGGCTCGAGCCCCGAACGCGCCGCCCGGTACTCGAGGAGGTGTTTCGATGGAGCCGAGAGCGCGGCGCCGCGGTGGTGATCGCCACGCATCGCATGGACGAGGCTCAGATGTGCGCTCGGGTCGCCGGGATGTTGGATGGACGAGTCGTCGCGGAAGGTACCTCCTCGGACGTGTTGAGGGACCCGCAGGTGCGCGAGCGTCTATCTCTCGACGTCCCGGAGACGCTGCACCTGGCCGAGACGCTGGCGGCGCAGGGCCTGCCGGTCACGCTGGGGGCTTCGGTTGAGGAATTGGCGGACGAACTTTGCCGCTCCTAGAACACACCGGCCACAAGTCTCTCTCGGTCGAAGCGGGCGAGCTGATTTCTGTGCTGGGTGCGCCGGGCAGCGGCAAGTCGAGGCTGGGGCTCGAGCTGGCCTTCCTCACGGCTCCCGCAGAGGGAAAGGTGCTGTTTCATGGAACGGACCCCCTCGCGGAGCGCCGCAGATTCCAGCCTCTGAAGCGCCCGAAAGAGATCACCATGCTGGTTCAGGATGCCGAAGCGCAGCTGTTCGCCCGCACCGTGTTCGACGATGTGGCCTTCGGGCCGCGGCACCTTCGCTTGCCCGAGCCGCAGATCGAAGCCCGGGTGCAGCGCGCGCTCATCTCCGTACGTCTCGACCCTCAGGAGGTCCGAGGCCGCTCGCCATTTGCCCTGTCTGGAGGAGAGCGGCGTCGAGTCGCCCTGGCGGGCGTGCTGGCCATGGAGCCCGAGGTCTTGATCCTCGACGAGCCAACCGCGAGCCTCGATCCCGGAACCCGCAATCAGTTCCTGGACTTGCTGACGCCGCTTCGAGGCCGCAGCGCGATCATCTGGTTTACCGCCAGCGCCCGGGAAGCTAGCCTGGCATCGCGCATTTATCTGCTGCTCGATGGCGACACGACCGAAGTGCCCGGAGGCTCTGCGCTCTGGCACAGATGGCGAGATCTCCTGGCGGCGGGCATCGAGCTGCCGGCGGCCTTCGAGCTGGCCGGGGCCCTTGAGAGCCGGGGGGCGGGGACCATCCCCGGGGAAACCGCGGAGGCCGTCGAAGCCTCGATAGCGGAGAACTGGAAAGCGCGAGCCCATGCTCGGTAACGCCCCTCGTTTCCTCAGCTATCAGGGCGGCGATACTTTTCTGCACCGGCTCGATCCGCGCACCAAGCTGCTGGGCGTGGGCGGGCTGGTCGCCGCGGTTCTCATCGCCAGCGTGCCGTTCGGCATGATCGCCGCGTACGGCCTTGGCGTGATTGCGGGTCTCCTGGCCGTATCCCTGTTACCTGCCCTAACCAAGGTCCTGCGGCCGATGTTCGTGCTCATAGTGCTTTTTGGTCTGCTGCTGGTCATCGTGACGCCCGGAAAGGCGCTGGCTCACTGGTGGATCATCGTACCTACCAGGGACGGCATCGACCTGGCCATCCGCTTGGGACTGCAGGCGCTGCTCATCGTATCCGCGACGTCCCTGATGTCTCTCACCACGCCTCCGCTCGCGGTGGCCGGCGCGCTCGAATGGGCCATGGGGTGGCTGAGGCATTTTCGGGTGCCGGTGCAGGACATCATCGCCATGGTGGCCATCGGGCTCACCTTCGTTCCACTCCTAATAGAGGAGACGCAAAAGGTATTCGCGGCGCAGCGGGCCAGGGGAGCGGACATCGGAGTGAACGCGCTGCTCGAGGAGGAAGCGATGGGAGCTTTGCTCATACCTCTGCTTCTCGCCAATCTGCGACGCGGCGAAGAGCTCGCCGACTCGATGGAAGCCAGGCTCTACGCGACCGGCCCCAGAACCTCCATGACGGAGCGACGCTTCCAAACAGCAGACGTCTGGACGCTGGCGGCAGCAGCGGTAGGGGTTGCCGTGGTGGCGCTGATCAGCTTTCTGCTCTGAGGCAGAAGCAGCGGCCGAAGCGCCAACACCGCCTCGCCTCATTCGTCGTAGGGAAGGGCCCGAGTGCCCTTCCGCCAGGACCCAAGCCCACAACGTACCCGAAACCACCAACAATCGGCCTCCCGCTGTCGCAGGGGCGACTCACTGGCGGTTACCGCCTTGCGTTTGCCTGCACCACCCACAAATGCACGACCAGGACTACAGTCGCCCTCCCGCCCTCGTAGGGGCGAGCTGCGGT
>DHWR01000070.1:0-4724 GCA_002413265.1 Chloroflexi bacterium UBA5177
GGCACGGACGGGATCGACGTGGCAGAGCTCGAGGTTGTGGCCAACGAGCAGGTGTTGGCGGCGCCGGCGCACGCACATCACCTCACCGGCAACTGGAACGACAACGGCCGTGCCGTCACCATCAGTCAAAAGGGCGACGCGCTATTGGCCCTGTATAAGAAGCCCTACGTGTGCGACTACCGCGACGGAACCGGACGAAAAGCGCAGACGTTCCTGGATTTTCGGGGCACGTTGGACCTCAACAGTATCGCTGGCAAAACGATTGTCTGCAGCTTCGGAGCAGGCAACCCGGGTGGAGTGGGACTGACGCTAACCGACATTCAGCTCACGGCAAGCGCCGACGACAAAACCCTTAAGGGCGTCTGGTATTCAGAACCCTCAAGAGAGAAACACCCGGTGCTGATACGGCGAGTGACCGGTTAGACAGTCTAAGAGGGCGTTTGGAAAGTTTGGGTAACCCGATGCCATATGCGTGTCATCGTCAGAGATGTAGGCGAAAGAGGTATTCACCGTAACACCGTCGAGGTAGCCAATGGGTCAAGAAGCCGTCGGCGTGCTACCAGCGGACGAGAGGAGACTCCCACACCTGCTGCAGAATCTCCTTCAGCTGGGCAAAGCGCTCCTCTCCCAGGACCTCACGCCACTCGTCCTCCACGTCGACGAGAAGCTCCTCGAGCAGTGCCCAGGCAGCATGGCCCCGATCGGTGAGCCGAACCACGCGGGCACGACCCCCTCCGGGTGCATCCTGTCGCTCAATGTATCCCAGGCGTTCGAGGCTCAGCAGCAGCTGGTTCATTGCCTGCTTGCTCATGCCCGCCCGTTCTGCCAGGACGCTGGGGCGGGCCCCTTCGGGACCGGGATGCGACAGTACTGCCATATGAGGAAGACGCAGGTCGTCGAAGTCGGCCCGATTCAACTCGTGGATCAGGCGGTGCTGGACCGCCCGCGCCGGATAGCGGAGGAGCGCGCCAATCAGCATCGTGTCCGCAGGCCTGCCAAATTCGGGGGTTGACATCTGAGTACATTCCATTTACTATGAGCTTAGTAAATTAAGTTTACCAGAAGGAGACCACGATGATACAGCAGAGCACGAGCCCACGAGTGAACCCCTCCGAGGAGACGATTCGAATCGGGACACTGGAGATTCGGTTCCTGCTGACCGGTGACGATTCGAACGGCAGCGTCGCGGCGCTTGAGATGACCGTGCCGGCCGGCGACAAGTTGGCTGCGCCCCCCCACAGCCACGACGCCTATGAGGAGACGATCTACGGCAAGGAGGGAACCCTCACGTGGACGGTTGACGGTGACCTGATCCAGGTTGGTCCCGGGCAGGCGCTCTGCATTCCTCGGGGTGAGGTGCATCAGTTCGCCAACCACGGCAGGGAGGACGCAAAGGCGCTCGTCGTCATCAGTCCCGCCGCCATTGGTCCGGAGTACTTCCGCGAGTCCGCCGAGGTAATCAACGCCGGCGGCGGGCCACCCGATCGCGCCAAGTTGATGGCGATCATGCGCCGCCACGGACTCACGCCCGCTCTGCCTCGCAGCGCGTGACTTCGTCGCAGGAGGTGAAGGCTCATGAGGCCAACACCTCTTGTACGATCCTCGCAGGTATCTTCTCCGGGCCTAGACAGACAGGACGAAAGGACATGAGACCATGACAACGGCCACGGCCGCCACTGACCTTCCCGCGGGTCGGTTCTATTCCAGCACGCTCCCCGGGGTTTCGCATCCCAAGCCGTTCCGCCAAGTGAGCACGGTGATCAATCAGCCCCTCGACACGGTGGCCGCGTACCTGCGCTCTTCGACAAGCTGCACGGAAGGTCGCACTGGCGAGTCGGACCCGACCTTCGAGGCGACGCAGGTGTCCTGGGACCGGTAGGTCGGCGTTCGCTATACCCTGTACGGCGTGCCGGGCGGCTCGCAGGTGACGGCATCGATCGAAGGCCTGCGCCACAGGCGCTTCGACCCCATGACGGCCATTGCAGTCCGGGCCATCAGCCGGCGCATCGCGGCCCATCTCTCGGAGATGCGGGACTACCTCGAATAGCCCAGCGCGTCTCTGGAGCCATCCCTTGTGTTTCTCATGAAACAGTGCAGATGAAGGAGGTTTGAGCATGAGTGCGGAGCCCCAGCAACTTCCCTTCGAAGGTATCCATCACGTCACCATGCTGACCCGCGACTTGGATTCCACCATCCGCTTCTACTCCGGTGTGCTGGAGATGCGGTTGATCGTCTCTCGACGGGATCGACCAGGGAGACACTGCATCTTCGATCTGGGGGGTGGTGATACCGTCCACTTCTTCGAATACCCCAAGGCAGAGATTTTCACTGAGTCCGCTCCTGGAAGTCCGTGGGTACGGGGAGTCATGCAACATGTGGCCTTCCGGGTGGCAAACGAGCACGCCTTGCGCTCCGTCCAAGATCGCGTCCGGGCTGCTGGGATCGAGGTCACCGACCTCAGAGATAACGTCAGTGCCGAGTCGATCTACTTCAAGGACAACAACGGCATCACCATCGAGATCGCCCGATGGAAGGTCGATCCAACGGGGAGGTCACCCGAGTACGACAACCCGCTCTTCTTCTCGGATCCTGATCCACTCCCGGCAGTGCGAGAAGCCATGGGTGAATCGGCCTAAGAGGGCATTGGGGGAGCTCATGCGGCAGCTGAGGTGATGTGATAGCGGGTAGCAGTCATGGCATTCGGGGCGGAGGCGACGGAGCAGCGATCCGATCGAAGCCAGATAGACCATGGATTCGCTGAAGATGTCGTGCTGCTCGTAGTCCTTGCTCAAGCGGCGAGCGCGGCCGAGTGTGGCCAGCGTTCGCTCCACCACCCACCGACGGGGAGCTATCACGAAGGTGTGTTGGTTCGGCTGCTTGCCCACGATCTCGATGATGATCACCCGCTCGTCCTGCCACCACTCGACCAACTCTCCCGTGTAGCCGCTATCCGCCCAGATGTGCTGCAACCGGCTACTGTTCTCGGTGGCTGCTTCCAGTCCGTCCCGATCCGGAATGTTGGCTGGATGCGCGATGACCACCAGCAGGTTCCCCTGGGTACCAACCAAGATATGCCGCTTGCGCCCGGTGACCTTTTTCCCCCATCGAAGCCCCGCTCCCCTCCGGCTTCAGTGTCTTCACACTCTGACTGTCGATGATCCCGGCACTCGGCTCCGGTTCGCGTCCCACTCGCAACCGTGCCCGCTCGCGCAGCACATCATTGATCCGGACAAAGGTGCCATCGAGGCTCCAGTGATCGAAGTAGTAGCGCACGGTATTCCAGTTCGGGAAGTCCGTGGCGAGCAGCCGCCACCGACACTCGGTGCGGTCAGGTACAGGAGGGCGCTGACCACCTCCCGCAGATTGATGACGGTGGGGCGGCCCACCTGTCGCTCTCTTTCCACCAGAGGTCGGATCAGCTCCCACTGCTCATCCGTCAGATCGGTCGCATAGCGTCGCTTCGTCGTGGCCGCCAAGGTCGCGTTGTCCCTTCCAGCTCTGTTGTTCCCACCCCGCTATCACAAATCGTCGGACTTCCCAAACGCCCTCTAAGGTGTGCACGTCGTCTCGGGTGTCGCGTAGTCGGGGAGTGGCTGGTGTCACCTGGCCACGCAGATGAGGGCAGCTGGGAACGCACTGCCGTGGTGATAGATGTATCCACACTCCGTATATTCGGATGTGAGGGCAGATGCGGAGAGTCCACTTGCCTGGTGGATCATCGAACCGCCGCCCCGGAAGGATGTTCACGTGTCAATACGTCGAAGGCTTTTGGTGGTAATCGCGCCGCTGGTTCTGATTGGGGCGCTCGTGGCGGGCTGTGGTGGCTCGGGCAAGAAGGGTAGCGGCTATCTTCTGGGCCCTGGGCAAGTTACGGCGCAGGTAGCTCATTCGGGAGCTGCATAATTCAGGCTGCGAAACAGGATGCTGCAGCAGGTGACGCCGGCCTCCGCCTTCTGAAGCTCTGAGATATCTAAGAGGAGGACTGAGAAGCCGCGTGCGGCAAGCGAGTGCCGCGTCTTCGGGAACGAAGACGGGAACATGATCGCGTCATTCACGGCAAGCGCATTCGACGCGTGTGGCTCGTTCTCATCCACGTCGATGACCTCGATGTCGCCGAATTGGGTGACGTCGATCCAGTCGCGATTCGCCAGGATGGTGTCGCGGCCGAGGTATGTGCAAGCGGATTTCATATGGAGACAGCCCCGGAATGCGACTGTTCGAACGACGTAACCGAGCGGGTTGACGATCGCGGCCAAGCCGGCGATGCCTTCCTCATTTGTGCGCCGGGACTTACCGACATAGATTGCCCGGCCAATTCGGAGCACATCACCGCCCTCGAGGCGGGCGTCGTCTGGCAGGAAGGCTATGGGTCGGTAAGACGTCAGCGCCTCTGCGACAGAGGGGATCTCGGCCTCACGCGACTCGAGGCCGTGCGTTGGCACGACTGCCACCTCGTCCAGAACGACTGCGGTGTCTTCCACGAATACCGAGTCCGGCATATCGTGCTCGGGCGCGAGCGAGATGATCGACATCCCGAGCGAGGAAAGGCAGTCGATGTACGCCTTGTGCTGAGCGGACGCCCGTTGAGGATCGATCGGACGGCGGTCGAGGAAGGTCAGCGCGCAATCGCCGATGCTCGAAGGCACTGCACGAGCTAGCGCATACAGCTCCACCAGGTCAGCGGTTCACCGCGGCCATGCCTCGTTCGGGGTAGCGCATTCCGG
>DHWR01000070.1:4901-7053 GCA_002413265.1 Chloroflexi bacterium UBA5177
GCGCCTATGTTTTCCTCGAGTCGATCGCGTCGCCTGGTTCCCGGAATCGGAACGATGTCCTCTCCCTGTCCCAGAAGCCAGGCGAGTGCTAATTGTCCTGGCGTGCAGCCTTTGCGCTGCGCCATCTCGTTGATATGCGCTACCAGCTGCAGGTTCTTCTGGAAGTTCTCGCCCTGGAAGCGGGGATGATTGCGCCTGACATCGTCGGCGTCGAAGTCATCGGGTGATTTGATCTGCCCGGTGAGGAAGCCGCGGCCGAGAGGACTGTAGGGGACGAAGCCGATTCCGAGCTCGCGGCAGGTGGGGAGTATCTCGTCCTCGGGGTCCCGAGTCCAGAGCGAGTACTCGGTCTGGAGTGCGGAGATGGGGTGCGTGGCCTGGGCACGGCGAATGGTTTCGGCACCAGCTTCTGACAGTCCTAGATAGCGGACCTTTCCCTCCTCGACGAGACGAGACATGGCCCCCACGGTTTCTTCGATAGGGGTGTTCGCATCTACGCGATGCTGGTAATACAGGTCAATGGTGTCGACGGCAAGGCGTCGCAGGCTGGCATCGCACGCCTGGAGAACGTATTCCGGTCTGCCGTTCACGCCGAGAAGCGTTCCATCGGGAGCACGCTGATTGCCGAACTTCGTAGCGAGGACAACCTCGCCGTGGCGTCCGGCGATCGCTCGGCCGACGAGCTCCTCATTCCGTCCGACACCATACATGTCGGCGGTGTCGAGAAAGGTCGCGCCGAGGTCGAGGGCACGGTTGATCGTGGCAATGGACTCCGAGTCGTCGTGCTCTCCATAAAAGTCGGACATTCCCATGCAGCCTAGCCCGAGAGCTGATACCTGTAGACCCTGAGTTCCCAGGGTTCGTTGTGGCAGCGACACATCGCACCTCCTTCTCTCCCTGTTTCATGCTACGCGAGGAACGAAGGGTGGGTCGCGGCTTCCTGGCCCTCAGCTCAGGCGCTGTTCCAGGAGGGCTCTCTCGGCTGGATTGGCGGTCAGACCGAGGGCTGCCTCGTCGGCGCGTCGGGCCTCTTCGGCGCGTCCCAGCTCGCGCAATAACTCCGCCCGGGTGGCGTGATAGAGGTGGTACTTGCCCAGCGCGTCCTGCAGGTGGTCCACTTCGTCGAGAGCGGCTTGAGGGCCGCGCACATGGCTGAGCGCGATAGCCCGATTGAGGGCAGTTACCGGTGAAGGCGAGTACTGCTCGAGTGTGTCGTAGAGGAGGAGGATTTGAAGCCAGTCGGTCGCCTCCCAGGAGGGAGCTTCGGCGTGGCAGGCGACGATGGCTGCTTGAATCTGATAGGGACCGGGATGTCGCATCCTCGATGCCTTGACGACGAGATCAGCAGCCGCGGCGATGGCTCTTTGATCCCAACGGGAGCGATCCTGATCGCGTAGCAGGACCAGACGTCCTTCTCCGTCGAAGCGGGTCTCGGCTCGGGCGCGATGGAGCTGGATGAGGGCCAGCAGTCCGAGGACTTCGGGTTCGGTCGGCATGAGTTTACAGAGCAGATTGGCAAGCCATTCGGCATCGGCGGTGAGATCGCGTCGCTCCGGCTTATCTCCCGCACTGGTGAGGTAACCTTCGTTGAACATCAGATAGAGGACGGCGAGGACCTCGTGCAGCCGATCGTTCAGCTCATCGGGGTCGGGGACGCGGTATGGAATGCAAGCGTCTGATATCTTGCGCCGCGCCCTGACCAGCCGCTGCGCCACCGTCGTTTCTGAGGTGAGAAAGGCGCGTCCAATCTCCGTGGTGGTCATGCCACAGACGGTTCGGAGAGTGAGCGCGACCTGCGCCTCGCGCGAGAGAGCAGGGTGACAGCAGGTGAAGATGAGACTGAGCCGGTCATCCGGATCCTGAGCCTCTGGTAGCTCCAACTGTTGGAGCTTCTGCCGGTAGCGAGCATCTCGACGCAGTCGATCGACGGCGCGGTTGCGGGCGACCGTGAGCAGCCAGGCCCCAGGATTCTCGGGAACGCCTTCCTTCGGCCAGGTTTCCAGGGCCACCATGATTGCGTCCTGGACCAACTCCTCGGCCAGGTAAAAGTCGCCGAGGGTGCGGATCAGCGACGCAGTAAGCCGTCCTGCCTCCTCTCGAAAGACGGAGGCGAGGACGGCATTGACGTCGACTACACTCATCCGGCCGAGTG
>DHWR01000070.1:7265-8349 GCA_002413265.1 Chloroflexi bacterium UBA5177
GCATCGAGGTTCTCGACCTCAATCACACTGAACCCGCCGACGACCTCGGAAGCTTCGATGAAGGGGCCGTCGGTGACGATCGGCTGCTGGTTCTCGTCGAAGCGAACAGTTGTGGCCGTGGCAGCGCCCTGAAACTCCTCACCGGCTCGCATCACGGATCCATTGTCCTCGAACCACTTGCCAATGCGGCCGTAGGCTTCGTTTCGGGTGTCCTCCGGCAGCGCCTCCCAGCGCTTCCCGGCCTCGAGATCGTTGCAGAACAAGAGCGTGTATTTCATTTTCTACCTCCTACATCTATGACGAACGGGCGCATCCTTAAAACGACAGCTGCGACGTTCGATGGTCAACCAGCCGAGTGATCGACGATTGGACGGATCTCGACAGCCCCGCCACCCGGCCACGACTTGGCGAGGGCGAGTGCCGCGTCGAAGTCTTCCACCTCGACAAGACTGTAGCCACCGACGATCTCCGAGGCTTCGATGAAGGGGCCGTCGGTGACGATCGGCTGCTGGTTCTGGCCGAAACGAACCGTCGTCGCGGTATCCGCACCTTGCAGCTCGGAACCCTCGAGCATGACCGAGCCATGGTCCTCGAACCACTGGAAGACTCGTCTGTAGGTTTCGTTGCGCAGATCTTCGGGGATGTCCTGCCAGCGCTTTCCTGGTTCGAGGCTATTGACGAACAAGAGCACGTATTTCATGTCTTATACCTCCTGCTTTCCCGACGAACGGGCACGGCCGGAAAACGACAGAGACTGAAACTTCTTGGAGAGATGCCTGCAGGGTACGGGAAAGGAGTAGGGGCGGACAAAGCTGACGGGGGCTTCTGATTGCTGCGGTGGCGGGCAGGGCAGCCCCGCTTGCTTGTCATGCTTTCCCACCGGGCGTAAGGTAATACCATCTCCGACTCCTGCTCGTCCCTTGTTGGAGGAGTCCCGACCATGAGCGAGACAGTGCGGGAGAATGTACCTGCCACGTCGATCGAGGGCGTTCACGCCTTCCTGATTGCGGATCTTCGCGGCTACACGTCTTTCACGTTTGAGAGGGGCGACGAGGCGGCGGGGCGGCTGGCGGCGAAGTTCGCA
>DHWR01000049.1 GCA_002413265.1 Chloroflexi bacterium UBA5177
GACAGCGCGAAGGAGTCCGATTGCTCGTCGAAGTCGGCGTGCTCCAGAGTGCCGTTCGCCAGCTCGCCCTCGCCGACGACAACCTGTTCCAACCGCACCTCGCGAGCCTCCTCGACGAACACGGCCTCGTACAGCCACGAGACTCCATCGATGTTGAAACCGACCGAGTAGCGGTCGGCCTTCAGCCACTCGAGGCTGTCCATCTCCCCGAAGCCCGAGTGGACGATTCCCGTGAGCTTAACAGGGTCGATCTTTCCAGGCTGGGACAGGTCGAGATAGCCCAGACTGTACGTATCCTCAAAAACCGCATTTATCGATAGCAAGCCGGCCCCGGAGGGTGAAAACGTGAGGCCCTGGAAGCCACTGGGCTGGACCTGGGACCGGTCCGGCTGCTCCTCCATGGTCGTGCCATAAATCACGCGTGTCGCCCCGCCCTCCCAGAGGAAGAGTACGAGGTCCCCGAATGTATACCCTTCCGCGATGATGATCTTCGAGCCCTGGTCATCGGCGGCGACTGGGAAGGCGCCCCACGAGCTTTCGAAGAGCTTGGAAGGCTCTTCATCCGAGAGAGCGCACTCCCATGACTCGGTGACCGCCTTCTCCCGTGACTCCACGGCCATGTAGAAGACCTCACGTTTGGGATCGCAGTACGTTAGCGCACAGCGATAGCTGCCAAACCGGCCCGCGAACATCTCTTGCGGAAGACCGCCGTCAATGGGGATGGCTAGAGGCTGATAGTTTTCATCGCCATCGTTGTCGATCATGACGACAATCATCTGGGACTTGGGGAAGACGTGGAACGATGCTCCTCCCATCAGTTCCGGATTCTGCAGCGCAATGTCGGGAGGAAGGAGAGGCTCGGGCACGCTCCCCGCGCGATCCATCGCGTAGAGGCTGAAGCGGCCACTCATATTGCTTATGAAAAAGAGCCGGTCGCCAACCAGTTGCGGCGCCATGAACAACCGGCACGAGAGCAATGGCTCAATACGCGGCTCAATCTGCCGGAGCGTCGGTACTTCCTTTAACGCCATGAGCTTCCCTTCCCGTGACAACTAGATACGGTTTCATGGTAGTGCTCCGACCTGACGCTACACGAGCTAGCGGCGCCTGACGTGACCGCTCGACGCGGAGAAGTACCTGTGAGCTCGAGTCCGTCAAACGCATCTAAGGGGCAACTGCCCCCTAGGCGGGGACGGCGGAGAGCTGCGGGCGATTGCGGCTTCGTCTGGACCTCAGCTCGAAGGAAGGTTGGGATGCGTTTTGAGGTACCAGCACGTAGATGCCGCGTTCAACCCGCCGGAATTTGAAGGGCTCGCGCAGTAGCTCCGTCGGGAGCATATCGAGCAATTCGTGGGCGAGGAATCCTACTCTTCCGTCGGGTGGAAGATAGAGTCCCGTGACAGTCTTCAAGATTGCCCCCAGCGTGGGCATAGAGCTCCTACTCCTACCGGTGATCCCCCCAAAGTCCGCCAGAGATCCTAGTGATCCCTACCCAGATCATACGGCCCCTGTCAATCCCCCCAATTCGGCGTCTTAACCCGCCGGAGGCGGCAGACCTTTGAGAAAACGGGGCGAATGGCACAACATGTGCTGACGGTTTCGCTTCAGCAACCGACTCGGGGAGGAAGAGTACATGGGGCGGGCGATTTCGGTTGTCGTGGCCGTCTTGTCTCTCGGTGTCTGGATCCTCAGCGCGTCCCGCAATCAGCAAGGGGTCGCGAACGAGCAGACGACAGTCCAGGCTCAGCTGACCGCCGTATCTCAGCCCACTCCGACTGCCACGCCGTGAGCAGGAGGCAGCCGGATGGGTAGGCTCACCAGCCTCTCTCTCGGAATCGTCACGGCGGTCGGCGGCTTCGTGGACATGGGAGAGCTGGTGACCTGCTCGCAGGCCGGCGCGCAGTACAGGTTCGCGCTGCTCTGGACCGTCGTCGTGGGAACGCTGGGGATCATAGTCTTCGCCGACATGGCGGGAAGGGTCGCGATCGCGTCCGGTCGATCTATCTTCGACGTAATCCGCGATCGCCTGGGCTTTCGTCTGGCACTTGTGCCGCTGGTCATCTCGACGCTGGTGAACGTGCTGACAATCGTCATTGAAATCTGCGGAATGGCTTTGGCGATCGATATCCTCACCGGCCTATCCTACCTCTGGTGGGTGCCCGCGACTGCCGGACTGGTGGCCGTCGTGCTGTGGTTCGCGTCCTTCAAATTTGTCGAAAACGTGGCTTCGTTGCTCGGCCTGGTGATTCTGGTTTTCGTGGCTGCGGCTGTAAAACTGTCGCCTCCGTGGGGCGATGTCGCCAGCAATCTTGTGTTACCGGCTATTCCGGCGGGGCAGGACGTTTTCGCATACGGTTTCGCCGCGGTGAGTCTTCTCGGCGCTTTCTTGACGCCATATGAGATCTACTTTTATTCATCGGGCGCCATCGAGGAGAAGTGGACCGGCAAAGACATCATCACGAACCGGGTGACGACGTTTGTAGGCTTTACGTTTGGGTCGATCATCGTCGTAGCAATGATGGTAGTAGCCGCGCAAACCTTCTTCGTTCATGGTCTCCAGTCGCAGAGCTTCGCGAGTATTCGGGTTCCGGTTGTAAGCGCATTCGGCGAATTGGGACTCGCCGGCTTTCTGATTGGCGCCTTTGCAGTAACGGGGGGCGCGGCATTCGAAGCAACCTTGAGCACCACGTACACGCTCTGCCAGTACTTCGGTTGGGACTGGGGGCAGGAACACAATCCCAAGGACGCGCCGGTCTTCACCTTCTGGTACATCGTGGCCCTTGCCATCGCGGTACTCATTGCATTCACGGGCATCGACCCAATCAAATTGACGATCTATACAACCGCTCTTGCGGCCTTTTCCCTACCGTTCACGTTCGTGCCGCTCTTCATCGTTGCAAATGACGAAGAGTATATGGGTGATATGAAGAACGGGCTTCTGGCAAACCTCTCCAGCGGTTTCTTCCTGGCCGTGCTGTGCGTTGTGACAGTCGTCACGATTCCCCTTTTCATTTTGAGTGGAGGAGCCTGAGGTGTATCTGGCGCGAGATGTCCTGGACAAAGAGCTCGTCGACAAGGACGGCCACAAAATCGGGAAGGTCGACGATATTGTGCTCGACCTGCGCGGTGACGAGGCTCCTAGGGTCCGATGCATTCAGAGCGGCCGTGGAACGCTGGCGGCTCACCTCGGCCATACGGTTCAAAGGATTAGCTGTTGGCTACAAAGGGTGGCGCTGGGGCCCGAGGACCAAGCCGGGCCTGATTTCGTCGATTGGAAGCACGTGACGCAGATCGACGTTGTGGTGCACCTCGATCTGGATCGAGAAGCATCCGGCCTGAAGAGCACGGAGGATGCAATTTGGAACCGATGGATCAGGCACATTCCGGGGGCAGAGCGATGAAACAGCCGGGCGGCACGCAGCAGATCAATGTGCAAGATTTGTTGATGCGGCAGGTGGTGACCGCGGAGGGGAAGAAGCTGGGCCGCATAGTTGACCTTGTCGCGGAGAGGCGAGGTGAAGATCTGTG
>DHWR01000142.1:0-904 GCA_002413265.1 Chloroflexi bacterium UBA5177
CTTCCGGTGATCCTGGGCGGCATGATCCACATACTCGCGTTGAAGTCCCAACTTATGCGGCGCCTCGCGGTTCCTCTCGATCGAGGCAAGCAATGGCGCGGGCGCCCGATACTCGGGTCGAACAAGACCTGGCGCGGTGTGCTCCTCATGACCGCGAGTACTGCCGGCTTCACACATCTGCAGTTCGCGTTGGGACGCCATAAGCCAGGACCGGTGCTCGGCGTCTTACGGGACATTCGGGTCAGTCCATGGCTTGCCGGCGGCGTCATGGGGCTCAGCTACTGCCTGGCCGAGCTCCCGAACAGCTTCCTCAAGCGCCAACTAGGAGTTCCGCCTGGAGGGCGATCGGTGCGCGCCGGCTTCTTCCAATATCTCGTCGACCAGGTCGACTCGGTCATTGGCTGTCTCGTTGCGCTGCGACTCCTCTATCGGCCGCGCCGTGGAGAGACCTTTCTCGCATTTTTCCTTGGTTCTTCGATCCACGTCGGCGTTGATCAGCTTCTCTACGCCGCGGGAGTAAAGCAGAGCCCCGAACGACGTTGCGATTCCGAGGATGCCGGACTGGGGCTTTAGAAGCTCAGCAGCGTCTGTCCTAATACGGAGGCGGCCAAGGGCAGCAGCAGATTGTCGAGACCGTAGCCCAGCGAGCCCTCGATCACACTGAGAACGGCGGCAGCGGCTGCGAGCTTCACGGGCCGTAAGTCGCCAACGGCGATGCCGAAAATCGCTCCCAGCCCGGCTACCACGACGAAAAGGGCAAGCTGCCGCACAAGCTCTTCGTGCCGCCCGGAACCCGCCAGCTCAGGCTAGTAACCCGGCCACCCATAGCGCCGGCCGCCGGATCCGCGAGCGCCAGCACCAGGGCCCCGAATGCGAACGCCATGGGATGGCCCCAGGCAACGAG
>DHWR01000142.1:1159-4837 GCA_002413265.1 Chloroflexi bacterium UBA5177
CCGTGAATACTGTTCAGGCTTTCCCGAATACATGTGTACGCCAAAAACGTCGTGAATGCACAAGCGAGTAAAAGCACGTCCCGGAGCTGAAGGTACAACGGAAAGGTCGCCGCCGCCCCCGCTCCCGCGACGTGAGTAAGCCGCCGTGTGGTGTCGGCCGGAATGCCCCTGTGAAAAGTGGCTTCCGAGGCCGCGAAGAGCGCAAGAAATCCTGCTGCGGTCGCAAGGGTGAGAAACCATTCCACTCAGTGCCTCGCTAGTGGGCGCACGAAGCCCAAGTGTAGGAGGGTGAACATCCTACGGCGATGCCCTGAACGTGAAGTGCGGGTTCAGAAATGTGGCTAAGCATAGGACCGATCATTCTCAACCTGAATGACGTGCCGCATGAAGGCAATCGTGTCCTCAATCGGCTTTGGCGGGTCCGCTTCCGGTCGCGTCCCACCCCGGATCGCCAATGCCTGCAAGACTATGGGATGCCATCTCTCCGGGTAGAGAGTCAGCGCATACCGGCATGCGCCGGACTTAGAGGTAACCTCACCAGTCGCACGCGCGTACGCGAGCCGCGCTACCCCTGACACGCACCAGGGAATCGCTTCTGCGATGGCCGACTCGGTCAACCTTGACACGACTCTCGCGAGCTGCTCCGCGACCTCGGTCCAATAGGAATTGAGGTTATCCAGTGTCCAGATCCTGAGGAAGTCGGGATCGTGCCAGACCCTCGGAACTGGACCGCGGACGGCGAGTGGATGGTTGCGCAGGGTGAGCCAGGTGACTGGATTGGCCTCAAAGCTCCGAGAGCGCCGAAACTGTCCTTCCAGAGAGTGGGGCGCGATCTGCACCTCGTTCGGACTTTGCGCCAGGTCCGACCACGTGAGATAGAGGCCGTCCAACCAGGGACGACCAACTTCCGTCAACAGGCCTCGGTGCACCACCTCCATTCGGTCTATCTCCCCCGAGGACAGCGGGCTACCAACAAGCGCGACGAAGTCGACATCGCTGCATCCGTCCCGGTAGTCATCGAGCGCGACTGAGCCCACAAGATACAGCGCTTCGATGCGACCTGGAAGAGTCTCATCAACAAGCTCGAGGTAGCGGGTTACGATCCTGTCGGCACGCCCAGGGATCTGCCGCTCTGCGGAGACTGTCATGGCTCTACAGGTATCTCTTGAACCACTCCGAGATATGGCCCAGCCGCTCCACCCTCCTGCTGGGCTTCCCCTTCCTCGAAAGCTCATGGGTCTCCTCTGGAAATCGCACGAAACGCGTTGGAACCCGCAACCGCTTGAGGGCCATGAACCACTGCTCGCCTTGTTCGATGGGGCACCTATCGTCGCGCTCGCTGTGAACTATCAGGGTCGGCGTCTTCACCTGCGTGACGTACTTCAAGGGCGATCTCTTCCACAGTTCTTCGGGAGCCGCCTCCGGCGTCCCACCCAATCTCTCTCCGCGCGTCGCCGCCCAATCGCTGGTGCCGCCCTGGCTCAAGTGGTTACAGATCGATCGCTCGGTACAGGCGGCAGCGAAGCGATCCGTGTGCGAGATGACCCAATTCGTAAGGAAGCCGGCGTAGCTTCCCCCCGCGATGCCGAGGCGGCGCGAGTCGACCCACGGGAGTTTCTCTACGAGGTCCGTCGCCGCCATGATGTCTTGAAAGTCCAGGTTTCCCCAGTCACCGATGATGCTCGCCTGAAACTCGCGTCCACACGAGGTGCTGCCGTGCGGATTGCAGTAGAAAACCCCGAACCCTTCGCCGGCAAGCGTTTGAAACTCGTGGAAAAACGTCTCCCCGTAGGCCACTTGCGGTCCGCCGTGCATGTAGACGACCAGCGGAAAGGTCTTCCCTTCCTCATAGGTGACCGGCTTCATGAGCCACCCATCGATGGTCGCCCCGTTGGCGCCTTTGAAGCCCCAGAGCTCCGGCTGAACCAACGTCCTTTCCTCGAGGAACGGCCGGTTGTGACCGGTCAGCCGCTCCAGCTCGGCCCGCTTCTTTCCGGATACCTGACCCCGGTGCACCTCGGCGGGGTGCGTGAGATCGGATACGGTGGCCGCGATGATATTCCGGGCGCATGAGAAGTCCACGATGTGATGGCGGCCCTCGGTGACCTTCTCCAGCTCCCCACACCAGCGGTAGACGTTGGTAGCGCCTCTCTCCGTGGCGCCGAAAAACAGTCCTTCTTCCGTCCAGCGCGGTCCCGCATCTCCGGCCGTGGCCCAGTCGCTCGTCAGCGTGTCTCCAACCGACAGGTCGGTTTCGGCCAGAAGATTGACGGCGTCGCCGCCCCCTCGGGGTGCAGTCCATAGCTGCACATAGTACGTCGGCGTTTCGCCCTCCGGACGGGCGTAACCGCTAAATGCCAAGCTGCTGCCGTCGGGACTGAAGCATGGGTCTACCCAAAGCCCTTTCCCATCGGTCAGTCTGCGCGGCTCCCCGCCTTCCCGCAGGACGATCCATATGTCCGACGCGGCTCGCAAGTCCCACTCCGCATCCCTGTCCCCGGAGAAAGCGATATGAGTGCCGTCCGGAGACCAGGCAGGCGATGAGTCGTTCCAGTCACCGTCCGTGATCTGCTCGACCGCGCTGGACGCCACCTCGACCACGAACAGATGTAGCCGCCGACGATCGATGAGACCGACGCTGTCCATCTTGAATACGGCTCTCTCGATGACATGCGTGGGCGCCGGCTTGTCATCGCCCCCTTCCTCGTCATCCTCGGGAAAACGGAACACCGGTCCGGAGAAGACGATGGAACGGCTGTCCGGCGACCACACCGGCGTGCCCGCGCCCACCTTTTGATCGGTGAGGCGCCGAGCCTCCCCGCCTGACGAGGGCAGAACGAAGATCTGCGCTTTGCCCTCCCGGCCCGACAGAAAGGCCAGGAGCTCGCCGTCCGGGGACCAGCGAGGCGCGGAGTCGTTTTCACCCGTCGAGTAGCGGCGCGACTCTCCCTCTTGCCAGAGATAGATCGACGAGATGTACTCGTTCTTCTCCCGATCGAGCGTCTTGTGCGCGTAGGCGATCTTCTCCCCGTCGGGAGAAATTTGGGCGTCACCTACGAGTGTGAGACGGAAGATATCGTCTGCCACGACCGGCCGAATCTGGGGCACGAGAGTCCTCTCGAAATGGGGGTATTTTGAGCATAGCCGCAGGTCGCCGCTTGGAGCATGCCGTCTGCCGGCAACGATCTATCAGGGCGTGACACCCTCGGACCTCGGTTCTCCGGTGTACGATGGCGGTAGCTGCACGGCACAAATGCGGCGCTTTTGGAGGCTCGTGGAGGAACCGATGGACAGCACCGCGGTAGCGCGTGATACGTCACTAGAAGGCAGTTCGGCGCGCTGGCCATCGGAAATCTACGATGCGATCATTCGCGACGCCCTTGGCGAGCGGCTCCTGGACGGCCACGAGCCGCTCGCGGGCCATCTCTCCGCCGCCGACTTGTTGCGCGCCTACGCCGCGGCCCGCGTTAGCCGCACCATGGACGTGCGTGAGCGGACGCTTCAAGCTCAGGGGCGCGCCTGGTTCTCGATAGCAGGCGCAGGCAAAGAGATCATAGGTTGGGCTTTCGCCCGGCATCTGCGCCTCTCCGACGCGAAGCTTCCCTACTATCGCGATCGCACCCTGCTTCTCTGCAGCGGCGTTACTCCTGAGGAGATGTTTCTGCAGACCGCCGGCGC
>DHWR01000142.1:4992-7655 GCA_002413265.1 Chloroflexi bacterium UBA5177
CCCACGGGATCCCAGTGCATCTCCGGAACTGGACTCGCCGAGGGAATCGTGCGAGCCACCAAGCTGGGCGTCCCCTTGGACACGCCCTGGGTCGAAGACTCGGTCGTCTACGTGTCTATCGGCGACGGTGCAACCGCCGAAGGCGAGGTAGAGGAAGCGATCCGCGAGGCCGTCCGTACCAGCGCACCGGTCATATTTCTGATAGAGGATGATCGCTACGCCATCTCCGTGCCTGTCACGTGGAACATTCCGGGCGGCGATGCGGCCGCCCTCTACCGGCACTACGAGCAGTTCGGTGCCCTGGTCCTACAGTGTGACGGTACCGATCCCGTCGCCGCGGACGCCGCCGCCTACCAGGCGGTGAGCTATGCGCGAGCTAGAAACGGGCCGGTCATCCTTCACGCGCTGGTTACCCGGCACATGTCTCACTCCTCGACCGACACTCAGGATCAGTACCGCACTCCTGAGGAACTAGCGGACGAGGCGGCTCGAGACCCTTTGCTGAGACTGTCTAAGCTCCTCAGAGACGCCGGCGTGCTCGACGACGAGAGCGAGAAGAGTCTCGATGTGGGTGCGGCGAAACTGGTCTCGGAAGCCGCCGTCCGCGCCGTCGACGCGCCGCGACCGGATCCTGACCGATTGCTCGTCGACGTTACAGCCTGCGACTTCAACGATCGGAAACGCGAGAATGCGCCGGACGCGACCGGGGAGCCGGTCGAGATGCGCTACGCCTTGAACCGCGCGCTCAAGGAGGCCATGGAGGCCGACGAGCGAATCGTCGTGTACGGCGAGGATGTCGCCGATGCCCAGTTTCCTGGCCTGCCTGGGAAGGGCGGGGTCTTCCACGTGACTCGAGGGCTTCAGTTCTCCTTCCCGAACCGAGTCTGGAACAGCGCTCTTGCCGAGGCCACCATTATCGGCACCGCTATCGGCCACTCACTGGCTGGGCTTCTTCCCGTCGTGGAGGTGCAATTCCGCGACTACCTGCACCCGGCGTGGCAGCAGCTCGTCGATGAGGCGGCCACCATGAGGTGGCGCTCCAACGGCGATTGGACCTGTCCCATGGTCATTCGCATGGCGTACGGTGGGTACCTCGGGGGCGCGGGAGCCCTCTGGCACAGTGAGTCCGGAGTCGGCATGCTGAGTGGAATTGCCGGCATTCGCATCGTTTGTCCCTCAAACGCCACCGATGCCGCAGGCTTGCTGCGCACCGCCGTCGAGAGTGACGATATCGTCCTCTTTCTCGAACCCAAGGCCCTCTACGCTCGTAAGGCTCCGTATCCAGCGGACGCCTATCGCGTGCCCCTCGGCGTCGCTACGGTCAAACGGCCCGGTGCAGATGTAACCATCGTCGGCTGGGGAAACCTGGTGCCTCGCGCTCTGCAGGCAGCGCAGATCCTGTCAAAAGAAGGTATCGAGGCGGAAGTCGTCGATCTTCGCACGGTCGATGCGGGGTGGGACGTGCCCACCGTGTTGTCTTCCGTCGACAAGACGGGATCCCTCTTGGTGGCGGAGGAGGATCGCTACTCTGGTGGCTTCGGTGCCACCGTCGCGGCTCGAGCATCTGAGGAGCTCCCGGGGGTGCTGGTCGCTAGAATCGCCGCGAAGGATTGTCGTGTCGCGTACGGTCCTGAAGGCGAGCGAACCGTTCTTCCTCAGATCGACGAAATCGTTCGACGCGCGCGCCGTCTGGTCGAGGAATAAGAAGAGGCTTGCGCCACGGGACGGATTGAGTGATCCGAAACTCGGATGATACACTCGTGCCCTCTCTTGCGTTATGATTCACGTGCGTTGCAACTTTTCCGGGCCCGTGCGAGGCATCTCACCGAGCGACCCTGCTTATCTTTCCCGGCGGAACACCGCATGAGACGGCGATTGCTCACCTGTCTCGTGCCGGGTGCTCTACTCGGCATGGCGGTGATTTTGCCTGCTACCGCCAGCCAGTCACCGCCTCCTCCTCCGACACCTGGGCCGGCCCGGTGCAACTCAGTCTTGAAGGTGGTACCCGAGTACGTCCATTCGGGCGACCCCTTGCACATTTCAGGATCCTGCCTGCTCCCAAGGCGTCAAACATACCTACTAATCGCTTGTCCTTCGCCATTCGACACGACGGAAATGAGATACCAGAACTTCGTACCGATATTTACCAAGCAGGGACCGACCACCGACAAACACGGCGACTTTGTAAACTTTGTCTGGCCCGCCGTCCGTCTTCGCGGAGTTGAGTCGTCAACCTGCACCGTGTACACGCCTATGCCCGACGGCAGTACCGATTGGGGTCCCGACATCCCCGCGCTGTACTTCACCATAAAGCCGTCTGCCGGGTTGCCAAGATGTTCCAGACAGATCTGCGCAGGCGTCTCGGTCGCTCCTTCCAGAGTCCGCTCCGGCCGAATCGTCAAGATCTCAGTGGGTCCAGCCAACAAGCCGGGCTACACCTCCTGGCCCGGCGCTCGCGCTGTGGTTACTGTAGATTATTCCGGAGCTGCACCCATCCGCGCCTCTTTCAAGCTCAACTCGGAGGGGGCCGGGCAGGTAAGCATACGAGTGCCCCAGGGAGTCAAGCAGCCATCTCGCGCCCAGGTCCACGTCAGCTTCAAAATGGGCGGGTTGTCCGGTAAAGCCCAGGACCAATTCACAGTCGTCCACTAGGCTCTCCTGGT
>DHWR01000142.1:7883-8315 GCA_002413265.1 Chloroflexi bacterium UBA5177
GCTCTCCTGGTCGGCGCCGGTCTGACACTGATCGCACCCCCTCGCCCGCGGGGACTGGGTGCACAGACCTGGGGGGTCAAGCTGCCGTCTCGGTCCAGGTCTCCGTCAGCTTCAAAATGGGCGGGTTGTCCGGTAAAGCTCAATTCCAATTCACGGTCGTCCACTAGGCGCTCCTGGTCGGCGCCGGTCTAACACTGATCGCACCCCCCCGCCTGCGGGGCTGGGGCACAGGCCCTCTCCTGCGGGGCTGGGGCACAGTCCCTCCCTTGGGGGGCAAGGGCAAGTCCCACCCCTACGGTGGCTGGGGGCACAGTCCCTCACCGGCGAGGCCCGGGGCACAGTCTCTCCCCCAAGGGGCCTGGGAGCACAGTCCCTCCCCTAAGGGGCCTGGGGGCACAGTCCCTCCCCTAAGGGGCCTGGGGGCACAGTCCC
>DHWR01000107.1:0-1750 GCA_002413265.1 Chloroflexi bacterium UBA5177
GTGCGATGTGTCAATTCCTGAGGATTGCCACCGCCTCGTCAGCACCGCCATCAAGCAATTCGGCCGCGTCGACATCCTGGTCAACAATGCAGGCAAAGGAACCGCTTTCCCTGCCACGCGGGAGACACCGGAACAGTTCCGCGAGGTCATCGACGTCAACTTGAACGGCTGCTACTGGATGGCGCAAGAATGCGGTCGCGTGATGAAACCGGGAAGCTCGATAGTGAATGTCAGCAGCATCCTCGGCCTCACGACCGCCGGGCTGCCGCAGGCTGCTTACGCGGCGAGCAAAGCCGGGCTGATAGGCCTCACCCGGGATCTGGCTCAACAATGGTCGGGCCGAAAAGGAATTCGAGTCAACGCGCTCGCGCCTGGATTCTTCCCGAGCGAGATGTCCGCGCAATATCCCCAGAGCTACGTGGACTCGCAGATGCCGCGCGTTCTGCTGTCCCGCATGGGTGAGCCCGTCGAGCTGGCGTCCGCGCTGATTTTCCTGGCGAGCGACGCTGCCTCCTACGTAACGGGCCAGACGATCGTCGTCGACGGGGGCGTGACTGTCACTTAACCCAAGCACTCCGCTCGTGGCGTCCAAAGGGAAAGGACATGCCACGCCTCGGCGAGCCTTAACCAGACGACTCTATCTTGCGACGGTGGTTTTCATTGTTACGAGGTGGTCGCGCATGTGCTTGCTGAAAGCGCCGATGAATTGGCCGACTGACATCTCTCGGCCTGCTATCCCGTGGATCGGGGATCTGTCGAGCTCGGGGTCGGTGAGCGAGCGCAGGAAGCTCGCGGCCCGACTCGTCGTCTTCTGAGACGGTCGGTCGGTTTGCGAGGACCGTAGAACGCGGGGCTGACTGGGATGACCTCCTCATATCAAGATCCGCCGCTTAGCGCTTGCATCCGCTGAGACAAGGCGGCAGATCCCGAGACTTGTCCAATCGGAGTTCAGCGAACGAAGGTGAAGAACCTGTGGTGGTTTCGCCATGCGAGTGGGCTACCGATCAATCTTGCTGTACCGATCCCAGACAGGGATGCGTTTTCAGGGGCGTCGAAACTCAGCTGTTCGAACCCGCTCTCGACCAGCCAGCCAAGAATTTGACGGTTTAGGTCCGGCTCACGACGATGGCGCGTCCAGATGATCGCGGCTCCCGGCTTACAGAGCATTGAAACCGTGTGCCACGTGTTCTCAACGTCGGCATCGGACACGTTGCCAAAAATTCCGCACGCCAAGACAAGGTCGGCCGGAACGTACTGTTCGTAGACGTCGCTAAGAGCGGCATCTCCCGCGACGACTTCCAATGAGGTCAGCCCATGGTGAGCGGCCAACTCGCGCGCCTTCCGGACGTTCGCCGTGTCGAGTTCGACAAGTGCGCCCGTCACGTCTAATCGGCGCTGGTGTCTCGGTATCACCCCAAAGACATCGCGCCCTTGGCCCGCACACATGCTGATGAGCCGGATTGGACCAGGAGGGCGAGTTGTCAGCAGCTCGTCCAGTCGCCGCTGAACAATCCGTAGGCGTTCTGCAAGAGCGCTATTTGGGTCGTCGTACTGATCGTGCCAGGCCTGGTAGTCGCGAAGCATTGAAGCTTGAATTCTGAACTCAGCCACGCGCCATGCGTCAAGCGGCAGGTACGCCTCGGGGATGCCCGACTCTGGTACTTCTTGGGGAAATTGTGACCCGGCTGTGACCCGGCGACTACCGGGACAGTCGAGGATGACAGGATTCGTATTCAGAAATTGGTCGGGG
>DHWR01000107.1:1913-2472 GCA_002413265.1 Chloroflexi bacterium UBA5177
CTCACGGTCCCGAAATCTAGGCGGTCTCGTCCACCGAGACCGATTTCGATGGTTTTGAGTTCATTTCGCGACGTTACCGGACGACTTCATGGCTCATTCATCCACCAAGGTGGCTCCAATTACTACATGAACTACTACATGACCTTGCGGTTAACAGATCGATGAATCCCGTTCAGAAATGACAGCTCAAGTTCGCCGAGTGCCGCTGAGTAGCACCAATTAGCACGGTTTGCCACCGGCGTTGCTGAACGGAAACCTGCTCGCTAGACGCCGACCACAAGCGGTCCTGAACATCGCTGGGCTGGGTCGGCCTCTGCCATCAGATCAGGCGGTCGGCAAATCTCCGCATGAGATGCTCGGTCCATTGGCGGGGACGCTGAGGTCTGGACCGTGGTGGACGTTGACGTACCAACCGCCCGTTGGAACCGAGTAGTCCACCATCACGGTGCTCGTCACCGTGGCGGCTCCGGAAGAGTCGGCAATGACCTCTTGTAGCGCATATGCGATGCCACCCGGCTTGGCGCATCCACCGGTATGCACGTGAGAAACATGGCTCGAG
>DHWR01000107.1:2774-4135 GCA_002413265.1 Chloroflexi bacterium UBA5177
CTTGATCGTGACTACGAACGAGCCGGTGCCCTTGATAACCTGGCCGGTGCCGGCCACCCCGCTGCCGTTCTGTGCACCCATGGTGAAGCTGATGGTTGCTGTCGGGGACGCCGAGCTAATGGCAGCACCTCCCCCACCGCAGGCCGCGAGAACGAATAGGCCCAGCAGGGCGATAACCAGGTTGCGCATTTCGATTCTCCACTTCGTGACCAGAGCATTTGGTCTCATGTGCAATATTACCGCTCTGGGTTACGCCGCTGCGATTTCTGTTACCTCCGAGGGTATGCACTTTGCAGTGGATCCTCGATCTAATGTTTCGGTATGACGGACAAACACAAGCGCGTGGTCGCCCAATCCCGCGAGGGCATCGAACTCAACCGCTCCGCCCTCGACAGGTGGATAGACAGCGCGGCCTGGCTCGACCGTCCCGCGAAAGTCGTGCAGGGCGCGATCCTGGCGTTCTACAAGGCTCTCGCCGGCCCAGGGCAGGGACTCAAGAGTCTTCTTCACGGCACCAAGCCACTTGGCCATCCGCTCCATCCCGCCGTGACCGCAGTTCCTCTCGGTGGGTTCACGGTGATGTTCCTGGCCGACTGGCTGGCAATATTCTTCCGCGTCGTTCCCCCGTTGATCGGGACGTTCGCGCTTATCATCGGCATCCTGGGCATGGTCGGATCGGCCGCTACGGGCTACACAGACTACACCGGCACCTCGGGCATGGCGCGTCGATACGCGAGCATCCATGGCTTGATCATGACGATCGTCCTGTTGGTGATGATCGCGTCGTTGCTCCTCCGCTACCAGCCGGGCAGCGGTCTCGTCTTCGCCGGCGTACTGGTCTCGAGCCTGGCTTACTTAGTGATCCTCTTCGGCGCCTTCCTCGGCGGCCACCTGAGCTTTGGAATGGGGGCCATGGTCAATCGCAGCGCCTTCGTCGAGGGGGTGACCGACTGGACCGATGTCGGCTCGATCGTGGACCTCTCCGACGGGAAGCTGGTTCGAGCCCAGGCCGGCGATATGCCGGTCCTCTTGGTCCGTCTCGGAGATCGGCTCAACGCCATCGCCGCGACCTGTTCCCACGCCGGCGGCCCGCTTGACGAAGGCAAGCTCGAAGGCGACATCGTGACGTGTCCCTGGCACAGTTCCCGGTTCTGCGTCACTGACGGCGCTGTTAAGGACGGGCCGGCCACCTTTGACCAGCCCGCGTTCCTGGTTCGCGAGGAGAACGGAAAGGTCCAGGTCCGCCTCCCTGCGCCTCTCCATTAGCGCAGCCCAGAGAAATGGTAGCTACCCGCGAGAGCGGCCCCGGCCGCAAGCTATAGGTGAGTCATGAATCAATTCTTTGAAGAGCTAGGCAGACG
>DHWR01000217.1:0-5716 GCA_002413265.1 Chloroflexi bacterium UBA5177
TGGCGGCTGGAATTGTGACCGCAGGGCACAAGCCGACACCTCCTCCTTCCACGAAACGCTGCTGCCGCTTCGTGCACTTGCCCTCCACGCGCGGCTCACCGGCAGCTCGAAATCGCGCCAGGCTGCCGATCGGGCCGCCGAGGTCTTTCTCTCCCGATCGCTATTTCGTCGTCGCCGCGATGGCGCCGTCATTCACCCAAATTTCTTGCTGCTGCACTACCCCGCTTACTGGCACTACGACCTGCTTGCCGGACTGAAAGTGATGTCGGAATTCGGCTATGTCCACGATGAACGCTGCTCCAAGGCTCTCGATCTCCTCGAAACGAAACAGCGTCCGGATGAAACGTTCCCCGCCGAGGTCAAATACTGGCGGCTCGGGAACCAAAAGTTCACAGGGCGATCGCTCGCGGATTGGGGCTCGCCGAGCAAGCGCGCGGGCAATGCGTTTGTGACCCTGGACGCCCTTGCCATACTTCGTCCTGCGGGCAGGTTGAAACCTTCCGTCATTTTCAATTCCCAGTTCGCTGGACCCGCCCACTAGCGCGCCCGTTATGCGATGAGGCTTCGGCACCGAAAGCGATCTCGCAGCGGACAATCGTGACCGGCTCCCTGGTATAGTGCGTACCAAAGGAGACGGTCCATGGAAACTCCTGACTCCGAAGTCCAGCCTGCATCCGTGTATGGCAAGGACGTCTTATTCGACGTACGAGAGGGAATGGAGGTCACCGGCCCGGATGGGAGCCGCATCGGCGTGGTGAAAGAGGTGGCGGGCTTCGGGTCGAGCCAGACTCGCGACAGCTTGCATATCGGAGAGGGCGAGCGTGTTACGCAGGCCTTCAGCGGCACCGGCTACATCCGGGTAGATCGCACGTCCGAGATGGGATCGAGCGCTAAGGACCTCATCGTGCCCTTCCACGGGGTCCATGGGGTTACTGCCGAGCACGGACTCGAGCTAAACGACGCCGTCATCTCCGAGCTTCAGGGCCAGGCAGACAAAGCCGCTGAGCCAAGTAAGCCCGTGGAACAAGCAGCGACAAGCGGTTGGCGCCGGTGGCTACCGGGCAAGAAGTAGGGCGTCCTACCCAGACCTTGCAGCAGCAGGAGCCGGCTGCGTCACCGTAAACGTCGCTGATGCTGTCACCGACTGTCCTGCCAAAGAGCAGGTAACGGTCGCCTGGCCGAGCGCCGCTCTACCGTTGTTCACAACCAGCGGGAATACGGCCAGACCATCGGCCAACGCCTGTTGCGGTCCTCTGTTGAAATCGGCAGCTGAAGCCGACCCAAACGGCAGGTAATTGACGCGCGCTGTGCAGACCGCTCCGGGCTTGGTCTGTGCGTAGACCGTTGCGGGCCCGTGAATTCCCGATACGCTGGAAGGTGACACGCAGACTCTCGTGAACATTGGCCGTGTGTCCGGCGTCCCCACGGGGGTCGGAACCGCGGTCGCACTTCCTACCGGAGTCGGAGTACTCGTTACCACTGCCGTATTCGTGGCCGTAGCGGTGGCGGTAGGAGTCGGCGTGCTGGTGGGAGCCGGCGTCGAGGTCGGGCCCGTAGGCGTTGATGGTGGCGACGGCGGTGGCCCGGACGGCGTGACGTGTACGTGCGCTGTCGGCACCGGAGTTGCCGTGGCAGGAGTGGGCGGTATCAAAACCGAGATTTGATCCACGGCTTCCTGCGGCCAGACGGCCTTCACCGCGACGCCTGAAGGGCTGATGGCCCCCTTGTATACCTCCACGGTCAGTGACGCTTGGTTGCTGGTTGGGTCCACGTTCACAACTTGATAGCTGCCGTGCGAAGGCTGTGCAGGCTCCGGTGCGACCTGATAGATGACCGAAGCTCCGGTAGGCGCGCCCACGGTGTAGGCAATGATTGGCTCGTTCAGACTGAAGCACACGAGGCTGGATGTGATCGTCACTGGGAACGCGATCGTGTTCTCGGGACCCGGAACGCCACCCCCAACCGATAACGTCTTGTTCGGGAAGATCAAGGCACGTGGTCCCGGAGTCGCAGGTCCGCACGGGACGATGGCATACGGCACTGGAGTCGTGCAGAGGCCGGTAACCGGAGTGACGGGCGGAATGACGTTCGCGCGGGAGCGCTGCGCCCCCACTGCGACCACTCCGACCACTACGAGCACAACCGCGAGTGCGAGACGCCTCATGCAGGACCCTTCCACGCGTGACAGATATCTTCTGGCAATCGTATCACGCCAAAATAGCCGCGTCGAGGAGGGGGCTACAGTGTAACCCGCCGGCGCTGCCTGTCGTCAAACCTTTCCAGCGCCAGCCGAACAAGCCGGTCGATCAGCTCGGGATACGGTACGCCGGTCGCTTCCCATAGCTTCGGATACATGCTGGTGGCCGTGAATCCCGGCATGGTGTTGATCTCGTTGAGGAGGATCTCGCCGTCGGTGGCTCGAATGAAAAAATCGACTCGAGCCAGTCCCGCGGCGTCGACGGCGAGGAAAGCTCCACGGGCCAGTTCATTAAGGCGCTTGACCTGGTCATCCCCCAGGCATGCGGGGATGATCAGTTCTGCCAGCCCCTCTGTGTACTTGGACCGGTAGTCGTAGAAGTCATGAAGCGGCTTAATCTCGCCCGGCACGGAGACCAGCGGATCGTCGTTTCCCAGCACTCCGACCTCGATCTCGCGCCCTTCAATGCCCTGCTCGACGATGATCGTGGAGTCGTAACGGATCGCCACGTCGACGCCATGCGCAAGTTCCTCGCTGGTCCGCGCCTTGCTTATGCCCACGCTCGAGCCCATGTTGCTGGGCTTCACGAACACCGGATACGCGAGCTTGCGCTCCAGGCGCGTTATCAGCTCGTCACGGCCATGAACCCAGTCATAGGCGCGAAACCCGACGTACGGCACGTTCGGCAGCCCCCACTGGGCAAAAACTGCCTTCATACGCCACTTGTCCATGGCGAGTGCGGAGCCCAGCACCTCTGACCCCACATATGGGATTCCCGCCGTCACCAGCAGTCCCTGGACCGTCCCGTCCTCACCATTTGGTCCGTGCAGCACCGGGAATACGACGTCGATCGCGCTGTCATGCAGATCCATCGCTCCCGCTCCATCCACGCGCATGATGCCGTGATGAGTCGGATCGACGACTGCTTCCTCCCGCCCCGAAAGCTCCTTCTTCGGCCCGCCCGCCGCCAGCTGCTCGGGAGTCTGCCCGACCTGCCACGAGCCTTCGCGGCTGATCCCGATTGGTACCGCTTCATAGCGTTCAGGATCCAACGCAGCGAGTAGCGAGCTCGCGGATGCAACCGAAACCTCGTGCTCCCCAGACTTACCTCCGAAGAGGATGCCGACTCGCAGCCGCCTCATGAGCTCGCGCCAACCGTGAAAACGGGCTTGATGGTTCCCACCAGATCACCGCTGGGGTTGCGAACCTCCGGGCGCGCGTACTCTCGTAGCCGCGACAGCTGTTCGTCGCTGAGAGCCCCCAAGGCGCGCAGGACTTCGACAGTCGCGGGATGAGAGGCGCGCGCATTGCCGTCCGATATCTTCAGCGCGAATCCCAGACCAAGGTTTCGAATACCAATGCCTTGAAACCCCTCGGCGCCTCCCTTTGACACAATTTCGGTCCCGGCAACAGTCATCAGATCGGTGTCGAACCTTCCTTCACCCGCAACCATGTAGGGCCAAGAGGTCATCGCCCCGCAGACCACCGCCGCCGCCTGGCGCAGGTCATCCCCCACCTTTGACCCTGTCACGAGACGCGCGAACGCCAGCGCCGCGCCGGCGAACGGCAACCGGAAAGCCGGGACGGCGCAGTTATCCGTGGCCAGCTGAACGTCGTCTGGCCGGACTCCGGCGAACCGAGCAAGGATCTCGAGCGTTTGCTGCTGCAGTGGATGTGACGGCTCCCCATATCCTTCCAGCGGCCAGCCACGGGCGACACAGGCCAGCAGCATTCCGGCATGCGCGCCGCTGCAGTTGTTGCAGACCGGCGTCGGAGCCTCTCCGCGCCGGACGAGATCCGCGGCACTGGCTTCGTGAAGCGGGGGATGTGCTCCGCAACGGAGAGCCGTTTCGTCGAGACCCGCCTTCTTGAGTGCCGAGAGCACGGCATCTCTATGTTTCGGTTCTGCGTTGTGAGACGCACAGAGGACTGCCGTCTCCTCTCCCGTCAGCCCAAACCGCTCAATCGCACCGGCGAGAACCGCCGGCATGACTTGAAACGGCTTTGCGGCAGATCTAAGAAAGACGTACTGCGAGGCATCTCCGGCACACGCCGAAAGGTGTCCTTCGTCATCGCAGACCGCGAAAATGCCGCGATGAAGGCTTCCGACGTAGTCGCCACGCATCACCGCCACCAGAGGCACGTCTGACGAAAACGCGTCCTCGGGCAGATGGACTTCTACGCGTGTGCCGGCTGACAGAGTCACCGCGGCTCTACGAATTGCCGTAAAAGAAATGGAGAGTCCCCGCCGAGAATTGGACCACCAGGACTCGACGACCGATCGTGGCGACAATCGACCACGAAGTCGCGCCGGCTGCTGGGACGGTCGACTGATCCACCGTCCACCCCGCCCTGGGAAGCCGGACGGAGAAGAACTGCCCGAGTGCGCTGCCGTTGGCAGATGCGTTCGTAGTGCTCACCACTTCAGACCCCGAGATCACGTGCCCTACCGCGTTGAAGGTAGCCGGCGCCGGATTGCCATAGGAAAATCCTGGTGCCAATGGAACATCGGCCGGCAGCGGTTGGGCGCCCCCGCTGGAAGCCGCGCCGCGAACCACCACGCTCCACGCACCATTCTCGATCACGGATCTATGGCCTGCCCGGTTGAAGAGCCCGATGCTGAAGTAGTACTGGCCGGGAGCCGTCGGAGCCGTGAACGCGCTCGCCCAGCGCCCGTCGGCGGTCTGACTCAGCTCATACGAAAAGGGGCCCGCGCTTGCTCCTGGCCCGGCAGACAGGTACACCTGTACTCGGCTGGCGTCGCCGAGGGTGGTGACGGTCCACCTCGCTGCCGCGCCCGGAGCCAGCGATGCCGGATGTACGAAGGCCGACACGACGAGAGGTGCAACAGAGCTCACAGGCACGGTGGCGACTGAGGTCGCCGAAGCTCGCGGAGTTGCTGTCACTGGGACCGTAGCAGTGGGCTGAGCGGTGGCCGTCTCGGTCGCGACCACAATTGGCGTCACGGTCGCGACAGGTAGAGTCGCCGGATGCTTGGTGGGCGTGGGATCCGGGGAGGTGGCGCCGGCCTTACCGCCGCAGCCGGCAAGCGCCAGCAGGCTCAGACCAAGGCCCAGCATCGAAATCGCGCGGATGTGACTGACCTCGCTAAAGACCAGCGAATACTAACAGCGAATCGCGAGCGGTAGCAAGGGAATAGCCGGCTCACGAGGGCTCTCCGAAACCCCCACCTCCCGGGGTTTGCACGCTCAGACAGTCGCCCGCTGAGATGTCTCGGCTGACCTTTCCCGCCAGCCTCTCCTCGCCTTCGGTCGTCCTCAAACGGTTCTCGCCTGGAGCGCCGCTCTCCCCGCCTTGCAGACCGTAGGGAGACCTCTCCCGACGCTCAGAGAGGATGGTCACGGTTGCCGGCTCGAGGAACTGAACGTCTCGTCGTAGTCCCTCGCCGCCCCGAAACCGACCCTTGCCGCCGCTTCCACGTCGAATCGCGTAGCTGCGTATGCGTACCGGCAGCTCGCTCTCCAGGGCCTCTACGGGCGTGTTCAGCGTGTTGCTCAT
>DHWR01000217.1:5884-6020 GCA_002413265.1 Chloroflexi bacterium UBA5177
GTGTTCAGCGTGTTGCTCATGTGATCGTGGATGCCAGTCATTCCATCGGCTCCCGGGCGCGCCCCGGCGCCACCGCCCATGGTCTCGTAGTAGGCGAAACTACGCGAGCGGTTCGTATCGTAGCCCCCGAAAGCCA
>DHWR01000082.1:0-209 GCA_002413265.1 Chloroflexi bacterium UBA5177
TTCGGCTGCCTACGCGGACGCCTCGACGACCCTCTGGGAAAGCGGTCAGCCGGCTCAGCTTCCAGGTCTGAAGCCCGAAGCATTCACCGTGCAGGTGTCCGGGGGGAAGGTCGAAATCTACGCGATAACCTACCGCGGGCCGCTCGAGCTCGAGCTGCGACTGCGGTACCCGATCGCGCTCGATCGACGGTCGATCAAGGCGTCCGTAT
>DHWR01000082.1:500-3465 GCA_002413265.1 Chloroflexi bacterium UBA5177
ATGGGCCCGGATCCCACCTCTGCACCTGCCGGCGCAATCCTGTTCCCGGGCAGCTTCCGGACCTCCGATGCGGGTCTGACCAAACGCGCGAACCCGCCTGCCGACGTGGTGCCAGGTCGCGCGCTATCTAGATGGAGCCGAACCTTTCGGGACGCTGCCGGCCAGGATTTCTACGATACGGTATCGCTCTACGACTCTCCGGACAACGCAGCTTACGCCTTCTCCTCTATCTCAGCGTCAAACACCAAATTGCGCCTGCAGAGAGAAGACACCGCCCCGTGGAGGTCGGCTTCGCCGGTACTGAACTCCCTTGCCCAACTCTCCGCCTGGACTACCGGCGACGAATCTATCCTGGCGTTTCGCGAGGAAAATGTTGTGGAGACCATCGCGGACGCCGGAGGCGGAGCAGCTATCCTCTCGCCCATTGCCGATCGGCTCGCGACCGCCATCCCCACCTGGCTCTCCGCCAGTGGCACGCAAATCGTCGATGCGGCAGGCCGGCCGATCTACCTCGAAGGCCTGAACTGGTACGGAGCCGAGGAGGCCGACTTCATCGTGGGCGGCCTCGACTTCGTGCCCTATCAGGCGATCCTTGAGGCGATTAAACAGCAGGGCTTCAACTCCATCCGCATCCCATTCTCAAATCAAATGGTCGAGCAGAATCCGGTCATTACTCAGCACATCGGCGCCAATCCGTCTCTCCGCGGACTGCATGCTCTCGACATCCTGGACCGTGTCATTCAATACGCGGGCGCACTCGGCATGTCCGTCATCCTCGATGATCACCGAACCGATGCCGGCTGGAGTAGCCAAGCCAACGGCCTCTGGTACGACTCGGTCTATCCCGACGCATCGTTCGTCCAGGACTGGTCCCTGCTGGCCAGGCGCTACGGCGCGACAAATGTCGTCGTCGGTGCCGATCTACACAACGAGCCCCACGGACCGGCAAGCTGGGGTGACGGCAATATGGCCACCGACTGGCGGCTCGCGGCACAGCGCGCAGGAGACGCGGTGCTCGCCGCCGATCCCCACATGCTGGTCATGGTCGAGGGCGTGCAGTACTACCGGAAGTCGCCGAGCTATTGGTGGGGCGGGAACCTGATGGGCGTTGCTACAGCTCCAGTGGACCTCACCTATGCCGGCGGGGCCTCGGCTCGCGATCGCTTGGTGTACTCGGTCCACGACTACGGCCCCGATCTCTGCGGCGGCGGCTGTCCCTGGTTCGCTCCGACCACCACCTACAGCTCGCTGGCCGCCACCTGGGATAGCTACTGGGGCTATATCACTGCTGATCCGTCGAAGCCGTACGCCGCGCCCGTCTTGCTGGGCGAGTTCGGGACCTGCAACCAAACGCGCGACTGTGTGGCGAGTGACGTGCCGGGGAGCCAGGGGCAGTGGTTTGCGAGCATCGTTCACTACATCGCGACCCACCAGCTTGGCTGGACCTACTGGCCCGCGAACGCCACCATGTCTACCGGCGGCGATCGCGTGTACGGCTCGCTGGACTGGTACGGCTACTTCAATCCCGGGTGGTCGCAACCCGTTGCCTGGCTCGCTGAGGCTTTACAGCCCATCGAAAATCAGGGCGCCCAGGACGCAAGCTCTCAGCCTTAGGCTAGGGCCTACTTCGGGGTCAAGCGCTGATGTCGACCGAGTCTTCCATGCCCTGCTCGATTTCCGCGCAAATGTCGCGCGCCGCGGAGACGAAGGCGCGAGACGCGGCAGTGCGATAACGGTCACGATGCCACGCTAGCGCGATCGTGCGCACCGGACCATCTGCAGCCAGCCCCACGACAGTTACGTTGTGGTCACTTGCGTCCACGCATAGGCGGGGCATCAGCGCCCCTCCCATTCCCGCGCCGACAAGACCCTGGATGGTTCCGTTGTCGTCTGAGCGGAAGATGACGTTCGGCTCGACGCCCTGGCCCACCAGGAAGGCATCGACCTGGTCGACGCTCCGGCACTGCCGGTAACCGATGAGCGGAAGGCTCGCGATCTCCTGCCACGACATTCGACCGCCCCGGTGAGCCAGCGGCGAGTCCGCAGGCAGGACCAGCACGTACGGATCGCGCATCAGCTCCGCTCCTTCGAACGGGCCTGGCAGCAGCGGGTAGATGGAGAAGGTCAGGTCAAGCTCTCCACTCTCCACGAGGCGTAGCAGGCTGTCGTCGTTCGCCGATTCCACCAATCCGATCTCGAGCTGCGGCCAGTCGGCAGTGAACTTTCGCATCAGCAAGGGAAGGATGCGCTGTCCGACGCTTTGATACGTTCCAACTTTCAGGGAGCCCGATTCCCCCGCGGAGAGCGCCCCGAGGTCAGCCTGCGCAGCATTGATTCGGGCCAGAATGACCTCCGCGTGACGCAGCAGCAGGCGACCGGCATCCGTCAGCGAGACGGCACGTGGCCCACCAGGGCGCTCGATCAACCGCTCACCAACGATGTGCTCGAGTGCCGCGATCTGCTGGCTTACTGCCGACTGCGTATATCCCAAGCGGACCGCGGCACGCCGAAATGACCCCTCGCTCGCGACCGCCTGCAGGGCCGCGAAATGTCGCAGCTCCACGCCTAACCATTGATCAGATGGACTTATCATTACCTACTATAATCCGATTTGCCCTTATAGATCAAAAGGCGCACAGTAGTGGTATGACAGTCTTATTGCTCCTCAGCTTCTTCCTCTTGCTCGGTCCGCTGGCCCTGTGGTTCGGCGCCGACTCGCGCGAGTGCGACGCAGACGACACCCGCGGCTGGCTGCCCCGCTAGTCAGAAGCGCAGCGGACAGCACCTGCTGCGCTGACAGACTCGGGCCCTCCTAGATCGCGGTAGCAGCCGCAGCCGCCGCGAGCATCTGCTCTTCGCGTTCCACTTCCGCCAGCTGCTCCCGGGCAGCGCCCTCGTCAATGCGAAGCAGACAGATCACATCCAGTACCATGCAGACCGCCAGCATGGCGAACAGACTCCTGAC
>DHWR01000082.1:3740-4477 GCA_002413265.1 Chloroflexi bacterium UBA5177
GTCTGGAGCCCGGTGAAAACGCCGATCTTGCCGGCGGGAACCAGGGTCGAGAGGTACGGAAAGGTGAGCACCGTGGTCGCCGAGAACCCAACGCCCGCCAGGATTGCGACCGGGAAGAACATCACATACGTCCGCACGAAGAGTCCCACGATCGACGCGGCGATCAGCAGCAACATTCCGAGGATGATGAAGGGCCGGCCGCCGTACCGAGATCCGAGTTTTCCGAAGGGGTACGCCGCTATGGCGGCCGCCACGATGAGCGTGAGGTAGACCGCGATGGCCTCTGGGGTAGAGGCCCCAACCATCTTGGTCGGCATTTTGATGAGGTAGCTCTGCACCGGGTTGAGCGCAGTCCAGAAGAAGAGGATGCTCAGCAGCAGCTTGAATGCCTCTTTAAAGCGTCGTAGGTCATCGACGTACGTTCGTGTATAAGAGACAGCCTCTAGCTTCGCGCTCTGCGACGCATCCTTCGGCTCTCTGACGCCAAAGAAGACCAGAGCGAACATCAGCAGCATGAAGGCCCCGGCCGCGTAAAAAAGCCCATCGGGAATGTCGTTGTGATGCGAGAGCTTGATCGCGTACAGGCCGAGGCCGACCTGACCGGCGAGCGCTAGAACGGCCAGGATCGAGTTGTACTTCGGCCTCTGCTGCTCCGGCGTAATGTCGACCATCAGCGCCTGATACGGATCTCCGGCAACGTTCCAGAAGATCGAGAACAGAACGACGGCCGTAAAAAT
>DHWR01000120.1 GCA_002413265.1 Chloroflexi bacterium UBA5177
CTCAAAGACACATGCCGATTGCGACCGATGATCAAATGGTCGAGCACCTCGATATCGAGCAGCTTGCCGGCCTCCACGATCTCTCGCGTCACCCGGATGTCTTCGGGAGAAGGTGTAGGATCCCCTGAAGGATGATTGTGGACCACGATGATCGAGGCACAGTTTTCCTTGATGGCGTCTCGAAACACTTCGGCCACGCGGATCATCGACGTGTTGAGACTGCCTCTGTATACGGTGAGCGGCTGAGCCACCATACGGTTCTTGGTGTTCAGCATCACTACCCGAAGCTCCTCCTTCTCGAGCCTGCCCATGCTCAGCTCGAGCATTGTCGCCACATCTTGAGGAGAGCGGATCTGAAGCTGATCACCGGCTTGCATCACCAGCAGCCGCTTTCCCAGTTCCAGCGCCGCGCTGATGGTCACCGCTTTGACCGGACCCACACCTTTTACCTGAGCCAGCTCTGACAACGATGCATGCGAAAGGCCCTCAAGGCCGCCAAATGAAGTCAAGATCCCCTGCGACAGCTGAACAACATCCATTCCCCGCATACCGACTCGCAGCAGGATGGCGAGAAGCTCCGCGTTGCCAAGGCTTTCGGCTCCGTTTTGAGCCAGCCGCTCGCGTGGCTGGTCGCTGTGGTGCCACTCTTTTACAGATACGTGGTACGCCACCGCTGCACTCCTCCCTCAACGCGGGTTGAGACTGCGGTGACTGTATCACACCGCTAAGCGGACTCTCCCGTGAGCGCGACCGGCACCTTGCGTTCTGCCGTGCAGAAGGGGCAGACCGTCCAGTCGAGCTCAACCAACCTGTCGCAGTTCATGCAGATGTCCTTGAGCTTCTGCAAGCAGTTTGGGCACATCCGATAATCCTGCTCAACGCGGTGCCGGCAATTGGGACAAATGGGTCGCTCTTCGATTTCTTGGAGGAGTGCCTCCTCCTCCAAAGACCGCTCGTAGGCCTGCATCAAGGTCTCGTGCGGTCGCAGAATCAGATACACCACGAGTCCGAAGACATTGAAAAGGACTACCAGAGCCGTCGCGAATCCCCAGACGACTTTATCGCGCGAACGGGACCGAATGTCCATGAAGGTCCACACGATGATGCTGAACCAGACGGCGAGCCCGAAGGCTACGAATCCGGCTACGGCAACCGGTGCAACTGATCGAAGCGTGCCCATGAAATCCTGTGTCCTTCTCCTGGCAAGGGCCAACCGAGGCTAGCGTATCGTAGTGCATGATTGCCACTTTGTCAAAGCGTCAGGAAGGTCCGACAGCCCGTACATTCGTGGCGATCGAGCTTCCCGATGACCTGAAAAATCGCCTCCAAGCGCTCCGGACAAAATTCGGCGAGGGGGCCGAAATGCTGAAGTGGACAGGGCAGGCGCAGCTTCATGTCACGCTCCGTTTTCTGGGCGATGTGGAGCGTTCGCGCCTCCACCTGGTTGTCGATGCTGCCTCCCACGCGGCATCGCTCACGAAGCAGTTCTCGCTGCAGCTAGGAGATCTCGGAGCCTTCCCCAATGAGCGCTCGCCAAGGGTATTGTGGGTCGGCCTCCTGGAGGACGAGGGGAAGTCTCGGTTGTCCCGATTGTTCAGCGTTCTAGAGGAGGCAATCGTCCACCGGGGATTTCCTCCTGAACCTCTGCCGTTTTCTCCACACCTGACGATGGCGCGCGCCAGAGACCGGCTCTCATCAGTTGATCGCTCCCGGATTGGTCGCGCCTTGCAGGAGCTTCGGCGCTCGGCAAATCTGCCGGCGTCGATCGACGTCCGCCAGATTACCGTGATGGAAAGCTCCCTCTCTGCCGCCGGGGCACGGTACTCGCCAGTCGCGACGCTGCCGCTCTTGCTCGAGGAATTGAAGCGGGGCTAGCTTGCAAATCGTGTCCGCGTGCGAATATCGATGGTATCGACCGTGATGAGACGCTCGTTCCTGTCTCGATTTGCCTTCGGAGGAGTGCATGGCTCGCTCCCAAGCCACGTCTGAGCTCAGCACCGGTTCTGCTGCCGCCGAACGCATCCAGCAGCTCCGGCACGAAATTGAACAGCACAACTACAACTACTTCGTCCTCGATTCCCCTACCGTTTCCGACGCTGAGTTCGATGCTCTCATGCGCGAGCTGCGCTCCCTCGAGGAGGAGAACCCCGATCAAGTCACGCCAGACTCGCCCACTCAGCGTGTCGGCGGTGAGGTCGGTCAAGGCTTTCGGCCACGGAAACACCCGCGACCCATGCTCAGTCTCGGGAATGCCTTCACGCATGCCCAGCTCGACGCCTGGCACACAAGAGTCCGGAACCTCATTCCCACTGCCACATTCGACTTTGTCGTCGAGCCGAAAATCGACGGCCTCGCGATCGCGCTCACCTACGAACGGGGAGTATTTCGGGTCGGAGCGACCCGGGGCAACGGCATCGAAGGAGAGGATGTCACCGCCAACCTGCGGACTGTGAAAGACGTGCCGAAGAATCTGGCCGCGGATCCTATCCCTGAGGTCGTAGAGGTGCGCGGTGAGATGTATATGACCGCGCAGGGCTTCGAGAAGATGAACGAAGAGAGGGCAGCCGATGGCCTGCCGCTCTTCGCGAATCCCCGTAATTCCGCAGCGGGCTCCCTGCGGCAACTCGATCCTCAGGTGACCGCGAAGAGACCGTTGCGCCTGTGGTCATACGCGATCGGATACGCGGACGGGCTGGAGACAGAGAGTCAGTGGGAGGCACTGGAGCTGATGCGTTCCTGGGGCTTTCCCGTCAATCCGCTGGTACGTCACGTGGAGTCGATGCAGGAGGTGCAAGCCTACTGCGATGAGATGGCGGCGGCCCGGGAGACCTTACCGTACGAGATCGACGGTGTCGTCGTGAAGGTCAATATGGTGTCGTTGCAGGAGGAACTGGGCGCTGTCGGACGCGAGCCGCGCTGGGCCATTGCCTTCAAGTTTCCTCCTCGCCAGGGCACCACACGGCTGAATGACATCCAGGTCAATGTGGGCCGAACCGGAGCGATCAATCCCTACGCCGTCCTCGAGCCGGTGGTGATCGGCGGCGTTACCGTCAAGCTCGCCACCCTCCACAACGAAGAGGACATTCATCGCAAGGACATTCGGGTCGGCGACCGAGTCATTGTGCAGCGGGCGGGGGACGTCATTCCGCAGGTGGTGAAGCCCGTCGTGGAGGAGCGCGACGGCTCCGAGAAGATCTACAAGCTCCCCGACAAATGCCCGTCCTGCGGGACCGCGATCATACGTCCCGAATCCGAAGCGATGGCCTACTGTCCAAACCCGCAGTGCCCGGCACAGCGCTTCCGCTGGATCGAGCACTTCGTCTCGGAGCCTGCCATGGACGTACAGGGGCTGGGCGAGCGCCTCGTCCAGCTGCTTCTCGATCACGGGCTCATTCGAGATCCGGCGGACATCTACTCCGTGAACGTCGAGCAACTGATGGGGCTGCCGGGATTCAAGGAGAAGAGCGCCTCAAATCTGATCCGCTCAATCGAACGAAGCAAGACCAGGCCGCTTGATCGAGTGATCTTCGCTTTAGGCATCCGGTACGTCGGGAGCCAGGTGGCCGAAAAAGTCGCGGAGGCATTCCCCGACATGGATCGCATCGCGAACGCGACGATTCAAGAGCTAGAGGCCCCCGAGGGCATCGGTCGCAAGACGGCGGAAAGCATCGTCGAGTGGATGTCACGCGAGGACAATCGCGACATTCTCCGTAGACTGAAAGAGGCGGGACTGTCATGGATCGCCGAGCCCCATGAAGAGGTCGAAGGACCGCTCAGCGGTACCACTCTACTGATAACGGGGCGGCTCGACGACCTGTCACGGGGTCAGGCGGAGTCGCGCCTTCGCGATCTCGGGGCCAAGATTGCGCCCGGCATCAGCAAGGCTGTCGACTATCTGGTTGTCGGAGCTGAGCCCGGATCCAAGCTCGAAAAGGCGAGAAAGCTGGGAACGCCCATCAAGGATGAGGCCTGGTTGCTCGATGTACTCGAGAAGCAGCGCTTCGCAGACGAGTGAGAGCTAGCGAAACAGATCGAGCTTCCGCGGCCGCTGGATCTCGCGGGCCGACGCCTCCGAAACCGGAAGCTTCAGTCCTCGCACGACAACTGCCGGAATGCCTTCGTTTGCGGGCCCCATAAGCAGGGACGCGGCAGCGGCGATCTCGTCCGCAATGCCGATAACCGTGTGCTGCAGCTCGTAGCTCGTTAGGTCAGTGTCACCGCGCCGATCGGACAGGGCCGGAAGCCCCGCCAGTCCTATTGCCACACCCACCGTACCGTCCCGGAAGGCCCGCCCATGGCTGTCGTTGATGACCACGGCCACCGCTGTTTGAGCGACTCGCTTGATCCGATCGCGGAGGTCGGAAGCGGAAGCATCAGGATCAAGCGGAAGGAGTGCCACCTCTTCTCCTTCCCCGTGCTGCTCGATGTTTGAACGGTCGATGCCTGCGTTTGCACAGATGAAACCGCGGACGTCCTCGACCACGATGAGCCCCGGGCGCACTCGGACAACCTCGCGCGACTCGCGAAGGATCAATTCGACAAGTCGCGGGTCTTTCAAGCTAGCGTGCGCAAGCTCCAGCGCCTCCTCTGAGGGTTCGACGTCCTCGAGCCGGACAACTCGACCCTCCGCCTTTGAGACCACCTTCTGTGCCACCACCAGGATGTCTCCGCTCCTGAAGCCGCCTGTGTTGGAGAAGCAGTCCACGATGAGATCAGCGAGGGGATCGCCCTTTCTAATTAGAGGAAGTCCGACGACGGGTAAAAGCGACAGCACCTAGAGCTGCGCGGGATCTTTTGCCGCACCCGGCGCGTACAGCGATCGCCAGAAATCCTCTCCCGTCTGTTCAAACGACAGCTGAGGAAACCGCGCTTGGTACGTCATGTCTCCGACTCGCCCCGCGATTCGCAGCAGCACTCGCCGATCGTGAGTATCCATTTTCATCAAGCGAGCGGTATCTCCTGACGCCGGGCGGTCCGCATCGTAGCGCATCTTCCCTGCTACCGCGAAGCCGACATCGAACTGTGAATTTGACCCCAGCACCCGGCAGACTTCCTTGGCGGCGACCTGGACCTTCTCTAGCGACCAATGCTCCCTCGGCACGAAAAGCCGGATCATTGAGCACACAGGCACACCGGGCACCGAATTGGTGAATTCCGGACCGGTCCTGAAAGGCACCGGTGAGTGTGTTCCGGCGTAGGCCAGCTTACGCGCCAGATCAAACGCTTCCAATCGTCCCCCGAGCCTACTTCGGAAGCTTACTCCCAATTTTCGGCTTATGGATCGTTACTTTGACCCCGAAATTGGTTCGATATCGCTGGAACTGAAGCTGGATGTTGTTTACCGTGTCGTCGACCGAGATCGACTCCTCGAGCAGCAGATACGAGTGCTGAGCGATTTGAAACCCGAGAGTCTCGTCCGACGTGGTGGTTCCCGACGCACAGAAGTAGTCGGCCTGAACGTTCCACGTATCGGTGCCTGCGATCGTTCCCGGTCCGAGATCGACCATGTTTTTGATCTGGCACTGCGTTCCGGTTCCGCCCGAGCTGCCGGACCCGCCGGAGCTTCCCGTGCCCGCCGTACTGCAAATCAGCAGTGCGCCGGTGTCGGGGGCAAACAGCTGGTTAGCCTTCGCGGTCTTCATTTTCGCCCACTTGTTGTGCGTTTCGCTGGCGCGCTCGAAGTAATTCCCATTGAATTGAATGACCGAGTATTTCAGGGTGGTCTTCTGACTCGTGCCCTCAACCGTATCGACTGCCGCGACGTGCCCGTACAGAGCAGGTCCCGTGCAAGTGGCCGACCCGGTCGTGATCACTTGCAGAGTGTCTATGCCAGGCTGTTGGCCGTTCGTGATCTCCTTGAACTTCAAGGTCTTGATCAGGGCTAGCTTGTTGACCATGGCATTGAACAGATTGGGTGCGTCAGGATAAGAGTTAGCGGTGGCCGTGACCGTAGGTTGTGGGGTGTCAGTGACGACCGGTGTATCCGCCGCTGCGGCGTTTGCCTGCAGCGGCACGAAGAGCCGGTGAGCTGCAACGCCGCCATACGCTGGAACCAGGACGCTGAAGTTCGAGTGCCGGGAAGCCGCTTGCTTGGTGACGGGCTGCTGTCCCGCCGCGGAGCTCATCGTTGCGCCCGCCAGCACAAAAATGCCGGCAGCTAGAATGGCAAGGGCTTTCATCTAATGGCCTTTCTCACTCTTCCCCATACGAGCGCACGATACACACGCCAGCCCGGCACTGTGCCGCCAAATTGGCTCACTCTGAACGTAGCATACTGCTTTGCCCGCGATTGTTTCACCGGCTGAGGCAGCTTGTATGACAAGTGAAAGAATTTGTTCGCTGCTTCCGAGCGCCACGGAAATCGTGTGCGTGCTCGGTCTGACGGACAGGCTGGTGGCGGTGACGCACGAGTGCGATTTCCCCCCTGAAGTACTCGCTAAACCTCGTGTCACAGCGAGCGCTTTCGATTCGGCCGGCATGACCAGTCGCCAGATCGATTCGGCAGTCCGAGCCAGTCTGGCCCAAGAGGCGACCATCTACCATCTCGACCGCGATTTGCTGGAAGAAGTGCGCCCCGACCTCGTTCTTACCCAGGATCTGTGCGAGGTGTGTGCCGTCGGTCCCGAAGAAGTCCAAAAGGTCATGCGTTCTCTCCGCGTGCCTCCCCGGATGGTGTCCCTGGAGCCCACGAGCTTGAACGAAGTCCTCGACTCTATTCTTCTGGTTGGCCGACTTACGGGAGCTGAGGATGTTGCTCTGAAAGTGGTCGCGGCCCGTCGCGACAGGCTCAACAAAGTTCGAGAGCTTGTGAAAGGATCCGAAGTGGTGCGCGTGCTTACCCTCGAGTGGACTGACCCAGTGTTCGCGGGTGGTCACTGGTTGCCAGAGATGGTAGAGGTCGCCGGCGGACACGATGTCCTCGGTATTGCCGGTCGTCCTTCTGAGCAGTTCACCTGGCCGAGCGTTCTCTCCTCTGACCCGGATGTAGTAATCGCGATGCCGTGTGGGTTCGACCTTGAGAGGTCGACCCTAGAGATGCGCCGGACCACGTTTCCGGACGAGTGGTACGAGCTGCGCGCGGTCAGATCCGGGCGGGTGTACGTTGTCGACGGATCTGCATACTTCAATCGCCCCGGTCCTCGGCTCGTTGACGGCGTCGAAATCGTCGCCCGCATCCTGCACTCGGACTGTGGTTTACGAACACCGCCAGGCTCATGGATGCGGTATGAGGCTGCCGCCGATCTCATGCCCCTCCCGTCGTGATCCCTCTAATCGCGATCCCAACCAGGAAGAGGGTCGCCAGACCAAAGACCAGAGAATCCCTCCGTTCCGTACCGCCAGCCGACATGAAGTACGCAGTGGGCAATGTGACGACCGCGACCACCCCATAAAGGAAGTGCAAAGCGTCGTGGGGCCGATGGCCTTGACCCAAGAGAATGATCCCCACGAGCCCCTGAATGATGGCCAACCCCTCGAGAATGGCAAGCGCCCCGAGGTAACTTCCGGGAGGATTGCTCGAACGAAAGTAGAGGAACAATCCCCAAGCCGCTAGCAACATACTGTAAATGAGCACCGCGTTGGCGAAGCCTTGATGCAGGGTCAAAACGAAGCCGCCGGTTTTCGTGGCCAGAACGATCACATGTTCTCCTTCATGAGCCGCTCCCTCTCCTCTCGAGACGGAAGGGTCTCACCTCGTCCGGGCGGTCGCGGGACCGTCATGGTGATGTCCGCGTCGGCGCTTCCGGGTACAGTGATCACGCCGACACGACTTCTTTAGGGAGAGCTCCCGGAGCCAAGCGGTGCAGCGCTGAGAGACTCCGAAATCTCTGGCCCGTTTCCAGCGTGCTCTCCAGATCCGGGGTTTCCAGAATCCACGGAACCGAGGCAAGGTCTGGCTGGGCCAGTAGGCTCCGGAACCCTTCCAAGGCAATGTATCCCTCGCCGATCGGCGCGTGCCGATCCCTCCGGCTCTCCGGCGGCAGCTTTGAGTCATTCGCGTGAATCAGGAG
>DHWR01000266.1:0-1802 GCA_002413265.1 Chloroflexi bacterium UBA5177
CGCTTCGTTCAGGTGAGCACCGACGAGGTGTATGGAGACGTCGAGGCGCCTCGCCGCTCGTGCGAGGCCGATCCACTTTCGCCACGAAGTCCGTACGCGGCATCCAAGGCGGCTGGCGATCTTCTGGTCGGTGCTTATGTTGCCACTTACGGGCTTCCAGCGGTTACTACGCGGGGCAGTAATACCTATGGCGCCAGGCAGTTCCCCGAGAAGCTCATACCCCTTTTCGTAACCAATGCGCTGGAAGGCAAACCACTTCCCGTGTACGGCGACGGACTGCAGATACGGGATTGGATGCACGTGGACGATCACTGTACCGGAATCGCCATTGCCCTGGAGCGAGGCGAGAACGGGAGCGTGTACAACATCGGGGCCGGTCAGGAGAGAACAAATCTCGACGTCGTGCGGCAGATCGTCCGCGAAACGAGCGCTTCGGATGATTTGATCCGGTTCGTTCCCGATCGGCCGGGTCATGACCGGCGTTATGCCTTGAATACCGATGCCATCAGAGCTCTCGGTTGGACTCCAAAGCGTAATGTCGACGAGGGCCTTAGCGAGACGATCCGGTGGTTCGCCGAGCATCGCGACTGGTGGCAAGCGGCAAGATCCGCGGATTTTGATCAGTACTACGCGGAACAGTACGGCGATCGCCTGCCCAGCACTTAACCCGTGCTCCTTCTCCACCACAAACCACGCCCCACTAACAGATCGCTATTTGCATTCGTAGGGGCGAGTCACAGACGGTTACCGTCCTGCGGTCGCCCGCGCTCGCAGAGCAAATCCAGACCGCGGCACGGAAAATGTCCCGGCTATCACCGGTATCCCCTAGCTCAATCCAGAATTGGCATCATGCTGCCCGCGTTCGGGCGCGCTATCAGAACGCCGCCGCTTACCGCCTAGCCGAGCGCAGCGCCTGCCGTTCCTTCAAGTCCACCGCTCGCATTACAAGCCAGGTCAGGGGGCGCGGATAGCGCCCCAGCAGATGCTTTCGATAGAAGATCCTCATGGCCTCGAAGCGATACCGCGTCGCCGCCACTCTCGTTTCCGTGCTCGCAGTCGTACGTGAGCGAGACTCTCGCCGAATCCCTGAAGCCATTCCCTTGTAGTGCAGGATGGAAACCTCAGGCACGTAATAGACGCGCCAGTCTCCAAGTCGGAGCCGGTAGCAAAAGTCCAGATCCTCGCCGTAGAAGAAATACTCCTCGTCCCACCAGCCGACCTGCTGTCCGGCTTCGCGGCGCACCAGCATAAACGCGCCGGCAAGAGCCTCGATCTCGTGCGTCGTGTGCAGATCCATCCAGCCCAGGCTGTAACCGCTGAAATGCCGGCTATGCGGAAACAGTCGAGCCAGTCCCGAAAAGTGACAGAGAGAGTTCCACGGAGTGGGGAAGCCGCGGTGCGCCGCATCGTCGAGAGCACCTGAGGGGAGCGCGACAAAGCATGTGGCGGCGCCCGCCTGAGGCGTCTCCTCCACGAACGTGAGCATCCGTGCCAGAGTGCCGTCCCGCATCTCCGTGTCCGGATTTAGGAACAGAAGGTAGCGTCCGGAAGCGGCCGCGACGCCTCGATTGTTCGCCCGTGAGAACCCCGTGTTTTCGGCTATTGCGATCAGCGTGACGCCAGGGTGCTTACTTCTCACGACATCTGCGGTCTCGTCGCTGGATGCGTTGTCTACGACGATGACCTCGAGCGTCAACCCTTCAGGCTTAGTACGTTCGATCGAGTCAAGGCATGCCTCGAGAAAGGCCGCAGTGTTGTGGCTGACGATGACAATGGAAAGATCGATAACAGCACTCCGTTGC
>DHWR01000266.1:2125-3552 GCA_002413265.1 Chloroflexi bacterium UBA5177
TTAGGGCGTCAAGTGCTGGTGCAAGCGAAAATCGCTCATGCCGCGCGAAGCCAAATGAACGACGCATCCCCACCTTCCGCCCGCTCCGCGTCATTGACTTGACTCGACTCCGTCCATGCTGCGGCGCACTCTTCAAAAGACGTACGCGAACCTACTCCTTTAGTGCACCCTGCCTCACCTGCCGTCCACCCGTTTTGCCCATGTAATTGGCGCGGCCATTAGGGTAAGGTTTATTCGAGATTCACCCCGGCCGCTTCTCATGCAAACGATCGCCTAGAGCCACAGGAAAAACATGAAACGAGCTCTTATCACCGGCATCACCGGTCAAGACGGCTCATACCTCGCCGAGCTGCTGCTTCAAAAGGGGTACGAGGTTCACGGTGTCGTGCGACGATCGAGCAGCTTCAACACCGGCCGGATCGACCATCTCTATCGCGATCCCCACGAGCCGGATGCACGGCTGTTTCTCCACTTCGGTGATCTAACCGATGCCAGCTCTGTGCACCAGATCCTGGTGTCCATTCAGCCCGACGAGATCTATAACCTGGGCGCGCAAAGCCACGTTCGCGCCAGCTTCGACATCCCCCTGCATACAGTCGATGTCGTCGCCCTCGGTACCCTCCGCTTGCTCGACGCGATCCGCGAATGGGACCGACCCGTGCGCTTCTACCAGGCCTCGAGTAGCGAGATGTTCGGAAACATCGCGGAGGCACCTCAGAACGAAAAGACCCCCTTCTATCCGCGAAGTCCCTACGCCTGCGCCAAGGTATTCGCCCACTCCATCACCCGAAACTACCGTGAGAGCTACGATTTGTTCGCCAGCTGTGGCATCCTTTTCAATCATGAGTCCCCTCGTCGTGGCGAGACCTTTGTCACTCGTAAGATCACGCGAGGTGTTGCGGCAATCGTCGCGGGGAAGCAGCAAAAGCTGCACCTCGGAAACCTCGATGCCCGTCGCGACTGGGGATATGCCAAGGAATATGTCGAAGCTATGTGGCTCATGCTGCAGCGCGAAAGCCCCGACGATTACGTGATCGCTACCGGCGAAACTCACTCCGTTAAGGAGTTTGTGCAGGAAGCATTCGGCCGGGTCGGACTGGACTGGGAGCAGTACGTGAGCATCGACGCTCGCTACTACCGGCCGGCCGAGGTCGACCTGCTGATGGGCGATGCCTCAAAGGCGCATACGGAGCTCGGTTGGGCTCCCAAAACACGCTTCAAAGACCTGGTCGAGCTAATGCTGGCCGCGGACCTGGAAGAGCATGGCTTGGACCTAAGCTCGACTGAGCTTTCAACGGTTATGCGGCCGCTTCGCCAGGCGGCGGGAGCCTAGGGCGATGGACCTTACTAACTCCAGGATATTGGTAACCGGAGGGGCCGGCTTCCTGGGTAGTGCCGTCGTTCGTCTGCTCCGGGAGCGCGGCTGC
>DHWR01000153.1:0-416 GCA_002413265.1 Chloroflexi bacterium UBA5177
TACCATGGCTGAACGCAACCGCGGCGCGGACTCCGTAGCGTCAGTAGCACCAGAGCCGTCGTCCGACAGCTCGCCTCTACACCCGCCGGTGATCGACCTCGCCGGGGAATTGGCGCGTTTGATGGACGAACGTGACACACTCCAACGCGTCGTCGAACGGCATGCGACCGAGATGGAGGAGCTCGGTCGGGTTAAGGAAGACTTCATCTCGACGGCCAGCCACGACCTCAAAACCCCTCTGACCTCCATCCTGGGCTATGCCCAGTTTTTGGCACGACTCCTCGCTGGGGCCGAACCGAACCTCGACAAGGTGGTGCGTGGGATGGTGATCATCCAGGATCAGGCTATCGCCATGACTCGCATGCTGGATGACCTGCTCGACGCCTCTCGCATTCAGGTTGGGGCTTTCGAGCTGC
>DHWR01000153.1:656-4943 GCA_002413265.1 Chloroflexi bacterium UBA5177
CCCCGCTGGCCGGGCAATGGAACCAGCAACGGCTCGAGCAGGTACTTGCCAACCTGGTCGGCAACGCATTGAAGTACAGTGCAGAGGGCGAGCGAGTCAACGTCGTGGTCGAACGGCGAGCCACCGGAATCGAGGTGGCCGTCAGCGACAGGGGTATGGGCATTCCCGCGACAGAGCTGCCGCGGCTCTTCGAGCGTTACTATCGCACGCCCCAAGCACACGCCAGCGGCATGGCAGGCAGCGGTCTGGGGCTGTATATCTGTCGAGGAATCATCGAGGCCCATGGGGGCCGCCTCTGGGCCGAATCGCCAGGCGAAGGCCAGGGCGCCACGTTCCGATTCACCTTGCCGGACCAACAACCCGGCGACAGCTTCGGATCCTCCAGACGCGAAGAGGTTCCATGACACAGCAGGTTGGCTTGATGCCGGAAGGCCGACAAGAACCGATCGAGCTACTGGAGACCGGTGTCCCGAATCTCGACCGGGTTCTCGGAGGCGGTCTTCGGCGCGCCTCCATGACGCTGGTGATCGGCGCTCCCGGCACCGGCAAGACCATCCTCGCACAACAGATCGCCTTCCAATTTGTCGAGCGTGGTGCTCCCGCTCTGTACCTAACCGGCTACTCGGAGACGCACGACAAGCTGCTCGCCAACGGTCGGGGACTGAGCTTCTTCGCGCCAGAGGTGGTCGGTCGACAGATACAGTTCCTCAGCCTGATGGACCTGCTGCAACAGGGGGCGGTGGAAGCCGAAGAGGCGATCCTAGCCACGGCGCGGGAGCAACGCGCCGCCCTAGTAGTGCTCGACGGTTTCCGGAGCATGCGACGGCTCCTTGCAGACGACCTGGAGGCGGCGCATTTCCTTTACTCCTTGGGGGCCAAGCTAGCGCTGTTCGGGGCGACGTCGCTGGTCATCGTCGAGGGCGACGCAGACGAGTCTGCACGATACCCCGAGCTCACCGTCTGCGATGCCATCCTGTCACTTCGCAGGGATCTGCAGGGAACGCGTTACCGGCGACTGCTCGATGTGACGAAGGTGCGAGGAGCAGCGCCCCTCATCGGGACGCACTCCTTCACCATAGGCAAAGACGGGATCACCGTGTACCCACGCTTGGAGTCGATTGTCGTCCCGGCCGAGCCCTCCTGGACCGGCGAGCGAGCCGGCTTCGCACTCGCAGAAATCGATGCCATGGTCGGAGGGGGACTGACTGTTGGAACGACCACCCTGGTGGCCGGCAGCCCCGGCATCGGGAAAACGCTCCTGGGGCTGCACTTCACCAGCGCGGGTGTGCGAGCCCAAGAAGCCGCGCTGTTTCTCGGCTTCATGGAAGACCGTATCCAGCTGCGGGCAAAGGCCCGGGCATTTGGACTGGATCTGGCGGCAGCAGAAGCGTCGGGACAGGTCCGACTCATGATCCTGCCGCCCTACGAGCTTGACGCGGATTACGTCGCCGACCTTCTCTGCAAGGATATCGAGCAGCGCGGCGTCCACCGCCTGGTGATTGACTCGGTGGCCGAGCTCGACCGCGGACTACCCACCGCAGAGCGCAAATCCGACTTCCTAGCGGCGCTGATCACCTACCTACGGGGTCGAGATGTCACGACGTACGCCACGCTAGACATCAACACCATCGTGGGCCCGACCCTGGAGTTCGCCGGCACGCCGCTCTCTGTGGTCGCCGAGAACCTGATCGTGCTGCGCTACGCAGAGTACCGCAATCAGCTGCATCGGTTGATCTCGGTCCTCAAGATACGGTACTCCAACTACGATCGCACCCTGCGCGAGTTTACGATCACCGAGGGGCGGGGCATCGAACTGCTGGGACCGGCACCGCCCGCCGCTGGGCTCTTGACCGGGACGGCTCTTCCGTTGGCCGAGCCGACGGCCCCGCAGCAGCCAGACGAGAGCGAGGCTGGCCCTTGGCAACCATCCTGATCGTCGACGACGAAGAGCCGTTCCGCGAGCTGCTCGGAGACGTCCTTGAGCATGCCGGTTATCGCATCCTGCTGGCCATCAACGGTCGTCACGCGGTCGAGCTCCTCGAGCGAGAGCGTGCGGACCTGGTGCTTGCGGACGTCATGATGCCCGTGCTGAACGGCGCCAGCCTCTGTCGACTTCTCAAGTCGGAGCCGGGTACGGCGTCCATGCCGATCATCCTCATGAGTGCGGCGGGACAAAGGGTCGCCGAAGGAACGGGCGCCGACGCTTACCTCGACAAGCCATTCGACCTGGACCAAATGCAGGCGCTCGTGCATCACACGCTCCCGCCAGGAACCGTCCCAGCACAGGGCTCGCCTCCTCTCGACAGTGAAAGTTGAGCAGGTCACAGATCCCCTTCGGCAGCCGCGTCTTTCTGCGCCTCGGCTGCCAGCACGTCCTCTACCTCGACAAGCTGGTCCTGCACGTCTTGAACCTTCGCCTCAAGATCCGCGCCGTGCTGATCGAGTCCCTCAACCTGAATGTCTAGATGCTTCGCGATCGCCAGCGTCGCCTGGCTATTCCTTAGGAGCTCGCTCATGAGCCCTTGAATGAACTGCTCCGCTCTCGCGTTGGTTTCAAAGTCATGCTCTGCCATGATGCGGTCGCGCTGGGCGGCTCGGTTGGATGAGAGCAGCAAGACCGGACCGGTGTACGCGGCCTGCACGCTAAAGAGCAGGTTGAGAAGGACGAAGGGATACGGATCCCAGCTCTTGAGCACGGCCACGACGTTCAGCGCGACCCACAGCGACATCGCCGTTGATTGAATAATGAGGAAGCGCCAAGACCCGATCTGATGGGCCACCGTGTCGGCCAGGCGCTCTCCCAGCGTAGGTTCGTTGTGAAGCTGACTGGAGACGGGGTACTTAAGCGGCTTGGCAGCTGCCTGACTCATGACGGACCTCCATGTGTTTGTCCAGGATATTCAACCCGTCATCGGGCCGTCGTCCCGTGCTCGCCGGATGCACACGGCGGCGCCCTCTCCCACGCCACTCCCCCTCGTCGCGACTCATAGAAGTCGTCCCAGGTTTCTAGCGATGCGGAATGACCATGGGGCAAACTCTCGTCCATGACCTCTGAATCGGTCGAGGCTGTCGAGCGCGCATGAAAACCTGCAGAGTCACCATTCGCTCCCGTATGGCCTCCCGCTCCATTTCGGCGACAAACTCCACCGTGTTTCGGATGTGATGGCCGACGGGCGAGTCGTCGACCGGGTCGTGAATCTCGTGATGTGGGAGAAGTGTGTTAGAATGATAAACAGCAAGTGGACAATCCTCATAACGGGGAGAATAATAAGCAGGCCGCGCACAGAACATTGTGAGAGCGATCTGCAGAGGTGAATCCGATCCGTTATGGGTCGGGTTCTGTTGTTTTTACGGCAAGCCGTGGTTTCACCGGGGGATTGTCCTTCTTGCCCACCTGGTTGCTGGTCGCCATGTACCTGACTCTTATTTGGAGGACGAAACATTTCCATGAGGGAAGTACGCCGACCGTAGTCGTAGCCAGGAGTCGCAGTGATCAGAGGACACCATGACAGAGAAGAGAACGCTCACGCCAGTGGGAACCCCTCCGACCAGCGGGAACAGTACCGCACCGACTGTTGCTCAGGCACTGTTTGCCTTGAGTAGGGTTGAGCGAAAGCCTTCTCCTTCGCTTCCGCCCACGGTGCGACCGCATATGTCAGACGTGGAGTGGGCCAAGGCGATCTATTGCGCCGAGAGGGGATCAACGCGGCTCTGACGGCGTCGTTCCCGAGAAGGGCGTGGGGCCGCATTGCCTTGGCTGGGCTAAGCCTGCGGGCCTCGTGAATACTGCATCTTATTGGTGGGAGACGTCGAACTCGCTGCAGTGCATGTGTGTATGAATCTGCGCACCCGAGAGATCAAGCGCCGATTCCCGCGCACCAGGGTCGTCATTCTTACACCATGCATGAGAACCAGCAGTACTTGCTGCAGACCGTAAATGCCGGGGCCACCGCCTGCGTGCTGAAGCGGTCTGCGGGAACCGAGCTCATGATGCTGGTCACTACAACCTTGACACACGGACCGTGCCATCGCCAGCATTGAGACACTCGTAACCAGGCAAACTCTCCCGACTTTCCAAAGCAACGCCACACCGAGAAGGAGCGGCCTCGTGGCACGTCGACCAAGAAGTTCAATCAATGCCCCTACAGCTTCGTGACTTTGTAGCTGCCGATCTCAAGCCATGTGAACTGAGCCACAAGTCCGACATGCCTGGCGAAGAACAGATCATTTACGGGTCCGATTCTCGTCGCTTCCTCGCCCTTGGTGGCTCAGCGTCGTCACTCTCTG
>DHWR01000264.1:0-2968 GCA_002413265.1 Chloroflexi bacterium UBA5177
CTTCGCGAGCCTCGTCTCGGGCTGCCTTCCATTCCTCGCGGGTTCCGATCTTGTGCTCAGACATCCTCGTCTCCTTTCGTCTACTCGAGCGCTCCCGCGCGAGTCGAATCCATATTCGTACTGGACGCTACCGGGATCACGAAATGAAGACTTACGGCCACGCGGAAACTCATCGCGACTGTCCTCGAACCGCGTTTCGCGGGCTCCGTAAAAGGAGAAACCTGCCCCGGCCACAGAGACCGCGCGACGTTATGAGAGCTCTCCCAGGTGCGCCTGGCCAGGCAAGTGCAGGTGAGAATTCTCCGCGTCGCCCGAGCCTATGGCTGATTAGAGCCTTCCAGTTGCGGGGGCAGGATTTGAACCTGCACCTCCGGGTTATGAGACGTGCGTTGCTAGTCCAGGCAACATCCGCAATGCATGCCCCTGGCGATCTTCGATCGCCTCAATCAGCTCAGATCAGCCCAGGTGGGCAAGTGAACAACGATTGCTCTATTGCACTTCTATCTCTTGGAACTAGGAACACCGCCAGTATCTGCGGCCACGTCTGCGAAAATGATGGCGTCGAACTCGTCCTGTCCGGCTTGAACGCTCGTGACCACGTAGATATCAGGCCCGTATCGGAACTCGTGGCTGGGCTTGAACTCCACATCGAGGTCTAGCTCGATCCTGCGCTCGGCCCCATCTTTAGACAGGTATACGTCGTAGCGCACGACGCGAACCGTACGGTGGCGCTTCTTCGGGCGCATGACACACGAAGATCAAGTCGAGGCATGCTTTTTTTCGACGCCAAGTGCTGGGGCGCCCATCGCGGCGGCCTTGTTGACTCATAGCGAACCACTGGTCCAAAATGCGGGCGCCATGACCCGCCGCTTGGACGGTGTCGACCTATGGTTGGTCGACAGCCTCGTCGTGCCTGTGAGTCTGCACGACGTGGATGGCAGGTTCGTACACATGAACGCAGCAGCGGAACGAGCCTCCGGGTATTCGAACGCCCAGATGGTCGGCCGCCACATCACCGATCTGCTCCTTCCGGAGGGACGTGACATTGTCGAGTCGCAGTTCCGCCGTGCTGTGGAGAGGGGTGAGCCGACTGACTTCGAGACCGTCTTCGCCGACGCCGGTGGGCAGTTCCGGGGTGTGCGCGCCCAACACTTGCCGCTCCGAGAAGGCGAGACGATCGTGGGTGTTCTCACTCTCGCGTTCGACGTGCGCCGGCCGCCAACCGAGCGCTTCCAGCTCAAGCCAGATCCGCGACTGACGCCACGCCAACGCGAGATCCTCGAACTGATCGCCTCTGGTCTATCCACGACGGAGGTTGCGCGAGAGCTCACGCTCTCGCCCGATACGGTTCGCAACCACCTGCGGAACGCATCCAACGAACTGCGCGCGCACACTCGGGTCGAGGCGATCGCGACGGCTCAGCGCCTGGGCCTGCTCGCCGCTCCGGTGCTTAGGCCACAGCGGCCCCAGGCCAGCCCGCGCTAAGAAAAGGCGAGCAGCAGCTCGGTTTGCGTACAGACAGTCATGTGAAGCTTGTAGCCGGTAGCTGCGACCCCGAGAGCATCATCGAGGCTGCTCAGGGCCCGCTGGGATAGATCAGGACAGCTTGGACCACCCGTCCAGACCTGGACTCAGTGCTTCTTGCTGCAGGTCTCGCCGAGGATGTCGGCGCGCGTCACTCAGGGGTCTTCGACGTCTTTTTGAGACGACTCTCGTGGCGGACTGTTCGCCGTTCCTCATCAACGAGCGTACGGTTAAGTGAGGACACATCCAGCCGTAGCTACTTGGCATAGGTGAGAGGGGTGACGTGGAGTGCGCCACCCCTCTCGGCACGGAGACCAGGCGAGCCGGGGATAGGACTAGGCGCCCTATCCCCTTTGTAGGTCTCCGCGCATCGGCAGGGCTGGCCTGGCCCTTTATCGGGTGGCGCGAATTGCGTTTCGGTGGTACGCAGGGACGTGCGCGCGTCCGCCGACGTCGAGCACGACCTGTGTTCGGCCGGGCCATGGCGGAGGCGCGCGTCGTCTCGCATCGGCCCGCGAGCGTAGGTGCCCTCGGCGTCTGAGCACAAGACACAAACGGACTAAGACCAGTGCTACTGCAACGACGACGTGCGAAGATCCTGCCGTGCAGGTCTACGCGCTCACCAGCTCGCAGCTACTCCATGAGACGATAGGTCCTCGCGCGCGTGACTAATCGGGTCGGCCAAGTCGCGAGCTTCAGCGACTGGTCGCCGAACTCGCGCACCGGCACAGGCAAATCCCGGCCGTAAAGACGAGCACGTCGTGCGCTCACGGTTGCTGCCAGTTGCTCGGGCTCAGCGGACGTCCTCCCCGAGCGACCGGCGTACGTTCCGCTGAAGCCAACGGAGCGGTTCTGGTGTCGGGCCTCCTGGCCCTTGGCGGTTCAGGACCTCCACGAGCACGCGTTTCTCATCGTCATTGAGGTTAACTTCGCCCGTCTGCTCCCAACCTCTCTGGATCTTCTGTGCAACTTGCGTGTGAATGACGCTTGGCGTTCCGCTAAGCAATTCCGAGTGAAGGTCCCGGGCCTCTTCCTCGCTGAGTGAGTTCGGCTCTTCGATGCTCGCGAACGTGACGAACATGGCCCAGAGTCTAAGAGGCACCTGGCTGACCGACTAGAGCCGTTCGGCCTAACGGGAGATCACCCGCGTCAGGCTGCAAGACGGCCCCAACCTGTGCCGAGCAATTCAGCCCTGAGGGAGCGTGCCCCTCGATGCTGAAGAGCGTTTCGTCAAACCTCCTAGGTCACACGGACTGTCGCTCTGCAACAACGGTCATGTACGTCGCAGCGCCGAGATACCGGCCGGCGTCGAAGAACGGCACCGCCTTCACCCAGTAGGTGCGCAACGCTCCGTTTGGCAGCACCTCCGACAGCTCCCCTTCCGCCGCCCGATGCTCTGAGATCGCGACAACGAGCGGGCTGCTGACAGATTCCGTGTCGAACA
>DHWR01000264.1:3186-4459 GCA_002413265.1 Chloroflexi bacterium UBA5177
TGCTCGGCATTGATCACCACCACGGCCTCTGCGCCTCGTGCTGCGAGCGCCGAAAGAACCAGTGCCTCGAGCCCAGCGCGCAGCGGGCTGCCCCTTTTCGCTTCCTGCAGGCGTTCGGTAACCGCGGCGATCGTCGCATCGAAGTCTCCCTTGACCAACACCGTCAGACCAAGCTCCCGAGCCCGTGCCTGCTTCGCCCCATCCGCCGAGGCCGTATGAAGGATCACGCGCACTTGCGGCCGCACGCTCCTGATCAACTCGGCGGCCGTCAGCCCATCCATCCTGGGCATCTCGATGTCGAGCAACGCGATGTCGGCCTCACCGGCGATCGCCAGCTCGGCAGCCTGTTCGCCGTTCTCGGCCTCACCCACGACCTCAATCTCCGGATGCAGGCTCACAAGCGTGCGAAGGAGCACACGCGTCAACTCATGATCGTCGGCGATGACGAGGCGGGTGCGACGTCCAGGGCCGCCTTCTTCCACTTCGGGCCTCAACATATTCCTTCGCAAGCCGAATCGTAGCGCGGTTCGACATGTAGAGCCGAGTCTGAAGACCCTGAGGATGCTCCAACATCGCACGGCAAGCTCACGCCACACCCAGCGCAGGACGGTTGAAAACACCGCCAGCCTCGGAAGCCGTGGCTTAGATCAGAGTTCTAGCTCTCGACGACGAGGTGCGTGACTGGAAGAGAGAAGCGACCAAGCGCGGTCTCCCCGCTTCCCTTCTCCAGCCACGATGCGTCCTCGTCAGGGAGCGTGACGACGATCAGTTCATCCGCCGCGAAGGTGCGAAGAGCATCCTCGATCGCCTTCACAGGATCGGAATCACCGACCCGCGACTCAATGTCCTCCGTGGGTGCGGCGTCCGCCAGCTCGTCGGCACGCTCCGCTGCGTCACTGCGGGCGTCGTCCTCGTCGTTCGTCAACCAGTCGAGCCGGGAGATGTCGGAGGCGGGCGCAACGACGAGCATCTCTGCATCCTCGCCCGCATGCGCACGAACCGACCTGCGTAGATCTACGGCCGGAACGGAGGCGGTGGCGACGACGAGAAGCCGACGAGGCACGACTTGAGCCTATCCGGCTCATCCACGTATGCGGAGCCTAGGTCGAGCGACGGCGTCGGCTGGGTTCGTCCCTGCTCCGACGAGGAGTTTCGAGGCAGCACACCCGCCGCAGGTGGTTGTGCTATCCTGGGTTTGTAGCATTTAACACGAAGCGCTTGCGACTTCAAGTCCGGGCGGCGCGACTCCCGCAGTCGGTAGTGCGGGAAACCA
>DHWR01000067.1:0-2210 GCA_002413265.1 Chloroflexi bacterium UBA5177
GTCGGCAGCGTCAGATGTGTATAAGAGACAGTCCTCGAACTCCTGTACTGCGACCAGTGTGGTGAGGCGTCGCTGGGGGGATTCGTCGCGAACCGTGACGAAGCGGCGAAGGACCAGTCGTGGTACCTAGGCCCTACTGAGGTCGACGTGCCGGCAGGCGACTCACCGTATGTACAGCGCCGGGCGTACGGCCAGTTCATGTGGTACTGGCCAAGTCCGCTGCCCTCAGGACTGGATTCATGGTCACACAGGGGAACAGTGCTGCGGTTTATTGGCGCCAGGTACAGCCACGAGCTCGGTGTTCTTGAACCTTGCAGTGTCGGGAAAGCGGACGGCACCATGCTGAGCGTAGCAGCGCCAAAGGGAGAGGACGTCAGGGTGCCTGCGCTTCCAGAGCGCTGCCCGCGGTGCGAGGCATCAAAGCGAAATGAGCCGGGCACGTTCTTCCAGGGCATCGTGAACACGCATATCCGGGCGCATCGCACGGGCATTGCACGCGTTGGGCAGATTGTGCTCGATCGGCTCGTTCGCGCAATCGGCGAGACCAAGGAGGACGGCCGCACCATCGTCTTCACAGACAGCCGCGACGACGCTGCGAGGACTGCGGCCGGCGTTGAGCTCAACCAGTTCCGGTCGCTGGTGCGCCAGTTTGTGGCGAGAGAGCTCAGCGTTACCGAGACGCCTGCTACCCTCATGCGCCGGGCCGCCTCGGGAGGGGATCTCCCAGCGAACGAGCAGGACACGCTGAACCGTTTTAAGGCCGAGTGGCCAGACATGTGGACTGCGTACAACCTGGCAGTAAAATACGGCGATGCGGAAGCGCAGGACCAGGTGAAGAAGTTTGAGGAGGAGCAAGCAGCTGACGCAAGCCGGCGACGGTGGAACAGCATCGTCACGGCCATCCGTGACGGAATGGTGCGGCTAGGCGTCAATCCTGCCGGCACCGGGGCGTCCGAGCAGTCGTGGAACAAGCAGCCCTGGTGGCGCTTGTACGCTCCGCCACCAGGGACTAAGTGGGACCCGTTACCCGCGATCGAAAGCAATGATGGCCGGCAACACGGGTTCGACGTGCTGTCGAGCTATGTCGCGGCAGGCGTCTTTGATGGAACCGCGCGGGATCTCGAGTCCATCGGGATAGGCTGGGCCGAGCCAGGACTGCTCGATACCGTGGCAATCCCGTTGCCTTCTGCCGCGGCAACTGAGCTACTTCGCTCCTGTACCCGCATCCTCGGTCTCGGCGGGCGGTACCCGGGTTCCCTATTCGATACTCAACCCTCAGCCACCATGCCCCGGGCAGTCCGGGACTATTGCAGTGCGGTTGCGAACCTTCATGGTGTTCCCCCTGGCGAACTCCAGTCAGCTGTGTCATCCGCGCTGCAGGGATCAGGCGCGGTAGACACAGATTGGTACCTAGTCTTCGACCGCCTCCGCGTTGTACACGCGGCAGGTCTCAGCGAGCAAGCGTGGGTATGCGTCGATTGTTCGCGTATTCACCTGCACGGATCCGCAGGCGTCTGTACGTACCGTGGCTGCTACTCGACGAGGCTCGTTGCATCGAGTGCCCGGCTGCGGGGTGGCGATTACTTCTACTGGCTCTCGCTCCAGCAGCCGCGCCGAATGCGCGTGGAAGAATTGACTGGCCAGACTCGCCCGCTTAGCGAGCAGCGTAGCAGGCAACGACGCTTCAAGGGGGCACTGCTCGAGGACTCGGGAGAAAACGAGCTTACCTACGGGATCGACGTGCTGAGCGTCACCACGACGATGGAGGTCGGAGTCGATATCGGCTCGCTCCGGTCAGTGGTGATGGCGAACATGCCGCCGCAGCGCTTCAACTACCAGCAACGTGTTGGCCGGGCTGGGCGCAACCGGCAAGCATATTCTTATGCCGTCACGATATGCCGCGACCGGACTCACGATGACTACTATTTCAATCACACAGAACGCATCACTGGCGATCCCCCCCCCAGCCCCATACTTGGACCTCAAGCGCGAACAAATCGTTCGTCGTGTCGTTGTATCTGAGGTCCTGCGGCAAGCATTTGCGTCACTCCCGACTGCGTTGCGGCCACGGGCCACTGCTGACAGCATCCACGGCAACTTCGGCAGGACCAGGGACTGGGAAGGAACGTACCGACAACCAATCAGTAAGTGGATTGCGTCCAGTGCCGCCATTGATCCCATCGTTGAGGGCCTAGTGGTCTATACGGGCC
>DHWR01000067.1:2383-4187 GCA_002413265.1 Chloroflexi bacterium UBA5177
GGTCTATACGGGCCTGGAGACCGGAGCCATCGATGAGATGCGTCGCTGGATCCGCGGAGATCTGGTTGCAGCTATCGATAGAGCTGTTAATAACGCGAGTTATGCCTATCCTGAGCTCAGCGAGCGACTCGCCAATACCGGCCTATTGCCCATGTTTGGGTTCCCGACCCGGATCCGGGTTCTCTACTACCGGAAACCGGTATCGCTCCGCGATGATGGCTTCGCACAGGTAGCAGATCGGTCTATCGACCTTGCTGTCTCCTCGTTCGCTCCCGGGTCCGAGGTTCTGCGTGATAAACAGGTCCACACTGCAGTTGGATTCGTCGCGTGGACGTACCAGGGCCAAAAGCCAGTACCCGTCGACCCGCTAGGTCAGGCAATTCCCGTGAATAGGTGCCCGTCGTGCGGCGCCGTGGTGGCCGGCGAAGCCGGTTCCGGGTTGGATTGCCTAGTCTGCCAATCCGCGATGGAGCCCTTCGACCTATATCAACCTGCTGGTTTCCGGACCGACTACAGTCCACACGACTTCGATGATGAAGTTGAGCGCGGGCCTGCGCCCGGCATGCCAGTACTTGCGCTTGCACCAGATAGCGAGCCGCCTGTCGTCTTCGGGGCGATGTCTATGGCTGTGCGAAGTGGAGCGGAAGTATTCACGATCAACGACAACGGTGGCCGCCTCTACGACATGTACCGTCTCGATGGTACCGTGGTGGTGCCGAGGCAGGAGTTATACACTAGCCCGCCACGTCTTCCCAATACCTTTACGGGAGAACCAGACTACCGCGGCGCGATCGGTGCAGTCCGCGCAACGGACGTCCTCCTCTTGACTCTCGATGAGCTCGGCGTGCCGGGTCCGCAGGGGACAATCTCGACCGACCCAGCGGTCTTGCCTGCCGGCAGGGCAGCGCTCTGGTCCTTTGCCCAGCTATTGCGGGTAGCCAGCGCTCTCGAACTCGACATCAATCCGATGGAGCTGCAAGTAGGACTCCAGCCAGCATCGCTTGGAGGGCATAGGACCGAGCGTATCTTCTTGGCTGATTTCCTCGAGAACGGAGCCGGCTATTCGACCCACCTCGGGCGGCCGGGCGTGATGGTTCAGGTGTTCAAGAAACTCCTAGGAAAGGAGCTGCATGGCAAGTTCGAGTCGCCCGCCCATTCGGGCCAGTGTGACATGTCATGTCCTGATTGCCTCCGGAGCTACGAGAATCGCTGGCTACACCCGCTGCTTGACTGGCGCCTTGCGCTCGATGTCGCCGAGCTGGTAGGCAACGAGCCTCTGAAGATCAACCGGTGGCTCGCTCGCAGCGAGCAACTCGTTGCAACCTTTGCGAGTTCCTTTAGCGTTGAAAGCGCGCAGCTTGGGGATCTCTGGGCGGTCCATGACAGCAACACTAGCCGGACCGCTTTCTTTGGTCATCCACTGTGGCGGCTCGACGAGAACTACTTCACCGGCGAACAGGCGTCCGCGCTTCTCGATGCGCAAACCCAGATGGGCGGACAAGTGCGAGCCTTCGACCTGTATTCGCTGTCACGGCAGCCTGCCAAGATCCACGCGTGGCTTACCGGCGGCGTCAACGCCTGATGCAGGCAAGAGTGCCAGTCCCGCATTCGCTGGCCCGCGTGACTCCGACCAGGTTGGAGGAGCTCCTGAATTGCCAGTTGCGAGTGGGTTTCGGTACTGACGCGTTCTTCGCCGGCGCTCGTAGACCGAGTATCGCCTCATTGCTCGGCGAAGTAAGCCACAAGATGTCGGCAGCTATCGCCCGCGGAGAGTTCGATGAGGTAGAGACTAGTGAGGTAGCCG
>DHWR01000067.1:4277-6016 GCA_002413265.1 Chloroflexi bacterium UBA5177
CTAGTGAGGTAGCCGACGCACTCTCCCGGAAGTGGGATGAGAATATCGCAATCGCGCAGGCAAAGCTTGCAAAGGCGTGGGCTCTCGCCGTCGTCCCGACTCCTACGCGGTGGCCACGCTACGAGCTCATGCGTCTGCGCCTGTCGCGTTTCCTCATCAACGAGGTATCTATACGTCGTCAAAGGACGAGTGCCGGCGGCTTAGCGCATTCCCACGTCGCGATTGAGCAGTGGCTGGAGGGTCCGGAAGGCAAGATAGGTGGCCGCCCTGACCGGGTCGAACAGACGGCGGCTGGCGTCGAGATCATCGACATCAAGAGCGGGGGGCTAGCGAAAGCACAGGGTACCGATACGATCCCGCCCGGGTATCGTAGGCAATTGCTCCTGTATGCGTACCTTTGGCAAGCAGTCCACGGGGTCTGGCCGGCACGGGCATCGGTACAAGATCTCGACGGGCACCGGCTAACCTTCGATATCGATAAAGCTGAAGCCAGCCAACTCGCCAAGGTGGCGATTGCAAAGCTAGAGAGCTACAACTCGGGAGTTGAAGCCGGTGTGCTCGCAGAGCCCTCGCCGGAGCACTGTTCATACTGCCCGTACCGCGGTAGCTGTACACCCTTCCTCGAATCCCTGGCGCCAGATTGGGAATGGTATCGCAAGACAATGGCGGGGACTGTGATCGCGGTTTCCTTGGTAAAAACCAAACGGGCAGTGTTGGAGGTGGACCTACACTATGGCAACCTCGCTGAGGGCGTAGCTAGAGCCCGGGTTATTGACATCCCGGCTGAACTCATCCCCGCTCTTGGCACAGATATTTCGGTTGTCGATGCGTTACCGGCAGGCGGTGCGCAAGATGCCTGGGTAGCATGGGACACCCAGTTATGGATATGGCAGTCGGCCCGAGGGCGGGGTGGGCCGCGATAGCCACGTTAACCATGACACGATATGGATAACCAAGAGACCCACTGCATTACTCTTCTGAACGATGACTTTCGCGTGCGCCACGGTAGCCCGCAGCGCCTTCTCTGCAAGCTTGACGAACTGGTACGAAGTCGACCAGCTCCCGACGCTTTGCTTTCTGATGGCCACGTCACTGTGGCAGTAGAAGTCAAGCGTCTTACATTCATGGGGAGGAAGGACCTCGACGCCCTTGTCCTCGTATATGATTCAATTCAACATCCGCTTTATGACACGCCTTACATGGAGGTTACTCCTCGCGGAATTATCGTCACTGATATCGATGTGGTCACAGAGATGACTCTTGACGACGCAGCAGTCAAATTTAGAGATGCTGACTGGGCAGATCTCAATGTTGTCGTTCTGCACCTGTCTCCAGTCGGACAGGCCTATGAGGACGACTGGCTCACTGATGAGGACTATTGGGATGAAGAGGAGTTTCGAGAAGCTCTGGCGACGGCTAACTTGCCCCACCCAATCCATCGACTGTACGGCGTGATAGATGACACCATTTTTCTTGCCCAAGATCTCTTCGCGCCTCTCTGGCAAGTCCTTAACGGTCAGCTTTGGCTCTTCTGAGCCTGCCCGTCTCGATTCTAAGCGACGCGTGCTTGCGTATCAGGTCCTCCACCACCGCCGGTCATAGGGCCAATATCAGAGCAAGGTGTAAATTTGCTCGCTTTCTGGCGGTCGCGCGAGTACCAGCGCACGGTCTCAGGTCGTACCGATGACCAGACTTTCCGTGCTGCCTCGGTGTCCATTTTGCTTCACAGAATATCCCTT
>DHWR01000174.1:0-134 GCA_002413265.1 Chloroflexi bacterium UBA5177
GCGTCGACAGCCTCGCGCAGTAGCATCCCGTGAAGCATCGTGTCGCGCTGCAGAATGTCCGCGGGGTAGCGATGGAACCCTGCCACGCCATATATCTGTGCAGCCGCCTGAATGACCCCATCCATGCCGGAAAC
>DHWR01000174.1:411-907 GCA_002413265.1 Chloroflexi bacterium UBA5177
GCACGGCGTACGACATCCCGATCAGTCAGGTCGCCTTCAACGAATTCCGTGCCTTCCGGAGGCTCCTGCCTTCCATAGCGCATGTAGTTGTCGACGCCCCTAACCTCGTGGCCTTCAGACAGAAGCCGCGGAATCACCTCGCGCATGAGCGAGCCGCTCGCCCCCGTGACCAGGATCTTCATAGTGGTCGTCGGTTCCCTTTCCAAAGATTCGGTCGGCCCAGGGCCAGATGTTCCAGAGATCGAAGACAAAGACTTCGTCTCGAGGTCGCGCGCAGAGCCAAAGCAGCTCCTCTTCCCTCCACGATCTGAATACTGAATGCGCAGTCATCAGGACGATGGCGTCGCAGGACGCCAGCACGGCTGAATCGTCGTACCCAGGAACGAGAGGATCGTAGACAACCGTCGTGGCACCTTCTCGCTCTAGAAGGTTTACCAGCGGATGAGTAAGGTTGTCACGCACATCGTCCGTGTCGGCCTTGAACGCGAGCCCGAGG
>DHWR01000174.1:1124-22411 GCA_002413265.1 Chloroflexi bacterium UBA5177
GGCCTTGAACGCGAGCCCGAGGACGGCAACGCGTTTATGCGCGAAGGTTCCGAGTGCCGCCCGCAGATCGGTGGCGGCGTGAAGCACGAGGTTCTCATTCGTCTTTAGCGCCGCGTGGGCGATCAGACCACCCGGAGTGCTGAATGCTAGGGCAGCCGTGTCCTTTCCGAGGCATGGACCGCGACTGGGTCCGGGCCTGGGAATTCCGCCGCGAGGATAGGCCTCGTTAGCAGCCGTAAGGATGTTGAAAATGTCAGCGCCGTACTGCTCCGCGGTCAGAGCAAACTCGTTTGCCAGTCCGAACAGCGTATACCTGTAGGTGTTTAGAAAGAGCTTGCCCAGCTCTGCTTCCACGGTGGTGAGCCGAAGACAGCGTTTGTGGTCTCCCAAAGAGAGAAAGAGTGCCTCTGCTCGCCGAGCACTCTCCTCGTCGTCTGCCCCAATGATTTCCGGGAGGTCGTCGATGTCTTGGAGGGCGCTCCCCTGCATCAGTCTCTCCGGGCAGAACGTGGGGAAAAAATCGGTTCCTGGTATCCAGTCTCGCTCCGCAGCGATCCGCGCGGTTACCACGTTGCGAGTGAAGAGTGGAGCGACTGTGCTTCTGACCACGAGTGTGACTCCCCGGGAAAGAAGTGGAACGATTCGGACTAAAACGTCAAAGTACTGATCAAAGCGGAACGTATAGTCGCCTCCCAGCGGCGTGCCGAGGGTCATGACTATGTAGTCCGCCGCCGCGACCGCTTCTGCGAAGCGAATGTCCGCGTAGGTCATCGGCTGGAAGCGCGGGTCATGCGCTGCGTCGCTCAGGACACCGGCGCATCCCTCTTCGAGGAACGGCATTCGACCCGCGGAGAGCGCGTCGATCTTCGCCGCGTCGATGTCCACGAGGTCGACGTGGTGGCCGACGCTCCAAAATTTCAGGGAAAGAGGCAGGCCCACGTGGCCTGCCCCAATGCTCAGCAAACGTGCCAAGGTTCACGGCCTTTCAGGTCGATTGGCCCGCCATTATATGGCAGTGCTTACCGCTCCTCGACGCGGTCATCTGCACGAGTCCCGCATGACCTTGTGCCGAGGCAATACGCGCAACTGGCTTCGTGGAGCGTCTCTTACCGTTGGTTAAGCTTCGCTTGCGCCTGCTCGAAGCGCCGTGCTACAACCTATCTCGGCGCTCGGGTGCCAATTCGTCCCGTTAGTCTGTTCACTATTTGAGCCACAAGGCATTTCGCGCGGCAGGATTCGTCCTGCTCCTTCTGTCGGCCCTCGTGCCGGCGACCATTAGATCCGCGACCCAGGCGGGCGCTCAGCCTGCGCCCCTCCATGCGGTCACGTGGGACTCGCATAGCGTGCTCGTCGACGGTCACCGAGTGCTGCTCTATAGTGGCGAATTCCACTACTTCCGCCTTCCCTCGGTTTCTCAGTGGACGGACCGACTGGAGAAGATGAAGGCCGCCGGGCTCAACGCTGTGTCGATCTACTTCGACTGGCAGTATCACTCTCCGCAACCCGGGATGTACGACTTTTCGGGCGTTCGAGACGTGAACCGGCTCCTAGACATAACGGACCGACTTGGCCTCTATGTGCTGGCCAGAGTGGGGCCGTACATGAATGGCGAGGCCGATGCCGGTGGCCTGCCCGGTTGGCTACTTTCAAAGCAGCTCTTTCCTCGCTCCCAGACCTGGAACGGACAAAACGCTTCGCCGCAGTACTCGCCCTTGTTCGCGCAGTATGCAAAGGAGTGGTACGACCACATCCTGCCGATCATCGCGCGGCATCAGGTAACCAACGGGGGATCGGTGCTGATGCTGCAGATCGAGAACGAGTACAGCCAGAATGAAGGCTCGCGGCAGTACATGCAGGAGCTGTACACCTCAGCGCGATCGAACGGCATCCAGGTTCCGATATTTCATAACGACTACTGGTTCAAGGGTGACTGGAGCAAGCTCGTCGACCTATACGCTTTCGACAGCTACCCATACGGTTTCTCGTGCTGTCATCAATGGTGGGATCTCCATTTCCATGGCGTGGATACGTGGGAATCGAACCTCCGCTCGACCCTCAAAATCAATACGCCGATGTTCGTTTCGGAACTACAGGGCGGATCTTTTGACCCCTGGGGAGGCAATGGCTACGACGCCATAGCAAAGACTCTCGACGGGGACTGGCTGAATGTTCTCGACCAGTCGGCTCTGGCTCAGGGGGCGGCCGCCGTCAACACGTACATGTTTGCAGGAGGCACCACCTGGGGATACATGGGAGACCCAGGCGTCTACACCTCCTATGACTATGGCGCTCCAATTACTGAGTCAGGAGGGTTGCGCCCAGCCTACTATTCGGCACACCGGCTGGGGATGTTCTTGAACACCTATGGACCTAGCCTCGCCGCTTCGAACGCTACCCCTCAAAGGCTCCAGGCCCTCAATCCACATGTGGTCACGCACGTGAGAACGGACCCCGGCAACGGCCAGATGTATCTGTTCCTACGCCACGGCGACGCAGGCCCCGCCGTAAACACAGACCTCACGCTTCGTGAGGGAGCCCAGAAGCTGACAATTCCGCAGGAGCCGGGCACGTCTGTCAACCTGCCCGGGCATGGAGCCCGACTACTTGTGGCCAATGCGCAGGTAGGGCCGCTGCATCTCAACTACACAACGTCGGACGTGCTCACCGATGCAAGCACCCCGCAGGGCCACTACCTTGTGCTGTATGGACCTGAAGGAACCGACGGGGAGACAGATTTCCAGGTTCCACAAGGAGCCGTTTCAGTTGTCCACAACCTCGGCGTCACGGTCTCCCGTCACGGATTTGAGCTCCGGCTGAACTACACACACACCGTGGAACCTCGAACGGTCGCCATAGCAACCGCGGCCGGAACCCTTCGCCTCCTGATCACGAGCACCTCATCGGCGTCCCGGTATTGGCAGTGGGACAACATGCTCGTGTCGGGACCGGATCTGGTCACGGAATCTGGTGCCTCGGCTGCCATTCGAATGGCCGCAAACCGACAGGCGACTCTCTACGGCGCACCGGCAGGACAATCTCTGCTGGTGGATGGTCAGATTACGGCCATGCCGGACGAGACGATGGGGTCGATCCTGCTCGGCTCGCTTGCCGGACCCACCAAGCTCAGCCTTCCGACGCTGGGGTCATGGAAATTCCAGTCGGAGGCTCCAGAAACGAATCCCGGCTTCGACGACAGCCACTGGATTACCGCTGACCATGCTTCCACTTCCAATCCGAATGTGCCGTCTTATTCCACGCTTCTGGCCGACGACTACGGTTTCCACTACGGCTATGTTTGGTATCGCGGCCATTTCACGGCCACCGGCCAGGAAGCAGGAATCACACTGTGGGCACGGCAGAGCTACTCAGTCTTCCTGAACGGCACCTATCTTAGGAGCGCGGATGAGTCCCTGGCCGATCCTCCACACACGTACGCTCTTCCTAGGTCCTTTACGTTTCCCGCCGCCTCGTTGAGGCCGGGCTCCGACAACGTCGTGTCGGTGCTGACAGAGAGTTTGGGCCACGATGAAGGGTGGCTGGCGGGGCCTGTCGCGATGAGCCCCCAGGGCATTATTTCGGCGCAGCTTCAGGGAGCCACGTCTCCGATCACGTGGAAGATTCAAGGCAATACCGGCGGAGAGCAACCTACCAATCCGGAACGCGGGCTCATGAATGCCAGCGGACTCTATGGCGAGAGAAACGGCTGGTACCTCCCGTCCTTCGACGATACGAGCTGGGCACAGGTTCAGACCCCAGACGCCTGGATCTCCCGGAACGTCACGTCACCAATTGGCTGGTACCGGGCCCATTTCTCCCTGGGTACTCCCGCCGGCACAGTGGCACCAATCGGTCTGACGATTCCGCACGCCAGCGATAAGGCTGTCATATGGGTGAACGGCTGGCTCATGGGCCGATATTGGGAACAGAAGGGACCGCAGCACACCTTTTATCTGCCCGAGGGAGTTCTACATCCAAATGGAGACAACCTGGTCACAATCGCGGTCTGGAATCGCGGGCATCAAGGAGGGCTAACGTCCACGCCTGCCCTGAAGCAGTACCCGTCCCTGCAGACTCACACGCTTTCCCTTGCGCAGATCCCGCCGCCCCAATCCACGGGTTACTGGCATACGCAAGGGAACCGAATCGAAGACGAGGCGGGCAGGCCGGTGAGAATAGCGGCTGTCAACTGGTTCGGCATGGAGAACAAATGGTTCGTGCCCGCAGGGCTTGACAAGCAGCCACTGGACAGTATCACGTCCAAGATTCGAGCCCTCGGCTTTAACTCCATTCGTCTTCCGTTCTCCAATCAGATGGTCGAGTCAAATCCGGTCGTTGAGGATCGGCTCAAGGCAAACCCCGACCTCAAGGGTCTCCACGCGCTCGACATCCTGGACCGCATCGTGGCCTCGGCACGCCTCCACGGCCTTCGCATCATTCTGGACGACGGACGCTCGTCGGCGGGCACACAGCCCGAAACGAACGGGCTTTGGTTCACCGCTGCGTATCCGGAATCGGCCTGGATTCAGGATTGGAAGACGATTGTGACCCGCTATCTTAGCGATCCGACGGTCGTGGCGGTCGATCTGCGGAACGAACCGCACACCGCGCCGCCCGGACCCTGGTCTGTGGACACCTACCTGCATCAGGGCGCCACGTGGGGAGCCTACAACGGAATCGAAAACGAGCTCACGGACTGGCACTTGGGGGCAGAAAGAGGTGGAAACGCGGTGCAGAGTGTCAACCCCAACTTAATGATCATGGTTGAGGGCATCCAGCAGTACCCGAATCCCACATGGACCGATGGCATCGAGTCGTACTGGTGGGGCGGGATACTCTACCCAGCACGAAACTATCCGGTGATCCTCGACGTCCCGCACCAGCTCGTCTACTCACCGCATGAATACGGGCCCTTGAAATGGGAGATGCCCTTTTTCGGAAAGAAGATGACGTACGCCTCGTTGTCGGCCGTCTGGCAACAGCACTGGGGCTTTCTCGAGGAGAAGTCCTTCGCACAAGAAGCTCCGATCTTTATCGGTGAATTCGGAACGTGCGGCACCAGTCCTTCGTGCTTTGCCGACCAGACACCCGGCTCGCAAGGGCTTTGGTTCAGCTTCCTGATGCACTACCTGCGGAAGCATCCGGAGATTGGATGGTCGTATTGGGCTCTGAACGGAACGAACCCTCAGCAGGACCCCCTACCCGAATACATCCTGAAACCGGACTGGAAAAACGTAAACCGGCCAGGCCTCATTCAGGCTCTGCGCGACGTTATGATGCCCGCGTCGCCCGGTGCTTGACGGCTACGCCGCCGGCGGCTCGACGTTCTCGATAAGAGATACGTCGCGCACCGATCCGTCAGAGTCCAGGCGCATTGCGACTACGTCTATCCGGAAAGCTTCCGGCTCCAGATCTTTGTCCTGCAAGTAGGAATCGATGGCAGCCGCCAGCCGTGCGTACCGGGGTCTGGTGATCGAAGCTTGCGGCGAACCGTACGCCGATGTACGCCGGCACTTCACCTCCACAAACACGAGGGTGGCCCCTCGCCACGCCACGAGATCTATTTCACCGCGTCGGAAGCGCACCTTGCGGTCGATGATGCGATAGCCACGCCGAGTCAGGTAGCCGGCTGCCCACGCCTCCCCAAAGTCACCAAGAGACTGCCTCACTGCTCCTCGTCTTGTATCAACCGATAGCTTGTCCTGTGCATTTGCGACAGCCCAAGCCTGGCGATCGCAGCCCGGTGCGCTCGGGTCCCGTATCCCTTATGCGAGGCGAAGCCATACCCGGGATACCGGGCTTCCCACTTTGACATCCATCTGTCCCGCACCGTTTTGGCGATGATCGAGGCCGCGGCGATCGATAGCGAATAACTATCTCCCTTGGGAAGGCAGACCTGAGGCAGGTCGCTTTCGGGCAGCTTGAAGAAATCAATGAGGAGGGCGTCAGGAGCAATCGGCAGGTTAGCAGCTGCCCTCAGGAGCGCGCGGCGGTTGGCGAATGAAAGTCCATCGCGGTCTACAACATGATGGCTAGCGCTCCCAATGCCGATGGAAAGGGCGACCTCGGCGATCGTGTGGGCCAGTGTCGCGCGTTGCTCAGCCGTGAGCTGCTTGGAGTCTCGGACTCCTGACAGGCGAGCGATTGCGCGCCGATTGTTCAACGGCAACACGACCGCGGCCGCGACAACTGGGCCCGCCCAGCTTCCTCTGCCGACCTCGTCAAGACCGGCGATGCGAGTGTAGCCCTGTCGCAGCAGCCGGCGCTCAAGCCTTAGTCCCGGCGCGGAAGTGCTGCGACTCAGACTCATGAGACGAGTGTAGCCAGGCCAAAGCCCGGCTACAACCATGAGCAGAATTGAGTTCTCTAGATCGCTAGAAGCGCTTTTCCTTGATCCGTGTGGCCTTGCCCAGACGGTCACGAAGATAAAACAGTCGTGCGCGTCGGACATCCCCTCGGCGCGTCACCTCAATCTTGTCGACTCGCGGAGAGTTGACCAGAAACGTCCGCTCAACACCGACGCCATGCGCAAGCCGGCGGACCGTTACGTTCCGGTCCGGGCCGCCCTTATTCACCTTGAGTACCGTTCCCTCGAAGATCTGAACGCGCTCTCGGTTTCCCTCGACGACCTTTGCGTGCACGCGAACCGTGTCTCCAGGAAAGATGTCGGGAATGTCGTCCTTTAGCTGCTGCTGCCGGATCGCATCAAGTATCATTCCCATCGTCAATCTCCAAACAGAACGAAGAGGCGCACCGCGCCTCTATTGGTTGTTCACACTTTTTGTCTAGTGGAGTCTATCACGCTGCGCCTCGTCGTCGGGCCCAGCGGGACGATGTCTGTCGCTTCTCGGGAGCCGTCGGTGAACGGCCTCCGGCGGGAGTCGTTATGAAGCGGCGAACAGCACCCCGAACCCCACGGCTAGCAGCAGCCAAAACCAGCTCCCGTTGGCGGCGATGCGAGCCGCGGTGCCTGCGGCGGACGCCAGGAGCGTGCCCGCCACAATCAGAACATTGGCGACCATGATATGACGCGGGTCGGCCCGTCTCCGTACCCGCCAAAACGAGTAGATCGCGCCCCCAAAATCGCGGTTTCATCGTAATATGGGGCGCCGGGCAGAGCTTTGACCGGATTTTGTAACACGTGTTAGATTTCTTCGGAGAAGGGCGGCGATTGTCTCCACAGACGTCACCCGAACCAGAGCGCCGTCAACGAAGCGGGTTGGCTCTGGCCGGTACGATCGGTGGGTATGTTGCTTTCTGCATCCTGGCAGGGTTGGGCCTGGGAGTCGCAGTCGACCATGTCGCACACACCGCGCCATTGTTTCTGATTTCAGGCGTAGTGCTTGGCTTTCTGCTGAGTTTCGTCCTTATGTACAAACTCGCCATGAGGGAGTTAGGGGACTGATGCGCGTCCTCAATATGCGAGCCGTGGTCGGTCGCGTCAACCCACTTGTTCCCACCGTTGTCATTGTTAGCGGCGCCATCGTTTTCGCCTTTGGTCTGCGCTGGATCGGCGCAGGCATGGCTGTGGGAGCTCTTCTGGCTTTTGCCAACGGAATAATGTTGTCGCGTCGCGTGGAACTTGCGGCCGATACCGGTGATCTCGGTCGAGCGCTCCTCGTGATGCAGGTAGGACTGCTGCTCACCGCAACCGTTATTGGCCTGGTGACGGTTGTTCTCGTTCGCTTTTCACTAGCCATGGCCGTCGCCTCTGCTGCAGGGTTCGTCGTGACGCAAATGGCCATCCTCGGGGCCTTCTACTTCTCGTATGCCAGGACCGTGGGAGTGGAGAAGGCAGCATGAATCCCTTGACAAGCCTGATTGGAGTGACGCTTCCCATCGGCGATCACTGGATCCTGGGCTCGAAGAACAGCGTCATGAACCTGCATCTGGACACGGTTCTTCTGAGCCTATTGACGGTCGGTATCCTCCTGGTGTTGGCGATATACGTTCGAATGAACATCACCTCGGGCCCTCCGAACCGCGTTCAAAACGCCGTCGAAAGCATCATTCAATTCCTCAACGGCATCATCGAAGAGAACCTCGGGCGTGATCCGGGAAGAATTGCCAGCATCGCTCTCACTCTCTTCTTCTTCATCTGGATCGCAAACTTACTCGGCCTGATCCCTGTTCCGGTCTACCTCCACTCGCCGACCTCCGACGTGAACGCGACCTTCGCGCTTGCCATTCTGGTTTTCATCCTGCTGCACGCGCGCTACATCGGTACGAGCGGTTTGTCGTATCTAAAGGGGCACTACTGGACGAACTCGTGGTTCCCCGCGGGCTGGATCCTCAACCCGATCTCGTTCATACTCGCCATCGTCAATGAGCTCTCGCGCCCGCTAACGCTCTCCTTCCGACTCTTCGGCAACATCCTGGCGGGCGAGGTCCTACTTATCGTCTGGGCTTATTTGCTGGCGCCCGGTGTCGGTGCTCCGGTCACAGCCATCTGGAACACGATCTTTGTGGCGTACGGAGTGTTTGTCGGGACCATTCAGGCGTTCATATTCACGGTTCTAACGATCGCGTACATGGCCATCGCAAGCGAACCAGTTCACGAACACTAAGCTCAAGCTCTTCAAAGGGAGGCAGTAGATGCTCGACTTGCTCACGCTCGCCGCAGCAACCACCGGTCCGGCGGCAACTACCGCAATGGGCGCTTACATAGGAGCCGGTCTGATGATCGGTGGAGGCGCCATTGGAGCCGGCGTCGGAGACGGTCTCGTGACCTCACAGCTCGTCGCCGGCCTGGCTCGCCAGCCAGAGGCGCGAGGGCTCCTTACAACCTGGATGTTCATCGGCGTGGGCCTCATCGAGGCGTACGCCGTCATCGCCTTGGTGTTCGGCTTGGTCGTGCTGTTCGGGAAGCCCTAGACCTCAATGCTCGGCCCTGTCAGCATCAGCATCCCGACTCTGGTCGTGGAGCTCGTCATCTTCCTGATGACAGTCTTCATGATGGAGCGCCTGCTTTTCGATCCAATTCGGAGGGCGTGGACCGAGCGAGATAGCTTGATTCGAGAGGGCTTGAACGCGTCAAGCAGCAGCCACGAAGACGTGGAGCGTGCCAGGGAAGAGGTGAAGCGGCTTCTGAGCGAAGCGCGCCGGACCGCCCAGACCGAAATCGACCGCGCTACCGAAGAGGGAAATCGAGTCAGGGATGAGAAGCTCGCCGCGGCCACCGCGGAATTCCGAAGACTGCTCGATCAGGCGCGAGCCGAGATCAAGAGGGAACGCGAAGAAGTCGCGTCCGGTTTGCGGCGGCGGGTCGTGGATCTCGCGCTGCTAGCTGCGACGCGCGTGACTGGCCAGAGCTTCGACAAACCTGAGGTAAGGGAGCTAGCTGCCTCCGTGGTGGAGAGGGAAGGGTTGAGCTAGCGACATGATCATCGCTTCCGTTTTGGCAAACAATTACCCGTTCTGGTGGGCCGCCCAGATCGTCGCGATCGTCATACTCGTCGTCCTCTTCCTGCGCTGGCACCCTGGCTTTTTGGGAGGCAAAACGATCGGAGAGACGCTCGGGGCAGTACTCGATGCCCGCAGAGAGCAGATCGACGAGCAGCTGCGGGCCGCGGAACGCAGCCGCCAGGAAGCGGAACGGCTGAGGAAACAAACCCAGGAGGACGTCGACAATGCGGGCAAAGAGGCAGATCGGATCGTTTCGGGCGCGGAGCGCACTAGCGAGGCAATTCGAAATGAGATCGTGCAGAGGGCCGACGAAGAGGCGGCACGCGTGTCCTCGCAGGCCTCCGCTGAAATCGAGCAGGAAAAATCCAGAGCCATTCTTGCCCTTCAGCGTCGCGCGGCAGATATCGTCGTGGATGCCGCAAGCCAGGTCATTTCCGGCAACCTTGATCACTCAACGGACAGAGATTTGATCGATCGCTCTCTGCGAGAAATGCGAGAAAACCAGTGAGACCGTCATCGATCGTGCGACGCTACGCCGAAGCAGCCTACGATGTCGCGACTGAGGACGAAAACGTTGAGGAGTGGCTTTCCCAGTTGCACGCCGTATCGGAGCGCGTGCAGCAGGAAAGCGAGATCCGGGACTACTTCCGAGATCCCAATTACTCACACGAGGAGAAGCTGGAAGCACTCGGCGTCCTGTTCGGTGATCTCCATCCGCACGTGTTGAACCTGCTTCGAGAGCTGGTCACTCGTCAGAGATTTCATCTGCTCCCACCGATCCTCGACGAGTTTGCGCGTCTTGAGCGTGAAGCGCGCGGGGTGACGGAGGCGTATGTGACCGTCGCCCGGCAAACCGCGGAAGAGGAGAGCTCACAAATCTCGCGAGAGCTCGGCTCGAGTCTCGGCAAAGAAGTCCAGGTCCATATGGATGTGGATCCCGCGCTCCTGGGCGGCATCGTGGTTCGAATTGGGGACCAGGTGTACGACGCGAGCGTGGCAACGCGGCTGCAGCGTTTGCGGCAGGAGCTGGCGGTCTAGGCATTTCTGCCGGGACGCCAAGAGTAAGGGGAAAAGAGAAAAACATGGCCGTTGGAGCCGATCAGATCGAAGAGATCATTCGTCAACATATCCGTAGCTTCGGCGACACGGCTACGGCTCGGAACGTCGGTACGGTCATCGATGTCGGTGACGGCATCGCCCACGTCTATGGCCTGCAGGGTGTCCGATACAACGAGCTCGTCGAGTTCAAGGGGGTTACGGACGAGAGCACCGGTGGCCCAGTTCTCGGCATTGCTCAGAACCTTGGTGAAGACAGTGTCGGAGTGGTGGTGCTCGGCCCGTACGAGGACATCACTGAAGGAACGGAGGTACAGAGCACCGACCGGATCGTCGAAGTTCCTGTTGGCGACAACCTCTTGGGACGAATCGTCGATCCGCTGGGCCGACCCATCGATGCCAAGGGACCAGTCCAGACCGAGAACTTTCGTCCGGTTGAGCGCTTGGCGCCGGGCGTCGTCGTCCGCTCGCCTGTCAACACACCTGTGCAGACCGGCATCAAAGCGATCGACGCCATGACTCCGATTGGCCGCGGTCAGCGAGAGCTGATTATCGGCGACCGCCAGACCGGCAAGACCGCTATAGGGATAGACACCATCATCAATCAGAAGGGACAGAACCTTCTGTGCATCTACGTGGCAATTGGACAAAAGGAATCCAAAGTTGCCGGCGTGGCTGCGACCCTCGAAAAGCACGGTGCCATGGAGTGGACGACGATCGTCACCGCCGGTGCTTCCACGTCCGCGGCCTTGCAGTGGCTGGCCCCCTTCGCCGGGTGCGCCATGGGAGAGGAGTGGATGGAGAACGGCAAGGACGTTCTCGTCATCTACGATGATCTATCGAAGCACGCCTGGGCTTACCGGCAGCTCTCCCTTCTTCTACGACGCCCACCGGGACGAGAGGCCTATCCGGGAGACGTGTTCTACCTGCACTCCCGTCTGCTCGAGCGGGCCGCCAAGATGGACGACGACCATGGAGGTGGTTCGCTCACTGCCTTGCCAGTCATCGAGACGCAGGCAGGTGACATCGCGGCATACATTCCGACTAACGTCATCTCCATCACCGACGGACAGATATTCCTGGAGTCAGACTTGTTCTACGCGGGGGTCAGGCCGGCGGTGAATTCCGGGCTTTCGGTCTCCCGAGTTGGCGGCGACGCACAGCGCAAGGCAATGCGGCAAGTTGCCGGCTCGCTCCGGCTCGACCTCGCCCAATATCGAGAGCTTGCCGCATTTGCCCAATTTGGATCGGATCTCGATCCGGGGACCAGATCTCGCCTAGAAAGGGGTCAGCGAGCCACCGAAGTGCTGAAGCAGCCGGAAAACCAGCCATTAACGATGGCCCAGGAAGTGACTATCCTCTTTGCCCTCTCGCGCGGCCTGCTCGACGACATTCCCGTGAATCGCATCGTCGACTTCGAAGGGCAGCTTCAGCGCTTCATCAGTGCGAGCCACGGCGAGCTCATCGAAGCCATCAATCGCGATCTGCAGATAACCGATGAAACCGAAACGGCATTGACGGAGGCAGTCAACGAGTTCAAGGCTTCGTCTCAGTTCACGCAGACCTGATCTAGAAACCCAAAAGGAACTTCCACGTGGCAACTCGGCGCGAAATCAAGCGGCGCATCAAGAGCACGCGGAGCATGGCCCAGATCACCAAGGCCATGCAGATGGTGTCTGCCGCGAAGATGCGGCGCGCGCAGCAGAGAGTGCAACAGTCCCGACCGTACGCGGAACAGCTCCGCGGTATTGTTGCCGATGTGGGCGGGCGACCGGGAGTGCAGGCTCATCCACTGCTGGCGCAACGAGACGTGAAGGCTATTGAGATCGTCACGATTTCTCCAGACGGAGGCCTGGCTGGGGGCCTGGTAACCAACCTCAATCGCGAGACCACCCGCACCAAGAACAAGCACGAAGGAAATCCGCGGATAGTTGCTGTAGGGAAGAAGGGACGCGACTTCGCGGTACGGTCCCACTTCGACCTCATATCCGAATTCACAAAGCTAGGAGACGCTCCGGGCGCCGACAAAGTAGGCCCCGTGGCGCAGCAGGTGCTCGACGATTTCCAAGAGGGCAAGGCCGATATCGTCTACCTCGTCTACACGAAATTTATCTCCACTCTGCGACAGCGGCCGCAGACGGAGCAGCTGCTCCCAGTGGTGCCACCTGAGAAGGATGAGAACATCAGTGGCAACTGGGATTTCGAGCCCGACAACCCCGAAGAAGTTCTATCGTTGTTACTGCCCCGCTACGTCGAGTTTTCGATCTATCAGGCCCTGCTCGAGTCGCTTGCCAGTGAACACAGTGCTCGCATGATCGCCATGAGCAATGCCACGGAAAACGCGCTCGACCTCATCAAGGACTTATCGTTGCTCGCAAACAAAGCTCGCCAAGCGGAGATTACCAAGGAAATTGCCGAGATCAGCGGCGCCGCAGAAGCACTTCGAACAGGCTAGCTGACTCTCACGTCCCGCACGCGGCTGTCGCGGCGGGCCTTCCCACACGACACGGAGGAAACACCAATGGCGCAAGCCCCCGAGAAGACGGATGCCCCAGACGCCGCCCGATCGCGGGGCAGCATCGTTCAGATCACAGGTCCGGTGGTCGACGTCGAATTCGCCGAAGGCGAGGTTCCAGACATTTTTACAGCGCTGGAGATCCCTACAGACGGCACTCCCATTACGCTCGAAGTTGAGCAATCCCTGGGGAACAACTGGGTACGCACGGTTTCCATGGGTCCCACGGAGGGACTCGCGAGAGGAATGGAAGTGCGCAATACAGGCGCACCCATAAGCGTGCCGGTCGGACCCGAAGTGCTGGGCAGGGTCTTCAATGTAGTCGGGCGCCCGGTTGACGGACTCGGGCCCGTTGATGCCAAGGAAGAACTTCCCATCCACCGCGACCCGCCCGCCTTCAACGAGTTGACTACCACACCTGAGGTCTTCGAGACAGGCATGAAAGTGATCGACCTGGTGGCTCCGTTTTCGAGAGGCGGGAAGGTTGGCGTGTTCGGCGGAGCCGGCACCGGAAAAACCGTGATTATCCAGGAGCTGATCCGAAACATCGCATCAGAGCACGGAGGTTTCTCGGTATTCGCCGGTGTGGGGGAGCGGACTCGAGAAGGAAACGATCTCTGGCTCGAGATGAAGGCTTCCGGCGTCATCGAAAAAACGGCGTTCGTGTTCGGTCAGATGAACGAGCCACCGGGAGCCCGGATGCGGGTGGGCCTCACCGGCCTGACCATGGCCGAGTATTTCCGCGATTCCGAAGGCAAGGACGTCTTGCTCTTCATCGACAATATCTTTCGCTTCGCCCAGGCAGCATCAGAGGTGTCGGTCCTCTTGGGGCGCATGCCGTCGGCGGTCGGTTACCAGCCGACGCTAGGAACCGACATGGGCGAGCTGCAAGAGCGCATCACGTCCACGAACAAGGGCTCCGTCACCTCGTTCCAGGCAGTGTACGTGCCCGCTGATGACTACACGGATCCGGCACCGGCAACTGTGTTCGCGCATCTCGACTCCACGCTGGCCCTGGAGCGTGCGATCGTCGAGAAAGGCATCTACCCCGCGATCGATCCACTTGCATCAACATCGACCATCCTTGACCCGCGCATCGTGGGTCAGGACCACTACGACGCCGCCCGAGGCGTGCAGCGCGTCTTGCAGCGCTACCGAGAGCTTCAGGACATCATCGCGATCCTTGGCATGGACGAGCTAAGCGACGAGGATAAGCTAACCGTGACTCGGGCCCGGAAAATCGAGCGTTTCATGTCACAACCTATGTTCGTCGCGGAGAGGTTTACGGGGACCGCCGGTCAGTACGTTCCGATTAAGGAAACCGTGCGCGGGTTCCAGGAGATCCTCGACGGCAAGTGCGACGATTTGCCGGAGTCAGCCTTTCTGTACGTAGGCACGATTGATCACGCACGCGAGAAGGCCGAAAAAGCCTAACCTGGAGACTCCGCACCATGCCGACTATTCATTTGCAGATCGTGACGCCCGAGCGTGTCGTCCTCGAAGAGGACGCCGACATTGTCGTCGCCCGAGCCGCGGAGGGCGACATCGGGATTTACCACGGACATGAGCCTGTTCTCTCTCCGCTGGACCCTGGCGAGCTCATGTATCGCTCTCAGGGCGAGGAGCATCACCTGGCCGTCGCCGGCGGGTTTCTTGAAGTAACCCCTGACAAAGTCGTGGTCCTTGCCGACGCGGCCGAGCGGTCGGAGGAGATTGATCGGGAGAGAGCCGAGGAGGCGCGAGTTCGCGCTGAGCAGCTGCTAGCCGAGCGGAGAGGAACCGAGCTGGAGGCGGAGACTGCCGCAGCGCTTCAAAAAGCGCTTTTGCGTCTACGTGTCGCCGGGCTCCGGCGGACCCGAAGGCGACCTGGCGACCGGACGGAGGCCTAGGCTGGCCAAACAGATCGGCATCGATCTAGGCACGGCTAACGTGCTCGTATACGTTCGTGGCCGCGGAATCGTGCTGAATGAGCCATCCGTCGTGGCGGTGACCGAGGACAACAAGATCGTCGCGGTGGGAGACGAGGCTCGTCAGATGCTGGGCAAAGCGCCCGCCAGTATCCAGGTGGTCCGCCCGATGCGAGACGGGGTCATCGCCGACTATGTGCGAACCGAAGGCATGCTCCGCTATTTCATCCGGCGTGTGACCGGAACCATGAGCATGTTCCGACCGGAAGTCATGATCTCCATCCCGGCCGGCATTACCAGCGTCGAAAAGCGAGCGGTGCACGATGCGGCGATCCAAGCTGGCGCAAAGCGAGCCTTTCTCATAGAGGAACCCATCGCGGCGGCCATCGGAGCAAACGTGCCGATTGCGGGGCCTACCGGCAACATGATCGTCGACATCGGCGGCGGAACCACCGAGGTGGCCGTCATCAGCCTCAACGACATAGTGATCAACCGGACCGTGCGAATGGGTGGAATGAAGGTCGACGAGGTCATCGCAAATCACATTCGGCGCAAGTACGGACTTATGATCGGCGATGCCACTGCTGAAGACGTCAAGATTCAAATAGGCAGCGCTCTTCCGCTCGAGGAAGAGCTGACCATGGACGTGCGGGGGCGGGATCAAGTAACCGGACTACCCAAATCCATAACGATAGCCACCAACGAGATCGTCGAGGCAATCGCGGATCCGTTGACTGCGGTCATCGAGGCAGTGCGAGCCGTATTGGAGCAGACACCGCCCGAGCTTGCGTCCGACATCATGGACCGCGGTATGGTCATGACCGGTGGCGGGTCCTTGCTTCGAAACATCGACCAGCTCCTCACCCGAGTGACGGACGTCCCGTGCCACGTGGCTGAGTTTCCTCTCTACTGTGTTGCGGTCGGGACCGGAAAAGCGCTCGAAAACTACCACATCATGAAGCGTCATCTGGCCTAGCGCGACCTGAGTGGGAGGGATGCCGTTAGTGGTACACTTCGTGCCAAGCGTGCGCACAAAACGGTGAGGAAATTGGAGGGCTACGATGCGTGACGTCTGGAAGAGTGCGCTGGAGTGGTACGTCTATTTCGCCGATCAGGAGCAAAAGCAGAAGTACGCACTGGTGATCATGGGCGTCAAGGATCAGTTGGCGCACATTGGCAGCAAAGGCGAACTGGTACGGCATTACATGAACACCGACGGGGTCTGTGAAGACGTCGTGCATACGCTCTTTCCGAATGAGGTCTGGCTGGATACGCGCCAGACGGAGGACGTGGCGTACGGATTGCGCTGTCTCGAGATATCGACCGGTAAGCGATTCGATCTCATGCACCGCATGCCTAGCCGCTGGCTCATAGAGACAGTTGCTTAGTCAGCCCGCCCACAAGAGCCCGTTGCTTAGTCGGCCCGCCTACAAGAGCCGGTTTGCTTAGTCGGCCACCTACAACTAATCCGCGGCGTCTGAAAAAGCTATTCCGATCACGGGTCCATGCTCCAAGAACTTCTTGACTCTGCGCTCGGCCGTGCTTCGGGCGAGTAGCACCCTTCGCCCGCAGGTTGCGCAAACGAAGCCAATGTCGGCGCCAAGCCTGACGACCTTCCAGATCGTACCGCCGCATGGATGCGGTTTTCGCAATTGCACGACATCCCCAATTCGAAACTCAAGCTGGGGCACCGTCGTGCTCCTTGACCCGCCAGCTCTCTCCTGCCCAGAGCTCGGCGACCCTCCGTGCTTCATCGGCAGGGGCTCCTCTAGAGGATGGATACAGGATGTCGCGAGAGGCGGAGGCGAGAAGATTGTCGCCGTTGGAGTTCGATCCGGCTCGTACTGCCTGCGCCACAGACGCGCCTTGGGCTCCTACGCCCGGCGCGAGAATGATGATCTCTTCGTCGAGGCGACGAACTCGCTCAAGTGCATCGGGATGAGTCGCCCCAACGACCAGCCCGACGTCCGCGGGCACTCGCTGTTGAAGCGCCTCGCGAGCGACGCGCAGGTAGAGTGGCTCCCCCTGTATCTCGAGTTGCTGGAAGTCCCGGGAGCCCGGGTTGGAGGTCCTGCACAGAACCAGCACTCCGCGTCCGCCGTACTCGAGGAACGGCTGGAGACTGTCCCAACCGAGGAACGGGTTGACGGTCGCGGCGTCAGCGTTGAGAGCTTCGAAGACGGCTTTGGCGTAGGCCGTGGCCGTGTTGCCGATGTCGCCACGCTTGGAGTCCAGAATCACTGGGATGGACTGCGGGATCCCGGCCCGAACATCCTCCAGCGCCTTCCACCCGGCAGAGCCAAATGCCTCAAAGAACGCCGAGTTGATCTTGAAGCAGACCGCAAAGTCCTGCGTCGCCTGTATGATCTCCTGACAAAACTGTGATATGCCGGCGGCGGTTCGAGGCACCTTTGGCGGAAACTTCGTGGGATCGGGATCCAGCCCGATGCAGAGCCAGCTCCTGATGGCGCGGGATCTTTGACGCACACGTTCGGCAAATCCGCCCGGTTGTGCTTCCGGAACTGAATCAGTTACCATAAGCCACGTGTGTCCCGCGGAGACATGTGCTGATCTGCGCTCGGGTCCATGCTCCGCGCGGATGTGCTTGACTTGCCCCCATCATTGCGATACGATATAAGTTCGCCAAGCACATAAAGCACTTGCCCCATGGCAAGTGCTGCTCGCTGTTTTCCGCCCGTTTCCCCTATTATTCGACCCCTGCAAGGAGTGTGAATGGCTGTACAAGTTGCTGGCGAGAAGCCGCTCGCTACGCGAGACCAACGAGTCTCGTTTGCCCGGTTCGGGGAGGTTCTTCCTCTCCCCAATCTTATTCAGATGCAGCTGGATTCCTTCCGTTGGTTCCAGCGCGAAGGCATCAGGGAGCTTTTCGACGAGATCTCTCCTATCACAGACTTTGCGGGCAAGATGTCCCTGGAGTTTATCGTCCCGGCTGAACCGTTCGGAAAGCCGAAGTATAGCGAAGCGGAGTGCCGTCTCCGCGACATGACATTTTCCGCGCCTCTCACCGTCAAGGCGCGTCTGGTCAAGAAGGTAACGGCGGAGGGGGAGCCGCTCGGAGAGATCACCGAGCAAGAAGTTTTCATGGGCGATTTCCCGCTCATGACGGATCAAGGAACCTTCATCATCAACGGCGCCGAGCGCGTAGTAGTGAGCCAGCTCGTCCGGTCGCCTGGCGTCTACTTTACCGCCGAAGAAGATGTCGCAAGCGGAAGATTGCTGTGGGGCGCCAAGCTCATCCCGAACCGCGGTGCTTGGTTGGAATTTGAGACGAGTAACCGGAACGTTCTCACGGTCAAGGTCGATCGAAAACGAAAGATTCCGGTAACCACCCTCTTGCGCGCCGTGGGCTATGGAACCGACGAAGAGCTTCGAGAGCTGCTAGAAGAGGTCGACAAGGACGAGGATCACTCCTACATTCAGAGCACGCTCGATCGCGATCCAACCCATACGCAGGAAGAGGGTTTGGTCGAGATGTACAAGAAGCTGCGCCCTGGTGATCCTCCCACGCTTGAAAACGCGCGCAGTCTGATCAATTCGCTGTTCTTTAATGACAGGCGTTACAGCCTGAACCGAGTTGGACGCTACAAGCTCAACAAGCGACTCGGAGCCGGCGAGCCGACAGGTCCACAGATCCTCACCAAAGAGGATCTCGGTCGCATCGTCAAAGAAATGATTCGATCGAATGTGGACGGCGGACGTCGGGACGACATCGACCACCTCGGAAACCGGCGGGTGCGTGCTGTGGGAGAGCTCCTGCAGAACCAGTTCCGCATCGGGTTGCTGAGGATGGAGCGCGTCGTCAAAGAGCGAATGACCATCCAGGACGTCGAGTCGGCTAAGCCAAATGCGCTTATCAACATCCGTCCGGTCGTCGCGGCCATGAAGGAATTCTTCGGCGGAAGTCAGCTGTCGCAGTTTATGGACCAAACGAACCCATTGGCCGAGCTCACGCACAAGAGGCGCCTTAGCGCGCTTGGGCCCGGCGGGTTGTCGCGTGAGCGCGCAGGGTTCGACGTGCGCGACGTCCATCACTCTCACTACGGTCGTATCTGTCCCATCGAGACTCCTGAAGGGCCCAACATCGGTCTCATCGGTTCTCTGGCTACGTACGCGCGCACGAATTCCTACGGGTTCATCGAGACGCCTTACCGGCGTGTCTACAACCAGCTCCCACCGAACTCTCCTCATCTTGTTGGTCGGCTCATTCGAACCGACCTTACAGATAAGAAGGGCAAGGTTCTCGTCCCCGCTGAAACCCGAGTGGACGAAGAGGTCGCGAAAAAGATTAAGTCAGCGAAGCCGCAGTCGGTCGACGTGAAGCCGTTTGCATCGAGCGACATTCAGTATCTGACCGCGGACGAAGAAGAGACCTTCGGAATCGCGCAGGCGAACGCCCTGTTGAACGAGTACGCCGAGTTCATCGAGGAGCGGGTTTCGGTCCGCATAGGCGAGGGATTCGAAATGGAGCCACCACGACTTGTCCAGTTCATGGACGTTTCGCCGCGACAGCTGGTGAGTGTGGCAACCGCCCTCATCCCGTTTCTGGAACACGATGACGCCAACCGAGCTCTGATGGGCTCCAACATGCAGCGCCAGGCGGTGCCTCTGCTCCGCCCCGAGTCTCCGTACGTTGGAACGGGAACTGAGCGACGGGCAGCCTACGACTCGGGCCAGCTGGTGCTCTCCGATTCAGAAGGCATCGTGAGCAGCGTGACGGGCCGCGAGATCGTCGTCACGGACGATACGGATCATGGTGCGGAGCACCGTTATCTGCTTCGCAAGTTCGTCAGATCGAACCAGGGAACGACGATCAATCAAAGGCCGATCGTCGAACGAGGGCAGCGAGTTACGCAAGGTGACGTCCTGGCCGACAGCTCGAGCACCGAGCTCGGTGAGCTTGCGCTCGGTCAGAACGTGCTCGTCGCCTTCATGTTGTGGGAGGGCGGGAACTACGAGGACGCCATCCTGATCAGCGAAGAGCTGGTCATGGCCGACAAATTCACGTCGATCCACATGGAGAAGCACGAGGTTGATGCTCGGGACACCAAGCTTGGGCCCGAGGAGATCACGCGGGACATCCCGAACGTCGGCGAAGAGGGGCTGAAGAATCTGGACGACCGCGGGATTGTCTATCTGGGAGCCGAGGTCGAACCGGGCGACATTCTCGTCGGCAAGATCACTCCTAAAGGCGAGACCGAGCTAACGGCTGAAGAACGTCTGCTCCGTGCAATTTTCGGCGAGAAGGCTCGTGAGGTGAAGGACACTTCCCTGCGCGTGCCGCAAGGCGAGCGCGGGAAAGTGGTCGACGTAAAAGTCTTCAGTCGGGAGAACGGTGACGAACTTCAACCGGGAGTGAACCAGCTGGTGCGGGTCAGCATCGCTCAGAAGCGCAAGATTTCCGAGGGCGACAAAATAGCAGGCCGCCACGGCAACAAGGGCGTCATCTCAAAGATCGTGCCGGTCGAGGACATGCCTTTCCTCCCGGATGGCCGGCCCGTCGATATGATCCTCAACCCGCTTGGCGTGCCTTCCCGTATGAACATCGGTCAGGTCCTCGAAACCCACCTCGGGTGGGCCGCGGCGGATCTGGGCTTCAAGGTTGCGACACCTGTTTTCAACGGGGCGACGGAGGACCAGATCGTCGAAGAGCTCGCTAAGGCAAATCTTCCGGGTACCGGTAAGATGCGCCTCTACGACGGGCGAAGCGGCGAAGATTTCGATCAGGAGATCACGGTCGGCCAGATCTACATGCTGAAGCTGGCCCACTTGGTTGAAGACAAGATTCACGCCCGGTCCACCGGACCGTACTCGCTGGTAACCCAGCAGCCTCTGGGCGGCAAGGCGCAATTCGGAGGACAGCGGTTCGGAGAGATGGAGGTGTGGGCGCTCGAGGCGTACGGAGCCGCGCACATTCTGCAAGAGCTGCTCACCGTCAAATCCGACGACGTCATCGGCCGCGTGAAGACGTACGAAGCCATCGTCAAGGGCGAGAGCATTTTGGAGCCGGGCGTGCCCGAATCGTTCAAGGTGCTCGTCAAAGAGCTTCAAAGTCTTGCGCTGTCGGTCGAAGTGCTCAATGAAGACGAAGAAGAGGTCCATTTCGCAGACGAAGCGGGCCTCGATCAAATCCCCAGCCTGGACGTCAACATCACAGGTTTTGAGAAGGGGGAGTAGGATCCCACCACCGCCCGAGCTCCGAGAGACCTTAGTGCTCTCGGGACAAGGGCACGTTCGTTCCACCTGGAGGGAACATTGCTTGAAGTAAACGACTTTAACGCCATCCGCATCAGCCTCGCGTCACCTGAGCAGATCCGCGGCTGGTCCTATGGTGAGGTCACCAAGCCGGAGACCATCAACTACCGAACGCTCAAGCCCGAGAAGGACGG
>DHWR01000174.1:22595-24145 GCA_002413265.1 Chloroflexi bacterium UBA5177
GGCCTCTTCTGCGAGCGCATCTTTGGTCCAACCAAGGACTGGGAATGCTATTGCGGCAAGTACAAGCGTGTCCGCTACAAGGGCATTATCTGCGACAAATGCGGCGTCGAAGTCGCCCGGGAAAAAGTGCGCCGCGAGCGCATGGGCCACATCGAGCTAGCGTCGCCTGTCAGCCACATCTGGTATTTCAAGGGCACGCCGAGCCGGCTTGGCCTCTTGCTCGACGTCTCCCCCAGAAATCTGGAGCGAATTCTGTACTTCGCTCTCTACATCGTGACTCGCGTACATGAAGAAGAGAAGGTGCGGGCGATTGAGCGCATCAAGCAGGAGGAGTCCGAGCAGATCGCGGAGATCGAGAGTGGCGTCACTGGCCGTGGCGAAGAGTTGGCTGCCACCATGCACGCGTCAGACCTCTTGCGCCAGCAGGAGCTCGCGGAGCTCGAGCAGGGCCGCCTGACCTCCGTCAACGAGGTCATGGCGAGCGGGCTTGAGCTGCCCGAGGCGAACGCCAAGGTCGAAGAGATCGAGGCCAAGTACGAACAAGATCGTCAAGCGATGGAAGCGCGGCACACGGATGCCGCGGACGCAGAGCAGCTTTCGGCCGATGCCGAGCTTGCGCAGTCGCGAACCGGACTTGACGATCAGATAGAAGCAGCCCGGCAAGAGACCCTCCACAAGATTGAGGAAATTGAGTCCATCAAGTGGATGGGGCTCCTCAACGAGATGCAGTTCCGCGACCTCAAAGAGAAATACGGCTACCTGTTCGAAGCGGGCATGGGTGCCGAGGCCATCCGAGACATCATCCTTCAAGTCGATCTGGATCTGCTGGCAGTAGAGCTCCGAAATGAGATACGAAATTCGAGCCAGACAAGTCAGCGCCGAAAGAAGGGGACCAAGCGGCTGCGCGTAGTAGAGTCCTTCCGCAAGTCGAATCAGCAGCCCGAGTGGATGATCTTGACGGTTCTACCGGTCATTCCTCCAAATCTGCGGCCGATGGTTCAGCTCGACGGGGGACGCTTTGCCACCAGCGACTTGAACGACCTCTATCGCAGGGTGATCAACCGCAACAACCGTCTCAAGAGACTGATCGAGCTGGGCGCGCCGGAGATCATCATCCGAAACGAGAAGCGAATGCTTCAGGAAGCTACCGACGCCCTCATCGACAACGGCCGTCGAGGAAGGGCTGTCAACGGCTCCGGCAACCACAAGCTCAAAAGCCTCTCGGACATGCTGAAGGGAAAGCAGGGGCGGTTCCGCCAAAACCTGCTCGGCAAGCGAGTCGATTACTCGGGTCGATCAGTCATCGTGGTCGGCCCTGACTTGAAGCTGAACCAATGCGGTCTGCCGAAAAAGATGGCTCTCGAGCTCTTTAAGCCCTTCGTCATGCGAAAGCTTGTCGAGCGCGGCTTTGCTCACAACATCAAGAGCGCAAAGCGGATCGTGGAACGCGTTCGACCAGAGGTCTGGGATGTCCTCGAGGAGGTCATCAAGGACCATCCAGTACTGCTCAACCGCGCTCCGACTCTCCACCGTCTCGGCATCCAGGCGTT
>DHWR01000174.1:24332-30278 GCA_002413265.1 Chloroflexi bacterium UBA5177
CGTCTCGGCATCCAGGCGTTCGACGCAGTTCTCGTCGAGGGCAGTGCGATTCAGATACATCCGCTCGTCTGCACCGCTTTCAATGCGGACTTCGACGGCGACCAAATGGCTGTGCACGTGCCACTGTCCCGTGCCGCACAGAGCGAGGCGCGGGCACGCATGATGAGCTCCCGCAATCTGCTATCGCCGGCCAGCGGCGAGCCAATCGTCAATCCAACGAAGGACATGGTCCTGGGTTGCTACTACCTCACCGACATGAAGGACGAGGGTAAGGGCAATGGGACGGTCTTCTCGTCCTTCGACGAAGCGCTGCAAGCTTACGAGCTCGGACGTGTGTCGTTGCATGCCAGGATTCAGGTGGCGATCCCGCAGCACCAACTGGAATCAGAAATGATCCAGACCTCGTGCGGAGTCGTCGCCCGCGACGATTTGACCCTACTTCCGAACAGCAAGAAGACCTACGGGCTGGTGACCACCGTCGGCCGCATCGTCTTCAATGAGGCTTTGCCCGAAACGATCCGTTTCAAGAACGAGATCCAGGACAAGAGCACCCTGCGCGACGTGGTTGCCGAAGTCTACGCCGAGTACAGCCAGGAGCGAACCGCCGCGGTCGCAGATGAGATCAAGCGGCTCGGCTTCCACTATGCGACGCGCTCCGGCATCACCATGAGCGTTTCGGACATCACCATTCCGCTCGAGAAACCGCAAATACTTGAACGCGCAGAGACCGAGGTCCTTCAAGTTCAGGAGCAGTACGAAGAAGGTCTGATCACCGAAGAGGAGCGCTACCGCAAGGCAGTGGACGTGTGGACGCAGGCGAGTCAGGAAGTCGAGGAGGCAGTTACGCGGTCACTCGATTCCCACGGCCCGATCTACATGATGTCCGTGTCCGGCGCTGCCAAGGGTGGCTTCACCCAGGTACGTCAGATCGCCGGAATGCGAGGCCTGATGGCCGACCCTTCCGGCAAGATCATCGACCTCCCGATTCGCTCGAACTTCCGCGAAGGACTCTCGGTCCTCGAATACTTCATCTCGACGCACGGTGCCCGCAAAGGCCTCGCCGACACGGCCCTGCGTACAGCCGAGTCCGGCTACCTGACGCGGCGCTTGATCGACGTGTCCCAAGACGTCATCATCCGAGAAGAAGACTGCGGAGCGACGATTGGTTTGGTCTTACGAGACGCGTCATCTGACGGAATTCTTGAGCCGGTTGCCCGCAGGATGGTCGGCAGATTCACGGCTGCTCCATTCTTTGATCCAGAGACCGGGACCATGATCGTCGACGGCAATGTGATCGTCGACGTCGCTACGGCGAAGGAAATCGCGGACGCTCTGGAAAAGGACAAGACGCAAGGAGTAGCCGTACGCTCTCCGCTCACCTGCCAATCCAAGCACGGCCTGTGTCAGCATTGCTACGGCTGGAGTCTGGCAACGGGCGAGCTCGTGGAGATGGGCGAAGCCGTAGGCATCATTGCCGCTCAATCGATCGGCGAGCCTGGCACTCAGCTCACGATGCGAACGTTCCACACCGGTGGTGTGGCCGGGTCCGACATCACCCAGGGTCTGCCGAGAGTGGAAGAGCTCTTCGAAGCCCGAGTGCCCAAGGACGTTTCGATCATCTCCGAGATTGACGGCATCGTACGCATCGAACGAGATGACACCGAGCAAAGGATCACAGTGTCCTCCGTAGACGAGGCCGACACCGAGCGTCACGAAGTGAAGTCCGGATACACCGTCGCTGTGACGACGGGAGAACATGTCGAGCCTGGAACCATCCTCGCCCGGTACACGAAACGCGGCAAACGAGATGAAAACGCGACCGACATCGTGGCCGGCTCGTCGGGCAGCGTCACGGAGTCCAAGGGTCAGGTGCTGATCACTCCAGAGCTCTACGAGACCCGCTCGTACTCGGTGCCCGCGGTTTCCCGGGTCCGGGTGACCGATGGGCAGTTTGTCGCAGCGGGAACTGCTTTGACGGACGGCGCCGCGAATCCCCAGGACATCTTGCGGGTCATGGGCCGCGACGACGTGCAGATGTTCCTCGTGGAAGAGGTCCAGAAGGTGTACCGGACCCAGGGCGTCAACATCAACGACAAGCACATCGAAGTCATCGTTCGCCAGATGCTCCGCAAGGTTCGCGTCGACACGCCCGGCGACACGGAGATGCTGCCGGGCGAGATCATCGACCGGTTCAAGTACGAGAGCATCAATGCTGCCGTTCTGGCCCAGGGCGGCGAGCCCGCGACTGCTACCACAGTCCTTCTCGGCGTTACCAAGGCCAGTCTCACCACCGACAGCTTCCTCGCTGCCGCCTCCTTCCAGGACACGACGAAGATCTTGACCGACGCGGCAATCGCAGGACAGGTGGATCGTCTGGTCGGCCTCAAAGAGAACGTGATCATCGGCAAGCTGATCCCTGCCGGCACCGGTCTGCTCGCTCGGCAACAGCAGCGCGAGGCGCTCTTTGCAGGCGAGATCGCCGAGCTGGAGGATCTGTCGACGAATGGCGAGCTCGAAGTCGATGGTGAAAATGGCGGCGCCTCACTGGCGGAAGCCGAGGTCCTGGTTGGGCCCGATGGCGAAGTGCTTGACGCACCGGTCGAAGCTGGTGACCTTGATGAAGCACCGGTAGAGTGATATACTTTTGGAGCGCAGGCCCGCGCAGGGCCTGCGCTCAGTTCGTCACGGAGGAGACACGGTTTGCCGACTATCAGCCAACTTGTACGTAAGGGTCGAAAGCCTGCTGAAAAGCGCTCAAAGGCCCCTGACCTGCAGTTTGCGTACAACACTCTGAAGCAGAGGCGATTGAAGCTCAAGGGTGCGCCGCAGAAGCGTGGAGTCTGCACTGTGGTGCGAACCATGACGCCGAAAAAGCCGAACTCGGCACTCCGAAAGATCTGTAGAGTCCGACTCAGCAACAATCGAGAAGTAACTGCGTACATTCCTGGCGAGGGACACAACCTTCAGGAGCACTCCGTGGTGTTGATCCGCGGGGGCCGCGTGAAAGATCTTCCGAGCGTCAAGTACCACGTCATTCGTGGAACGCTTGACGCATCAGGCGTCAATAACCGAAAGCAGGGACGATCAAAGTACGGAGCAAAGCGGCCTAAGGGATAATTCTCCTGCTCTCCCAGCTTTAGGCTGTTGATACCCGGGCCTGGATGGCCCGCCGTCAACAAGTGAAAATCGTTTGAGGCACTGCCGCCTTTTCTCAGGCAGTGCCTCAAAACGTGTCAAGGAAATCAACCGGTCCGATTTTTCGGGCGCTCAAGATGAAACGACTAGTCCACGGAGGTAGTGAACGTGCCACGGCGAGCAAAGGTTTCGCGTCGGGTAATCATCCCCGATCCGCGGTTTCGCGACCGCACTCTCGCTAAATTCATCAATAATTTGATGCATGACGGCAAGAAGACCGTGGCGCAAGCCATCTTCTACAGCGCTCTGGACATAATCCAGGAGCGAGGACGCGGTCCTGCTATCGATACCTTTCAGCTTGCGCTGCGGAACGCTACTCCGGTGCTCGAAGTCAAGCCTCGACGCGTTGGAGGCTCGACGTACCAGGTGCCGGTGGAGATCCGTGGGGACCGAAGGCGCGCCCTGGCGATGCGCTGGCTAATCCAGTCGGCTCGCAAGCGCGCCGGGAAATCTATGGCAGAGAAGTTGGCTGCCGAACTGCTCGATGCGTCGAACAATGTCGGCGCCACCATAAAGAAAAGGGAGGACACGCACCGCATGGCCGAAGCGAACCGTGCGTTCGCTCACTATCGGTTCTAGCTCGCAAGGGGCGAGTCACGGCGCGTCATAGGGACACATGGGACAGGAAAATCCACTCGAGAAAACAAGAAATATCGGTATCATCGCGCACATCGACGCCGGCAAGACGACGACGACAGAGCGCATCCTTTTCTATACCAATCGAATCCATAAAGTAGGCGAAGTCCACGAGGGCGCAGCCACCATGGACTGGATGGAGCAGGAGCGCGAACGCGGCATTACCATAACCTCCGCGGCTACGACGACCGAGTGGAACGGCCATCGCATCAACCTCATCGACACGCCTGGTCACGTCGATTTCACGGTAGAGGTCGAAAGATCCCTTCGTGTGCTGGACGGTGGTGTAGTAGTGCTGGACGCCGTGGCCGGTGTCGAGCCGCAGTCAGAAACGGTGTGGCGACAGGCAGATAAGTACCGAGTCCCCCGCTTCGTGTTTGTGAACAAGATGGACCGAACCGGCGCGGATTTTGAGCGCTGCGTCTCTATGATCGAGGAGCGTCTGGGGGCGCATCCGGTCGTCATCCAGATTCCGATCGGGAGCCAGAACGATTTCCTCGGCGCCATCGACCTGGTCGAGATGAACGCGCAGATCTATACCGACGACCTTGGCACGCAACAAGAGGACGCTGCCATACCGGCTCACCTTCAGGGTTCCGCGGAAACAGCTCGCGAAGAGATGTTCAATCAGCTGTCACTGGTAGATGACGAGTTCGAGCTCGCCTACCTGGCGCACCTCGAGGGCGCTGACATTAGTCACGACCAGATCAAGACCGCAATCCGCCGCGCCACCATCGCCAACAAGATGGTGGCCGTCTTGTGTGGATCCGCGCTCCGAAACAAGGGCGTCCAGCCGATGCTGGACTGCGTCGTCGACTATCTGCCCTCACCCCTGGACATACTTCCCGTCGAGGGCGTGAACCCGAAGACCGAGCAAATTGAAGCGCGCCCGCCCGACCCCAATCAGCCTTTCTCGGGCCTCGCATTCAAAATCGTCTCCGATCCCTATGTAGGGCGGCTCGCATACTGCCGCGTCTACTCGGGGCGTCTCGCTGCAGGCTCCTACATTTTGAACTCCACCAAGGAAAACCGAGAGCGCGTCGGGCGCCTCATGCGCATGCACGCGAACCACCGAGAAGAGATCCAGCAAGCTGAGGCCGGCGACATCATCGCCATAGTCGGTCTGAAGAGCACTTTCACCGGGGACACGGTCTGCGATCCGGACAATCCAATCGTCCTCGAAAACATCACTTTCCCGGAACCCGTCATTTCAGTTGCCGTCGAGCCAAAAACCAAGGCAGACACAGACAAGATGTCAGAGGCGCTGATCAAGCTCTCGGAGGAAGACCCGACGTTCCGCATGCGAACTGATCCGGAAACCAGTCAGATCATCATTTCGGGAATGGGCGAGCTGCATCTCGAAATCATCATCGACCGCATGCTCCGGGAGTTCAGGGTGCAAGCCAACGTCGGTCGGCCCCAGGTGGCTTACAAGGAAACGATCACGCGCAGCGCCAAGGCCGAGGGGCGCTTCATCCGCCAAACGGGTGGACGCGGTCAATTCGGTGACGTCTGGCTGGAAATCCAGCCTCTGGAGTCCGGCAAAGGCTTCGAGTTCGAGAACAAGATCGTCGGTGGCGTTGTGCCGCGCGAATACATCCCTGCCGTGGAGGCAGGAGTGAAGGAAGCGCTGGACAACGGGATCATTGCCGGCTATCCGGTCATCGACATCAAGGCAATCATGTACGACGGCTCGTACCACGAGGTTGACTCGTCGGAAATGGCGTTCAAGATCGCGGGGTCTATGGCCTTCAAGGCCGCTGCAGAGAAAGCCGGCCCTGTCTTGAAGGAGCCCATCATGCGAGTCGAGGTGACAACACCCGAGTCGTTTATGGGCGACGTGATCGGCGATCTGAATCGAAGGCGAGGCCAGATCGAGACGAACGACCCTCAGGGAAATGTCACGGTCGTGAAGGCTCTCGTGCCGTTGGCCGAGATGTTTGGCTATGCGACCACCGTGAGGTCTATGACCCAGGGCCGGGCCTCTTTCAGCATGGAGCCCTCTCATTACCAGCAGGTTCCGCAACACATCGCGGATGAGATCCGCAAAAAGGGAAACAACGCGGCGTAGTTCCCGCGTTTTAGGAGAGTAGAAGGAATGGCCAAGGCGAAGTT
>DHWR01000085.1:0-5118 GCA_002413265.1 Chloroflexi bacterium UBA5177
AATCGAAGGACGTGAGCGAGCACGAGGTGGAGGGGGCGAGGGACTTGGGCAGGAGCGAGAGCGTCGACCAGCAAGCGTGCATAGCGGATCTTGCGAGTGGCGCCGCTTCCCATAAAGCGCCGCAGCTGGTCTTCGAGTCTCCGCCCCCGCCACGCTGGCTGCTTTTGCAAGGTGCGGAAGGAGTCGAGCTCGCCTTGGACGTCAATAACGGCCTCGACTGAAACTGCCCCCAGAGCCCGAATCAGCTCGTCCTCCAGATCGACGACACACACGTAGAACCCCATCTCCTCCATATCGGTCCGAGTCAGCGAGGAGCCGAACCCGGCCCGCTGGAGAGCCCGGTTGACCACGCTCTTCTCCCCCACGTCGTAGAGTCCGGCGATCCCCAGGTTCGCCCCGTGCGGGCCGAATCGCGTGAGGAAGCGTCCGAGTGCGTGCGCCCCTCCCATTGACACGACGGAGACACCCTCGCTCGTTAGATTGCGACCGAGGTGCGTAGCGAGAGTCTCGATCGCGATCTGATCGCTGATCCCTTCGACCAGCACAACCGACCGGGTATCGACAGCGGCGATGACTAGAACCCTCCGCAAAAGTCATGAATGAGCCAGTCTCTTGAGCATGATGCGACTCATGGTCACATAGATCATTGCCTCGCTCGTCTCGCACAGCCGCTCGTACTCCTCCGCGAGCCGTCTGCTCTGACCCAGCCACGAGCACGCCCTGTCCGCTGGAAGCTTGGTGTTGACGTGTACCGACGGCGGACGCAACGTAGGCCAGGCGTCGAATACGTGCCGGTCACTCCCAACAGCGGGCGGAGGAATAAGCCGGCAACTGAGGCGCGGTCGTCATTACCCCGTGTACTCGTAGAGCTCCGTGCCGGCGACTGTCACAAGCTTAGAATGCTGCTGTATCCATGTGGTCACGGTCTGGCTTCCTCTGCCTCCAGGCCCTCCGCCGCCGAGCATGAAGTATTTGACCTCTCCAGCTTTGGCGAGCTTCGCCAGAGTCGCCGTGGACAGGATGGGATCGCTCCCTGAGAAGCCTCCGAGCGACATGACGGGGATTCCGGTGGCGATGATGATGGGTGCGGCCGCGTTTGAGCTGGACGTGGCGACGAGGTACTTCGCGCTGCCACGGTTTTTCTCGAGGTAGGTCACTAGCTTGGTGTTGACCTGAGCGCCGCGCAGTCCACGACCAAACGGTCTGCCGAATCCGCTGTTTGGTGGCGGGCCGGCACCAGACGGAGGACCACCCCCGCCGAAGCGACCCGGTACGCGCCCGCCGAACGGCCGGGGACCAAACGAGCCATTGCCTCTCGGAAATCCGCCACCTCCTCTGCCAAATCCGGTAGAAACACCGGAGGCGGCGGGGCCGGCTCGGACGATGGGGCCCACTTCGGTGTGCTGAGTGGTGTAGGCAGCAAACACCGTTTGCGGAGCCATGAGGGCTAGCGTGGCGACCACTGCCGCAAACACTCCAGTACGTAGATTTTCGAAGACACGGAGCCGGAAGAGAACCAGGACTAGGGAAGCCAGCACGCAAGCAGCCAAAACCAAAGGCGTTAACCAACTGGAGTAGCTGGGGTACGCGGCCAGGATCCGTTTCTCGACTAGCGCGCCTGCAACTATGGCGACTGGCAGCCACCACCAGATGGGCGACTGTTCTCGCCGATATTCCTTCCACAGAGCGACCACGCCAACACCGGCGAGCGCGCACACAGCCGGCGCCATCATTGCCAGGTAGTAGGTGTGAAAGAAGAGCGCGACGCTGAAAAATGCGCCGGTCGTGAGCAGCCATACGCCCCAGAGAACGAGCTGGCGCTGCTGGTCGTCGAGCAACCGAAGCCTGGGACGACTCTGCCACAGGGCGAGCAGCAAACCAAGGATCGCGAGCGGCAATAACCAGGCGATCTGGCTCCCAAGCTGGATGTCGAGGAGGCGGAGAGGACCGGTGGGACCGTTCTCGGCAACGCCGCCGGGGCCACCGCCGGGCGAACCGCCGAGAAAGCCCGGAGAAGCAGCGCTGGATCCTATTGAGGGGGAGCGGCCTAAGCCGGGCTGCGCCGAACCGCCCACAGAGTGGTTCCCGGTGATTCGCTGGAGTCCGTTGTAGCCGATGGCGAGGTCGAACTCCGAGTTGGTGGTTGTGGAATCCACCCAGGGACGCTGGCTTGCGGGCGTGAGGTCGACGGCGGTTACCCAGGAAAGGGATATGGCCAGCATGACGCCCAGAGCCACGAGGAGATGACCAATACGCCGCCGGAGACTGACGTGCGCGCCAAGCAGGTAGACGGCGCCGAAGGCCGGCACCACCAGGTAGGCCTCCAGCATCTTGATGTTGAATCCGAGGCCCACGAAGGCAGCGCAGAGCAGCAGCCAGCGGAGCTTCCCGGTCTCGGCTGCCCGCAGCACCGCCCAGGCGCCCAACAACACGAACAACACCAGAGTGCCGTCGATAGTGTTGTTGCGGCTGGTGAGCACGCTGATGGGTGTAACGGCAAGTGCGAGGGCCGCGATAAGCCCGGACACGCAGCCGAAGCTACGCGACACGAGATAGTAGAGAAGCGCGACAGCCAGAACCCCCGCAAGCGCTTGAGGAATCAAGAGGGCGACGCCATTGAAGCCGAACAGTTTGACGCTGGCGACCTGGAACCAAAAGCCGAGAGGCGGCTTGTCTATGGTGACGAACCCGCCGGGATCAAAGGAAGCGAAGAAGAAATTGTGCCAGCTCTGCGACATGCTCCTGACGGCAGCGGCATAGTACTGGTTGTTGTAGCCCTCGCGGCTGAGGCCGGTGAAATTTAGAACCGCGGCCAAGGCTAGGATGACAAGAAGCGATATTCGGTGCCATTGGCCGGCGAGCGACATCGTGAGGCGGCGCTCAAACTGACCTGCTGAAGCGCCTCGCACGGTGCGGGAGAGCATGGGCAGTCCTTTCGGATCACTTGGCGTTCAGGGTCCAGCGTACGGGCGAGAGATGATGCCCGCGTGTGTAGAAGATGACGGTTCAGTGACGGTGGGAAGTGGCTCCTAGCATTCGGTGCAGGTGAAACCTGGGGCCGGAGCCCAAACTGTCGGGGCGCGCCAAGGCGTCCTCGCAGGGACGGATTAGGCTTGCTGCAAGCGGCGGATCTCGTTACTTACCCACTGGATCGCCACGCTGCTCACGCCCTGGCGGGATGCGGTGACGAGCGTTGCGCGCGCCTTCGCGTACTGCCCCAGTTCTGCCTCATCGAAAGCAATGTCGATCCGGCCGTTGTACCAGATCCAGGAACCGACGTTGCCGAAGTCGGCGGTATCTATCTGAGCTTCTTCCCACCGTATCGCCGCGCCGTACGTGCTTTTGGCGCCCCACCCGGCGGCACGAAGCACGGCCGCGAGAAGTTTCGCTTGTGACGGCCGATATATAACCTGGAAGCGGTAATCACTCTCGGCCCAGATGGCGCTGAATTCGGAGTAGGAGATGGTATGCTCGGCACCCAGGTACGGATCGGCACTGACGAAAGTTTGAGTGCGATCGTTGTACGCCTCGATCGGGCGATAGTGCCGCACAGGGTCACTGGAGCTCACGTACTGCGAGACGATGACGGGAAAACCACTTGAGATCAGCAGCTTGACGAGTTTTTCTGAGCCCCCATAGCCGACGAGGGCCCGCATGCCCATGCTCTGTGCGTAAGCCGGCAGATCGACCGGCGACATGCCCCAGTAGCTGTTGTCGGCCCGAAGCACGGCGGCGACCTGCGCCTCAGTGCGATAGATCTGATAGTAGGCGAGCACTGCGGCGACGGAAGACGGTCCGCAGTTGTTCAAGGTCTGGACGATCGTCTCGAGCGGGCCGAGCGAGGCAGCAGAGAGAACGTTCACGTGCGGCGATGCGGGACTCGCCTGCGGAGTCTTGAGGACGCTCTTGGTAGCTTTCGAACCGGTGGTACGGGCAGAGGTACGCGCGGTTGCCGGCTGGACAGCTTGGATGACTGGGATGACGAAAAGCGTCAATATCCCGGTCGCAAGGGCGCCTCCCAGGAGCAGCGCGCGATTCCGACGATGCCCGGATGGCTTGGGATGCGCTTGTCCCTTGATTTCGGCCATTCGAGAGCGAAGCGACACGATCAGGCCAGGTGAGCGCGCTTCAGCGCGGACTGGAGCGAGGACACATACGCCTGACTAATCGTGGTGGCGCCGGAAACGACGTCGATGCGGGCGCTCTGCGCAGACAGGGTTTCCTGAATGAGGACGGGGACGGCGCGATCTGCTAGCACCAGTGAGCGTGAGGTGTGGGTGGGGTCCACGACCTTGATCTTGGTGATCTTCTTCCCTTTAACAGAGATCACTACCTGCATCGGACCCCAGGTGGTCTGGACCGTGGCGCCCTTGTATGTGTGAGTCTTGCTGCTGTGGGTGTTTGCGGCCGAAGCAGGGCTGGCCGTCAAAACGCCGGCCACCGGAGGGCCGACGAGGGCTGTGAAGATCAGTGCAGTAAGTTTGCGGTTCATGAACTGTGTCCTTTATTGGATTGCTGCCGGTGCAGTTCACCGGCGCATTTCCAAAGTACGGACGTGACATGACCCGCTGATGTGCGCATCATGACGGTTAGATGACGGACGAGCGACGGCCCGGTCCCAAAGTGCATGCAATGTCGTACATGCAGAAGATTGCGCTCGAGCGATCGGAGTCGACCGCCTAACCTTGTCCAGCAGCGGCGTCTAGCTCAGGACCAGGTCCAGTCCGTGATCTCGGGCACGTCTTCCAGGTGGTCGCGCGAGTAGGCCACGGCTTTCTGGATGAGAGATTCCAACTCGGCGATCAGGGCCGGAGCTTGTGGCCGGATGCGCGTTACGCGCTTGAGTGCCTCTATGGCCAAGTGGTAGCGGCTCATGCCGTTGAGAACGAGCATGTCGAACGGCGTCGTAGTCGTTCCCTGTTCATTGAAACCGCGAACGTGGAAGCGCTCTGCGTTCATTCTTCCATGCAGGATTTCGTGCATCGCCCGCTGATAACCGTGGAAGGCGAAGACCACCGGCTGGCCAGCGGTGAAGAGATCCACGAATTGTGTCTCATTCATGCCATGTGGATGGTGTTCGGGCGGGAACAACGTCATGAGATCGACGACGTTGACCAC
>DHWR01000085.1:5302-5561 GCA_002413265.1 Chloroflexi bacterium UBA5177
AGATCGACGACGTTGACCACCCGAACCTTCATCTCAGGAATGCGCTCGCGCAGCCACTTGGCAGCTGCGAGCGTCTCCTTTGTGGGCACGTCCCCGGCGGCTGCGAGGACGACATCCGGTTCGCAGCCGATGTCATTGCCAGCCCACGACCAGACCGAGGCTCCTCGGGTGCAGTGCTCTATCGCCTCCTGCATGTCTAGATACTGCAGGTGTGGCTGCTTATCGATAACGATCAAGTTGACGTAGTTCCGGCTGCGGA
>DHWR01000101.1:0-2059 GCA_002413265.1 Chloroflexi bacterium UBA5177
GCGTACACGACAATTCCAGTATCAAACACGAGGAGAGACCGTGAACAGGCGCAGCAGAATCTTCCCCATGGGGCGGTCGGCGCTCGCCTTGACGGTGATAATCATCGCGCTGGCAGCTTGTAGCTCCACTCCCTCCAGTTCCTCCGGCGCCAGTGGTGCCACCGGGGCTCAGCGCACGTTGATCGTGGGTACGTCGAACGATGCCCCCTTTGCTTTCCACGACGCTGGCGGTACGAGCCTCAAAGGGATCGACGGCCAGATGATCGAGGCAATTGCCAAGAGCAAGGGTTGGAAGATCCAGATCTATGACACGGATTTCGCGAGCCTGATTCCGGCGTTGCAGGCCAAGAAGATCGACGTGGTCGTGGATGCGATGTACATCACTGCTAAGCGCCAGGCGGTTGTGAACTTCACAAACCCCTGGTACAGCGAGGGTGAGGGCATTGTTACCCGCAGTGACACCAGCGGCATCACGGGGGCTGCGGACCTCAAGGGCAAGGCGATCGGTGCGCAGACCGGCACCGTCTACTTGGATTACGCCAAGACCCTAGGTGCCTCGTCCCTTAAAGTCTTCGATTCGCAAGCTGCCCTTCTTCAGGCGCTGCAGAACAAGCAAGTCGATGCCGTCGTGACGGATAGCGCGGTGGCCGGATACGCGATCGCCAAAGATCCGAAAATGGGCTTGAAACTGTTGCTGCCGAATCCACCCCACTTCCCAGGGACCATCGGGGCTGCGGTCCGTAAGGATGACACTGCACTCTTGGCTGAACTCAACGACGGTCTGGCAGCACTGAAAAAGTCCGGGGAGGATCTCACTATCCTCAAGGAGTACGGATTGGGCGAGGCAAACCGGGCGAAGTAGTTCGGACATTGGCCGGTGCCTCCGATGCTGCGTCGGAGGCACTGGCCGACTAATCGGCGTCGCCGACACGTTCGACAACAGAGACAACTTCGGAGAGGCCTGAGAAGATGACCTTCGTCCACCTCACGCTGAGTTTTCTTCCGGACATGTTCTGGGCCAGTGGGATCGTGCTGCAGCTGGCCGCAGGCGCCTTGCTGCTCGCGCTAGTGGTCGGCATGCTTGTGGCCCTGGTACGCATCTCCGGCAACCGTTTCCTCACCCCTCTCGCGGTGATCTACCTCGAGCTGTTCCGCGGGACACCCCTGCTCGTGCAGTTGATATACATCTACTTCGGGCTTCCGGCCTTAGGCTTTTCACTCAGCCCGGTGATGGCTGGGATCCTCGGACTAGGGCTCAACTACGGCGCGTACTTGTCAGAGGTCTTTCGCTCGTCCATCGAGTCGATCGACGCAGGGCAGAACGAGGCCGCATTGTCGCTGGGTTACACCCCTCGTAAGTCATTGTTTCGAATCGTCATCCCACAGTCGCTTCTGGTGGCCCTTCCGTCCGTTGGCAACTATTTCGTATCCATGCTAAAGGACACGGCGCTGACATCAGTCATTGCGGTTGTCGAGATTGTCAAGACGGCGAATGTACTGGCGAGCACCACGTTCCAGACAGTTCCGATCTACACCGCAGCCGCAATTATGTACCTGATCCTCAGTCTGCCGCTATCAAGATTGCTTGTCATTGGCGAGAGAAAACTGCGTACTTATGCCTAAAACTGCTGAGGCTGGATCGCTGCCCGTCATCGACATCCAGGACGTACACAAGACCTTTTTTGCTGCGAACCCGACGGCTCTACAACGGCTGCGAGGGCGGAAACGCGATCCCAGCAAGGACGTCGAGGTACTCAAAGGCATAAGTATTCAAGTACAGCCGTCTGAAATCGTGGCTTTACTCGGACCGAGCGGCTCCGGAAAGAGCACTCTGCTGCGGTGCATCAATCACCTTGAAAAGATCGATTCCGGCCGCATCCTCGTCAATGGGCACCTGATCGGCTACCGCGAGAAATCAGGCAAACTTGAGGAGGACACGCCAAAGGCCATCGCCGCACAGCGCGCGGAGGTAGGCATGGTTTTTCAGCGCTTCAACCTGTTTCCGAACAAGACCGCGCTTACCAATGTCATGGCGCCTCTGATGGCCGTCCGAGGAATG
>DHWR01000101.1:2391-5056 GCA_002413265.1 Chloroflexi bacterium UBA5177
CTGGATCCGGAGTTGGTCGGCGAGGTCCTAGAGGCGATCCGCCGCATCGGCACGACCGGGACCACCATGGTGATCGTGACCCATGAGATGGGATTCGCCAGGGAGATCGCTGACCGCATCGTCGTCATGGATCAGGGTGTGGTGGTCGAGGAGGGGCCACCGGAGCAGTTGTTCACGCAACCCAGACACGAACGAACGCGGGCGCTGCTCGCCGCGCGCTAGCTGGCTAGCTAGATCTGGTAGCCCAACGTTTATCTGAGGTTGGGTGTGTGAGGACTCGCCTGGTCCATCAGCGCGCCGACATTCTCGCCTCGTGCCGTCGGACGTGCCCCAACCCGGCTCACGGCCGAGGTAGGGACAGGGAAGTCTTCTCATGGAAGAACTTGACAGAAATGCCACCATGCATAGGGTTTCCCTGTGATCTCGCTAAACCAACTTCGGGCTTTCCTCACCGCCGCACGGACGGGTTCCTTCACGGCTGCAGCGTCTGAGCTCGGTGTCACCCAAGCATCGATTTCTGAGCTCGTCCGTCGGATGGAAGACGAATACAAGATCCCAGTGTTCACACGAGGCAGCCGACGCCTGGCTCTTACGCCCGCGGGTCGCGAGCTTCTTGGCCATGCGGAACAAGCCGTCGCCGCAGCAGACAATGCCAGCCACGCCTTGCGCGCTGTGCACTCGCTGACGGGAGGGGTGGCAACCTTCGGTGTTCTACGAAACGCCGACTACTACTTCCTATCCGACCTCGTCGCTCGCTTCCATGACCTCTACCCTCTCGTGAAGGTGCGATTAGTTGGCCTCAACTCCACCGATGTCGCCGCCGCGGTGGCCGAAGGTTCGTTAGAAGCCGGGCTTGTAATCCTGCCGATTGACGAAGCGGAACTCAAAGTCACGCCCCTGATGCGTGACGAAGTCCTTTACGCAAGCTCCGACCTCTCACATGTCAAGCGTCCGGTGCGCATCTCAGACCTCACTAACGCGCGACTCATTCTCTACGACGCTCATGCTGGCTGGAAGGACCCCACCCGCCGGCAGTTAGCGGAGCGGTGTCAACTAGCAGGGGTCAAACTAGAGCCTTGGATTGAGGTTGAACACGTCGAGGCAGCGTTGAGTCTCGTTGCCCGCGGCATAGGTGACAAATTCATCTCGCGGGCGGTCGCCGCCAGCGCGGCGTGCCCGCCGTCGATCACGACTGTCCCGCTCGCGGAGCCGCTGTATGACACGATCGCATTTGTTCGGCGCGAAGCTAGCCCCCTGTCACCAGCGACCCGAGAGATTGCGCGACTCGCGCGAGAGATGCTCACCTCATACCCGTCGCCGAATAGGCCGAAAAACGCACCCCGAAAGTAGGGACTGCCCGAGCGCTTGCTGGCAGCTTCGTACCGACCACAAGGCATCGCGGAGGCGGGCTCCGGTGCCGACACTCACCATCTCCCAACGAATTGCCCGCGGCGATCCGTCCCCTGGGACCGAGCGGCAGCCTGAGCCACCTCAGGTTTCGAAACATGATTCGCTGGGACTGTCAGCCGGACGGTTCGGCAGATAAGGCGCGATAGCCATGCCGAGGGGGTGCGGCGGGATCTGCCGAGCGGGCTGTTATCAGCGCGTGAGGCGGTCCAGGCGGAGGGTGGCGGTGGCACGGTGGGCAGCCATGCCCTCGTAATCGGAAATTACGTCAACTGCGTTTGCCACGTCCGGGGTGGCGGCCTTGCTGAGCCGCTGGAAGGTCAGCGGTTTGAGGAATCGGGAGACGGATAGGCCCGCGCTATGACGTGCCCCGCCGCGCGTGGGCAGTACGTGGTTGGTCCCGGCCATGCCTTTGTCGGAGTATGCAACCGTGCTCCATGCACCGAGGAACACCGAGCCGTAGTTTTTCAACCGCTGATAGTAGTAGTCGTCGTCTGCGGTGATGACTTCAAGGTGCTCCGGAGCCAAGTCATCCATCAGCTGGATCGCGGTGTCTGCATCTGCCGCCCACGTAACTGAGCCGTAGTCATGCCAGGCCGGGCCAGCGATGTCGCGCGTCTTGAGTGTCTCGAGCTGGCGCGCTACCTCTGCGATCACTGCGTTGCCAAGGGTCTCGGAGGTCGTGATCAGGGCTGCCGGCGATTCCGGCCCGTGTTCTGCCTGCCCGAGCAGGTCAGCTGCTACCAACTCGACGTCTGCCGTTTCGTCGGCTATCACAGCAACCTCGGATGGTCCCGCTAGTAGATCGATCGCGACCCGCCCGAACAACTGTCGCTTGGCCTCGGCGACGTATGCGTTGCCGGCGCCAACGAGCATGTCAATCGGGTCCTCTCCGAGCAGCCCAAAAGTCATGGCCGCGAGAGCTTGCACGCCGCCGAGCGCATACGCGCGATCCACCCCGGACAGGTGCGCGGCGTACAGCACGGCGGGATCTGGCGTGCCGTCCGCACGAGGCGGAGTACACGCCAGGACCGTCGGGACGCCGGCGACCTTGGCTACGCCCACGGTCATGAATGCGCTGGACAACAGCGGGAATCTCCCGGCGGGAAGGTAAGCTCCGACTCGGTTCACGGGGATGTACCTCTGGCCGGTGAGCAAGCCAGGGACCAGCTCGATCTCGAAGTCCACTAGGTGCGCGCGCTGCTCACGAGCGAATGCTTGCGTGCGCTCGGATCCAAGTTCGAGCGCGTTGCGCAAC
>DHWR01000209.1:0-1336 GCA_002413265.1 Chloroflexi bacterium UBA5177
GCTTCGATGCGCTTCCTCCAGAAGCTCGAGAACCCCTGGCCCAAGCTCTGGTTTGGGAACTGCGCCCTGCCGAACTGAAACGCGCGCTGCGGGTGATTACGGAAGCCTTGTCGAGAGAGGCGAACCGAATTCCGGATGTCGATCCGAGGACCAGGCCAAGGCTGGAGGAGCTCCGTCGCCTCCTGTCTGCCTGACCCAGGATCAGGCCTGGTGGCCCGCAGGTTCTCCAGCGGTCAGCGCCTCGCCCAGTCTGACGCACTCTCTGACAAGGATCTCAAAATCTTCCCTGCGGCTCCTGTGATTTGTGATCGCACACCGCAGCGCGTATTTTCCGTGCAAAGTGGTCCCGGAGGGAACGGCGATGCCCTGCTCCTGCAGCTGGATCAGCAGTTCCTCATTCAGGGCATTGAGTCGATCATCATCCACTCCGGCATGCCTAAAGCGGAAACACACCACATTCAATGGGACTGGGGCCAGTAGCTCGAGATGCGGCGATTCCGTGACAAGCCAAGCTAGATATCTCGCCTGATCGACGTTCTGGTATGCCAGCCGGCCCAGTTTGTCGGCCCCGTGCACCTTGAGCGCCATCCACACCTTGAGAGCCCGAAAGCCTCGCGTCAGCTGTATCCCGTATTCGGTGAACCACAGGTCACCGCCGGCGGTGCCCCTCGTGGCGTGCCTGAGATAGTCCGGGGTGAGCGCGAAAGTATCCTTATGGGCCTTGGGTTCGCGCACCAGTGTGCACGCTACTTCGAACGGCTGGTAGCCCCACTTGTGGAGATCGAACGCGAGGGAATCGGCCCGCTCCATCCCGTCCACAATCGGTCGAAGCTCAGGCGAAAGCGCGGCTAGGGCTCCAAACGCTCCATCGACATGAAACCACATGGCGTGTTGCTGGGCGATCTCCGCCAGTTCGGCCAGCGGATCCGTCGCTCCGGTATTCGTCGTCGCCGCCGTCCCGATGACGCAGATGGGCTTGATCCCACTGGCCACATCTTGTGCGATTGTCTCGCGCAATGCTCGGAGGTCCATGGCATAGTCGTCGCCAACCGGGATATGACGAAGCGAGCGGTTTCCCATGCCGAGGATTTCCACAGCTCGCTGGAGTGATGAGTGCATTTCTGTCGATCCGTACAGTGCGATCGCCTGCGGAGCCGCCTGCATGCCCTCGTCGCGTACCTCGAAGCCCACCGTCGCAGACCGCGCGACCGCCAGCCCGACCAGGTTGGCCATGGAGCCTCCACTGACCAACAGGCCGCTGGCCCCGGCTGGAAATCCCAGCATCTCCTTGCACCAGTCGATCACCTGGGCCTCGACATAGTTCGCGGCGTGCTCC
>DHWR01000209.1:1517-2579 GCA_002413265.1 Chloroflexi bacterium UBA5177
CCCAGCGGGGTGCCGTTCCCCATGACCCAGCCCCAAAACCGCGGGTGATCGTTGCCCAGCGGGTACGGAGCTACGTGCTCGAGGAAATCGCGATAGGCCTGCTCAGGAGACTGCGCCTCGCGCGGCAGGGTGGTCTGGAGCGCTAGGCGAGAGCGTTCGGGTATCGGCTGCCACACCGGCCGCTCCCGAATTGCTTCCACCCGATCAAACATGTCGTCGAGCATGCGATGACCAAGAGCGCGAAACGAGGTCCAATCCTCGGGATCAAGGCTCTCTTCCGTCATCTCCGCCTCCTTGTAAACTCAGCCGTCTCACGACAATAGCACCGAGAGCACCGGAGCCATGCTCTCCCCACGTGTTGGGCATTCAAGGCCGAGGAACGCGGGCTGGAGAGCTTAGCGACCGGCGTTCCGCTGCGCATCCATCACGCTTGAGCAGTTCACGAACCTCTCCCTCATCGAGGTACTCTTAGTAGACCAAGCTTTCTGGAGGACATGATCATGTGTCGCAGCATCAAGACGTTGCGGGGCCTCGAGCCCGCCGCTACAGAGGAGGATGTCCGAGCATCCGCGCTTCAATTTGTTCGCAAGCTCAGCGGTTACCGCGTTCCATCAGCCGCAAATCGCGAAGTTTTCGACACGGCCGTGGAGGAGATCACCGAGGCGGCCGAGAGGCTTCTCGCCGGCTTGAAAGTGCAACAGCGACGCACTCGAGCCACACATGACCACGCCGCGGTCCTGATGCCGGTCGGGTGACGCTAATCCACCGGAGTGAGACGAGGTTTAGCCGGCATTGACCTGGCCGGTAGTAGTTGTGTGACCGATACCGATCTGAGGCTGCGCTTCGGTCTCAATGACGTGGCCGCCGTGTTGTCGCGGCCGCCCAAGGCTCGGTGTCTCATCGCGCTCGCCCATGGCGCCGGCGCGGGAATGCGCCATCCGAGTATGGAAACTCTCAGCCGAGCTCTCGTGGCAGAGGGCCTGGCCACCCTGCGCTATCAGTTCCCATACATGGAAGCCGGCGGTGGCCCGATTGATCGTCAGCCGGTGGCCGTCGAAACCG
>DHWR01000185.1 GCA_002413265.1 Chloroflexi bacterium UBA5177
CCGGTGGTCCCGCTGGTGCTGGTCTTGACCATGGCGGCCAGGAACCGCCTGCAACCCGGCCGGGTCTTGAAGGCCTTGCCCGTGGCGTTTCTGGCCGCCGGACTCCTGGCAGGCGCCGTCGGGTGGGTGGATGCCGCCTCCGGTCACGACTCAATCCTGGCTCGGCGCCTGCAGTACTATCCGAACTTCTTTCGGCTAGCCCTGCGGCGGCAGAGTTACGACGCCTACGTCTCCGAAATCGACGACCATGTGCTGCGCAATGAAGCCGCGGCGCGCGCTCTCGAGCGACTGCCGGCCGGAACGCTGTTGGTGTGGGGCAACACCCCCTGGATCTACGTGCTCAGCGGCAGGCTTCCCGCGACCCCGTACGCCTCGGCCATCCGGAGTCCGGAAGTCCCAGGCGAAACTTCATCCTTGCGACGAGCGGTCATGATGGCGGAACCGTCGGCAATCGTCGTGATACGCCCCCCAGCGCCGCCGCTCGAACCTGGCGCGATGCCATCTCTGCATCGCCGATACCGATTGGTGAAGGTAATCGGCGAGGTTGAGGTCTATGCGAGGCGTTGAGACCGCTGACGAGAAGCGAGGGCGATTCCCAGTGCCAGCAACGGCACCAGATAGAAGTAATTCACCAGGCTGCGCCAGGCGAAAAATAGGGGCAGGGCTCCGAGCACGGCGATGCTTGCAGCGGGTAAGGCTCCCCGACGAATGAATGCGGCCAGGCCGCCGCTCCAGGCGGCGAGCTGTGCCAGCGTAAACGCGATCTTGGGCAGCATGGGTAGGACGCCGGATACGAAAAGGGCGATGAACCCTATCCCAAGAGGGAACATGGGATCGGTCATCGGACCGGCGATGCTTGAGACGTAGGAAGAGGGAGATTCCAGGATGAACGGCGCATTGAGTAGCAGGAAGATGCCAAGAATCCCACCGCTTCTGCGGGCCGCCTCTTTAAGGCCAAGTTCGCGAGCGATGAGAAGCAAGTAGAAGGGCAAAAAGAACCACGCCAGTTGCTTGGTGCCTACCGCCACTCCCATCGCCACCGGGCTGAGCCATGGCGACCTCCACTCGGCGAGGCCCAGCAGGAGGAAGAAGCCGTACATGGTGTCCGGCTGTCCGCCCGTCGTCAAGGTGATCAAGGGAAGATCCGCAAGTAGCAACAAGGGGACCAAAACCCGGAGCGACCTCGGCATCTTCTGCCAGAGATAGACGCCGATCAAGCCGAGGAACAGCACGTAGAGGAAGCGAAGGTCGTTGATCCCGACCCCGATAAACGGCAGCACGAAAAGGAAGGACCCCGCCGGATAGTTGTACTTCGACTCGAACTCCGGCGGTACGGGTACTCCGGGCCGCACCCGGTGATCGAGCACATTCATGAAGACCTGCTGAACGGCTCCCTCGGCGGGATAGGCGGTGCTGCCGCGAAACTGCCCGTCCATCAGAGGGGTTGTCGTCGTAGCCGGCGCGTTAAGCGCAGCCAGAGCCTGGACAATGTTTGTCTTCGCGTAGGGGTTGTGGCCCTGCAGCACTCGCTGAGCCGCATACACGTCCATCACCGCGCCGTCGTTGTTGTATGGGCGCCCGTCGACAAAGGCATGCACACCGCTGGCGGCACGCTGCACCCCCATCACTGAGAAAACCGCCAGCACCAGGAGAGCTGCAACCGACAACCCTTGTCTCACGCGCACCGTGGTCCAGGTTTCGAGCTGAGTGGTAGCGACCAGACAGAGGGCCAGCGAGCCTAGCGTGCCCGCGGCAACGAAGCCCGCAAAGAAGAAACTCCCTGCCGGGCGAAAATGCCCGGGGCTCATGAGGACCAGTGACTGCAGTCCGACTCCCATGCTGACCAGTCCGAGGCGCGCAAAGTCAACCGAACCGATCGAGAGCTCGGTTCGAAGCGCAGCTACCCTGAGCCAGATCAGCGTAGCGAGACGTTGGGTCAGTGTTTCTAGGCGCGCGCGCTCGCCACGCTCTAACATCCGGCCTCCCTGACTTTCCGCACTCGTTCTGCCGAATTATAGCTGTTGACGGCCTGTCGAAACGGGGCTAAATGGATCTCATGGCGCCGTACACCCCGCCGACGACAATCAGGGCCCCGGCGGCGTGCAGCACGCTGACATTGAGGTTCGTTTTTCCCCCGTAGGTCTCGATCAGCGCGAGTGCGACCGCCATCAGAAGAAGTGGCAACCAGGCCTGCCGAGAGGATGTTCGGTACCTCGGCATAGCTGAACCCCGAGGCCGGTAAGGAGAGCGCGGAGTGGGACGTCTGCGCTTGCCCATCCAGAGCTGGAAGCGCTGACGCCGCTGCGTGATGTTCCGGTAGCGCCAATAGAGCCACCAAATTTTAAGAGCTTTCAGGAACAAGTTTCGCCCCCCTGGCCTCTGAGCAGCTGACGCCGCAGTAGGTCGAGTGCGCACTGCGAAAAATACTGCTTGGACGTTTTCCGATTGCCGGGTCGATGGATCTCCCGCGACTCCACGGTCCCGTTCAGGCTTACCGCGATAAAACAGGTCCCGGCCGGTTTACCTTCAACCACTTCTCGGCCTGCGATGCCGGTGGTGCCAATTCCTGCATCCGCGTTCAGCCCTTTGCGGATGGCTTCCGCCATGCTGCGTGCCGTCTCCGCGCTGATCAGTCCGTGCTCGTCCATCACCGCCGGATCCACGCCATAGTGTTCCTTTGCCGGTCGCGAGTACGCGACGACGCCGCCCAGGAAGTGATCTGAGCTTCCGTCCGTGTCGGTTAGCTCGTTCGCTACCTCGCCGCCCGTGCAAGACTCCATCACCGCCAGAGTCATGCCTCGCTCGTCCAGCAGCTGTCCGACCACCTGAGAAAGGGATGCATCTCCCAGTCCAAAGACGGCTATCCCAAGTCGTCGTCGAATGTCCTCTGCCGCCTCGTCCGCCAGCTGTTCGGCTTGGTCGTGACTGCCCGCCACGGCAGTGACGTGGACCTGTACTCCCGCTTCTTTGGCATAGGTTGCGATGATTACATCCTTGCGGCTACCGATAAGATCCTCGATCAGCTGTTCGACGCGTGACTCTCCGAGCCCGAAGGTCATCAGTGAGCGTACCGAGCGATGGCCGGGCAGGAGCGAATCCAGGTGCGGCAATACCTGCTCTCGCCACATCGGTTGCATCTCTTTTGGTGGCCCCGGCATCGTCGCAATAATCTTCTCGTCTCGCCTCACGAACCATCCCGGGGCCGAGCCGTTCGGATTATGAAGCGGTGTCGAGGAGGGTATGACTTCCGCCTGTCGCCGGTTGCTTACCGGCATACGCCGTCGGAGCGAGCGAAACCGCGATTCAATCTCCCGGGCCAGATCCTCATCTATCGTGATCTCTTCGCCCAGAGCCGCGGCGACGGCCTGCCGCGTCAGATCATCCAGCGTCGGCCCAAGTCCTCCGGTGCAGAGAACCAGATCCGCTACCGCGAGCGAGGCTTGGAGCTCCGCGGTCAACGCTTCCAGCTCGTCGCCGGTCTGGGTCACTCGACGGACCTCGAACCCGAGCTGCGAGAGCTCTCGTGCCAGAAACTGCGCGTTGGAATCGGTAATGTCCCCCCTCAGCAGCTCCTCTCCGATTGACAGAATTGCGGCTCGCACGAAGCTACTTGCCCTGCCAATGGGGCGAGCGCTTCTCCAGGAAAGCAGACGTACCCTCCCTACGATCCTCGGTGCCGATCGCCAGCCCGAAGTAGGTCATTTCTGCTTCATTGCCCGCGCGCGGACCCATCTCCAGGCCTTCGTAGATAGCGCGCTTTGCCAGCCCGACAGCTATGGGCGCCTTCTGGCCGATGGCAGCTGCGATCTCTTGAGCGGTCGCCATCAGCTGATCCGCAGGAACCACCCGGTTGACCAGCCCTAGCTCGAATGCTTCCTGTGCCGAGATACGTCTTCCCGTAAGGATTAGCTCGAGCGCTCTGGTGCGGCCGATGAGCCGTGGCAGTCTCTGCGTGCCTCCAAACCCCGGAATGATGCCGAGATTGATCTCGGGCTGCCCAAACGAAGCGGTGTCGGACGCCAGAATGATGTCGCCGGCGAGAGCCAGCTCGCACCCGCCGCCAAGCGCGTAGCCGTTGACCGCCATGATGACAGCCTTCGGAAGCTCGTGCAGCTTGAAGAGAAGCTGGTGCGAATATCTCGAGTGCTCGAAGCCTTGCTGAGCCGACTCCAGGCTCTGGAGCTCCGAGATGTCGGCCCCGGAAACGAATGCCTTGCCGCCCGCCCCTGTGACGATCACTGCCAGCATGTCGTGGTCGGCGGCGATCTGTTCGACCGCCCGGTGAAGCTCTTCGATGGTGCTGCGACTGAGCGCGTTTAGAACTCTCGGGCGGTTGATGGTTATGGTGGCGAAGCCGTCGCCTCTTTCGACCAGCAGGTTCTCGAACTCGGCCATCTACCTGCCCGCCAGATAGTCGTAGAAACCACCGTTGCCGGGCTTGCGCGCGCCGTTGAAGCGCGCTCGCACCATGGCGCGCAGCAGCGGAGGAGCGGCGTACTTGGAGTCTCGAAACTCCTCGTACATCACATCCGCTATGTAAAGCGTGGTATCGATGCCGACGTAATCGAGCAAGGTAATCGGTCCCATGGGGTGATTCAGACCGAGCGTGATCCCCGTGTCAATGTCCTCAGCGGTCGCCGTCCCGTTCTCGACCATCCTGACGGCATCGAGCAGGTATGGGACCAGAAGGTAGTTCACGATGAAACCGGGAGTGTCCTTCGCGACCACGACTTTCTTGCCCAGGGCGGCGCCGAACTCACGCAGAGTCGTCATGGTCCCTTCGCTGGTTTGCAGACCACGCACGAGCTCCACGAGCTTCATAACGGGGACTGGATTGAAGAAGTGGGCGCCGGCCACCTTGTCGGGCCGCTCCGTGGCCGCGGCAAGCGCCGTGATGCTCACCGACGAGGTGTTGCTGGTCAAAATGGCCTCGGAACGGGTGACACGATCCAGCTGACGAAACACCTCTTGCTTGGCGTCGCGGTTTTCGACAATCGCCTCCACGACGAGGTCGCAGCCGGCCATCTCCTCGAGATCGGTCGTCCCGGTGATGCGCTTCAGCGCCGCCTCGCGAACTTCCTCGCTGAGCTTCTCGCGCTCCACGGCTTTCGCCGTCGAGGCTTCAACGCGTTTCCTGCCTGCGGCCAGCGTTTCATCGTCGATCTCTCGCATGACGACGTCGAAACCGGACTTCGCGGCTTGCTCCACGATGCCGGCTCCCATTAAACCGGCCCCGACCACACCAACGGTCCTGATTTCCACCCGTTTCTCCTTGGCTCGCGTCCCTACCGCGGCGAGTTTCCGCGCCGAATCAGTATAGATGCGCGCACGCGAGACCCGTCACCAGTCGAAACAGATCAGGCCAGCGAATCAGCACTTACGATGGGCAGCTTCCAGGAGCGTGCAGCGATGCCTGGAGGATGTGACAGGCGATCGGCGCTGCCACCAGCGCTCCTTCACCCCCGTGCTCAACGATCACGACGACGGCCACCGTTGGGTGCTCCGCCGGTGCGAAAGCGATGAACCATGCGTGTGGCCGTCCCCCGTCCCCCGGCTCCGCCGTTCCGGTCTTGCCTGCCGCCGGGATCCCTAGCCCCTTCAGTGCATAGCCGGAGCCCGTCTGTACGACATTCACCATCGCGTCCCGTACCTTGCTCGCAGTTGCCGCGGAAATCGGCGTGTACAGGACCGAGGGTGACGGCTGCTTGACGATGGCGCCATCGGGTGCCGTCACGCGTTTGACCAGGACCGGCTTCTCGATGGCGCCGTTGTTCGCTACCGCTTCGTCGATCATCAGCATTTGGAGCGGGGTGACGTGAAGCTGGCCCTGGCCAAAACTGGCCGCGGCCAGATCGACGTCGTGAAACGACCCTCCGACGTTGGTGACGTGACTGACCCCAACGGGTATATCGAACGGAGTCGGCTGTGACAGTCCGAAAGCGCTGGTGTATCGGAGAAATTGCGTAGCTCCGAGTCTCAAGCCCACCTCTGCGTACACGATGTTGTCGCTACAGGCGAAAGCCGTAACCAGCGTGACCGGAGGGGTCTGAAAGCACTCGGCCAGGTTGTTTATCTTTGCCGGAAAAACGTGTCCGCTGACCGTGAGGGGTCCGGTCGCCTGCGTACCTGCGAATACCGAGTCGAGGCTCTCAGTTCCGGTGTCCAAAGCCGCCGAGAGTGTCAGCGTCTTGAAGGTCGATCCAGGCGGATAGTACCCGCTGGTGGCGCGATTGATTAGGGGCGAATTGGGATCCTGGAGCAGAGAGGTCCAGTAGGTCGAATTGTTGATTTGGTTTGCGTCGAAGCCGGGCTTGCTGGCCATGGCAAGGATTTCTCCCGTTCGCGGATCGGCCACGATGGCGGCGCTCGGAGTGTTGGGTAGGAGCGAAGCGACCTGTCGTTGCAGAGTGTCGTCTATCGTCAGCGAGAGGTTGTCGCCCACCACCTGCTTGTGCTCCCACTGGTTTATCAGCGACCTCCAGCTGGTTCCGAAGACCTTTCCGCTGAGGTAGTCGTCATAGCTCTGCTCGAGCTCCGACTTTCCGTAGCGGGGACTGTCGTAGCCAATGGTCTGTGAGAGGCTGGGGTCGGCATAGGTTCGGTGCACGAAGCCCTGCCGGTCGATGACGCGTGAAGCAAGCACCTGCCCGTTTCGATCCAGGATCAACCCGCGGCGCACGTGCGCGGCCTGAATGCCGAGACGGAAATTATCCGGCCGCGCGGCGACGCTGCTAGCGTCGATCACCTGCCAGTACGTGATGTCGGCGAGTATTACTCCAAAGGCCACCAGAAAGAACAAGCCGAGCCTGCGAATGTTCGTGTTCACGCGCGCGCTCTCATCGTTTCAGACGAGATTTTGAGTAGAAAGCCGATCATCACCCAGTTCGCCAGCGCCGCACTGCCTCCGTAGCTCAGGAACGGCAGCGGCACACCCGTGAGGGGCATGAGCCGGGTGGTGCCGCCGACTATGACGATGGTCTGAATCGCCAGCATCGACATCAATCCCGTGGCCAGAAGCTTCTGAAACCCGTCCGGCGTGCGGATCGCGATCGACAGCCCGCGAAACACCAAATACAGAAGCAGTGCCAGCAGACCTACGACACCCGCCATCCCCAGCTCTTCTCCAATGGCCGCGAGGATGAAGTCCGTCGTGACGACCGGCACCTTGTACGGCATTCCCTGGCCCAGGCCCTGGCCCCCCACGCCCCCAACTCCCAACGCGATCAGACCTTGCACCAGCTGATACCCGGAGCCCGCCGCGTGCGCCCAGGGATCTAGCCAGACTTCGGTTCGGTCGCGAACGTGCGAGAACAGGTGGAAGGCGGCGTAGACGCCAACGGCGTACATCATGACCCCGGTCACCGGATACACCGGCCGCGCGGTTCCCACGTAGATCATCGCCAGGAAGATCCCGAGAAACAGAAGCGCGGAACCGAGGTCGTTCTGCTTGACGAGCAGCACGAGCGACAATCCCCACATCGCCACCAGGGGCGCGAGGTACTGGACCGGTGGCAGGTAAACCGGTCCGATCTTGAGGCGCGCCGTGGAGAGAAGCTCGTGTTTTTCCTCGAGATAGGCGGCGAAGAAGACCGCCATCAGGATCTTCAGCAGCTCGACCGGTTGGAAGTAGACGCCCCCCGCGCCGATCCACCGCCGGTAGCCGCTGCCGTTGATGTCGGTTCCGGCGAAGATGGTAGCAAGGATGAGAAACAGGCCGATGCTTGCCCACGTGTACTTGTAGAGCCTGAATGAGCTGACGTGCCTGGGGACCACCATCAGCACCGCGACACCACCTTCGCCGAGAAGTGTCCACACCAGCTGCTTGTGTCCCAGAGCGCCATCCAGGCGGGTGATGACGAGAATCCCGGTCCCTGAGACAAGCGCGGCGAGCGGCAGCACGACCTGGTCCGCTCCTGACGCAAACCGTCCCATCCAGAGTGAAAGCACGAGGGTGCTCAGCACGAACAGTCCCGGATAGATCATGTCGTGCTGAAGCACTCGGTGGTTCTCCACGTAGGACAGGTAGGCGAACCCTCCGCACGTCACCACACCCGACGCGACCAGCAGACCGAGCTCGAGCCGGCGGAATCTGAACCCTCTCATCACATCGGCACCAGCTTCACGCGGACCCGGCCGAATTCGAGAACATCGCCTTGCTTCACCGCGATCGGCCGGTGAATGTCATCGCCGTTGACTCGCGTGCCGTTGGTGCTTCCGAGGTCCTGAAGGACCCAGCCTCGGCCGTTCCACACGAGAGTTGCGTGTTCCGACGAGACGAAGTTATCGCTCAGCACAAGATCGCTGTCCGAGTCGCGGCCGATTGTGGTCGTCGTTAACAGCGAAAGTCGCTCTCCCACCTCCAGGCCCGTCTCGCCGGGCTCCATCACGATAAGGTCAGCCGGGGCCCGCTCCCTTTCCGACACGGGCGTCGCACGCAGCTCGCGGCGAAGCAAGAGCGCCAGCGCCACCAGAAAAAGATAGAGCGCGACGACAAAGGCGATCCTGCCCAGAAGCAGGACATCATCGACCGACAAGTGCGCCTACTGCTGCCAGGTGATCTCGAGACCGCCCAGGGAAATGACGTCACCGCGCTTGAGCGCGGTCTCCTTCAGAACTTTTCCATTGACGGCCGTACCGTTGGTGCTTCCGGTGTCTCGGACCAGCCAACGCCCATCGCGCTGGAGCACCTCGGCGTGATGCCGCGAAACTCGCTTGTCGTTCAACACTATGTCGTTGTCCGGCAGACGTCCTAGACGCGTTGGCGATCGTAGCACGTTGTACGTCTGGCCATTGAAGTTGATCACCGGCGTAGCTTCGGCTTGCGGTGACAGCATGGCTTCGACGGGATCCACCTGGGGAAGGAGCGAGGTGTGTTGCGGAGCTGCCTCCGGCAGTTGCTCCACATCCTCGAGGTGCGCCTCCACCAGCACATCCCCGCGGTTTACATCGCGATCGGGTCGCAGCATGACCTTGGGCCGGCTGACCATTGAGAAGCCGCGCTGCCGCGCCATCCGTCCGACGTGCGCCTCAAGATTCCTGGCCATGGACTCGCGAGCATCCTTGAACTGCTCGTAGTCGTAGGGGTTCAGGTACACGTCGTAAACATTGGGCACGAGCACTCCGCTCACGCCCACCGACTGCTGCGCTTCCATGGTCCGCACCAGACGCTTGCCGATCTCGACCGGTTGCAGCTGACTGCCGGTGGCGCGCGTGAACGTGCCCTCCATCATTCGTTCGACGAAGCGCTCAAAGCGGGAAACAAGATTCACCCACCATTATAGGAAGGCGCTTTGCGCCCTCCCGGCGAAGCCACATACAATGACGCGTTTGTCATGGCAGGACTCGAACAGCATATTCTGACGCTCATCAAGCATTTCCTGGGGGCCGTTGGCTACCCCGGGATATTTGTTCTTATGGCCATTGAAGGCTTCGGCATCCCCATCCCCAGTGAGCTGACGATGCCATTCAGCGGCTTCCTGTCGTCAACGGCGGGAGGCAACAAGTTCGTGCTTCCGTTGGCGGTGGCGGCAGGCGCCGCCGGTGAGGTGACCGGAGGCGTGATTGCCTATTTCGTCGGTTTCTTTGGGGGAAGGCCCGTCCTCAATCGCTACGGCAAGATCGTGTTGCTTGGCGAGGAGGAGCTGGAGCGCGGCGAGAGCTGGTTTGCCAAGTACGGCGACTGGATCGTTTTGGTGACTCGCTTGCTTCCCGCCATCCGGAGCTTCATCGCTCTTCCGGCCGGTGTCGTCAGGATGCCGTTCTGGCGTTTTCTGGTCTACAGCTCGGTCGGATCCGTCATCTGGTGCACCGGTCTGGCCATCATCGGGCATCAGCTTGGGCAGCACTGGCAATCGGTTAGCAACGATCTTCGTCGCTACGACGTCGTCATCGCGGTGGTCGTCGTGCTGCTCATCGCCTACGCCGCGTATCTGCGCGTGGCGCACAATCGGCGTTCCGCTTCCGTCGCACCGCCGGAGGAGCAGCCCATAGAGCCGACCGGGAGCTAACCGAAATCCGAAACGGCCGGCGATACCGGGGTGCCTAAGCGGACTCGTTCTCCGCGATGTAATCTTCTGGAGCGGTCCTGGTCGGGAGCGTCGACGGCTCCAGGATCGGAGACTCCTGCTTGAGGATCACCTTGTCGGTAATCGTGCACGCTTTAATGTCGTTGCGCGACGGGATTTCGTACATGATGTCCAGCAAGGTCTCTTCCACGATGCTACGCAGACCGCGCGCGCCCGTTTTCTGAGCCAGGGCTAGTACCGCCGTTTGCTCCAGAGCCTCGGACGTGAAGATCAGTTCTACCTTGTCCAGATCGAAGAACTTCTTGTACTGCTTGATGATCGCGTTCTTCGGCTCGGTCAGGATCCTGATCATTGTATCCTTGTCGAGTTGCTCGAGACCGACGATTACTGGAAGGCGTCCAACAAACTCTGGGATCAGTCCGTATTGCAGAAGATCTTCGGGCGATATGGCGTCCGCGATGTCGTGCGGCTCCTCCACCTGTGAGACCCGATATCCGATGGAGCGGTTTTTCCCCGCCCGCTTGTCGATGATCTGCTCGAGACCCTCGAAGGCGCCACCACAGATAAAGAGAATATTCCCGGTGTTGATCTGAATGAAGTCCTGGTGCGGGTGCTTGCGACCTCCCTGAGGAGGCACGTTGGCCACCGTGCCCTCAATGATCTTCAGCAGAGCTTGCTGCACGCCTTCACCGGAGACGTCTCGCGTGATCGACGGGTTGTCCGACTTGCGGGCGATCTTATCGATCTCGTCAATGTAGACAATGCCCTTTTCCGCGCGGCTGATGTCGAAGTCCGCCGACTGAATAAGCCGTAGCAGGATGTTCTCGACGTCCTCTCCCACGTAGCCGGCTTCGGTCAGGGCTGTGGCGTCCGCGATACAGAACGGTACGTCGAGAATCTTTGCCAGCGTTTGCGCCAGAAGGGTCTTTCCGCAGCCAGTCGGTCCAACCAGCAGAATGTTGCTCTTGCCCAGCTCGACGTCGTCGATCTGCATCCCGGCGGCAACGCGTTTGTAGTGGTTGTAGACGGCTACCGAGAGGACCTTCTTTGCGCGGTCCTGACCGATGACGTACTGATTGAGCTGCTCCATGATCCGGCGTGGCGTGGGGATCTTGGTGATGGGGAGCTTGACGGACGAGGGAGCCGATTGCTCCTCGGCAATGATCTCCTGACAGAGATCGATGCACTCGTCGCAGATGTAGACGCCGCCGGGTCCGGCTATGAGCCGGTGTACCTGCTCCTGGCTCTTACCGCAGAAGGAGCAACGATACTGCACCCTCGGGTTCTTGGAACCCGCCATACTCGCTAACTCCCCGCTTTTGCCATTGGCAGTTCGTCGAATTCCAGGACCTCGTCGACCAATCCGTACTCCTTTGCCTGTGCGGGGGTAAAGAAGCGATCCCGGGTAAAGTCTTCACGGACCCGTTCCATGGGTTGCCCCGTATGGTGGGCAAGTATACCAAACATGCGATCCTGCAAACGGATCAGTTCTCGGGCATGAATTTCGACATCCGGCGCATATCCGCCCAGATTTTGGAGCCCCGCCGGGTGCATGTGGACCGTGGAATTCGGGAGCACGAATCGCTTGCCCGGCGCGCCCCCGGCAAGCACCGGCGTGGCCATGCTGCCGGCGAATCCTAGGCAGATCGTTGAGACGTCGCAGCTGATGTGCTGCATCGTGTCGTAGACGGCGAGGCCGAAGTACACCACTCCGCCAGGGCTGTTGATGTACAGGTAGATGTCTCGGTCGGGATCCTCGCTCTGCAGAAAAAGCAGCTGCGCCGTGACCAGCGACGCGATGGTGTCGTCGATCGGCGTATTCAGGAAGATAATGCGGTCCTTGAGCAAGCGTGAGTAGATATCGAAGGCGCGTTCCCCGCGACTGGTCTGCTCGATGACGGTTGGAACGATGTAACTTTCCGCGTTGTCCATTGGGTCTCCTAATTCGGCTAACTAGCTGCCGGCCTCGACGGGCATGGTCTCCGATTCGGCGCCTGTTGATGCCGTAATCTCTTCGTCGTGTTCGTCGGCGGCCTCGTCGGCCACTTGATCGCCTCCGCTGACGATTTCCACGAGTCGCTGAATTGCACGCTGCCTGCGCATCCGATTGCGAATGTTCGAGCGAGCCGTCGCCGACGACCGAATTCTCCGTCGCTCTCGCTCCGTGGTCGGCGACTCACGGAAGACCTCTTCCAGTGCTGCGTCGATCTGGCGGTTCGATAAGTGGATCCCTTCCGCCTCTGCAATTGCCGCTAGAACCAGCGATGTTTTGACGCTCTTGGTGGCGTTCTCACGCGCCTGATCCCTGAACTGCTGCTCCGTTTGTCCGGAACGCTCTTGGTAGTCGTCAAACGACATCTGGCTGCCTTCAAACATTCGTCGCATCTCATCGATCATGCGATCGATCTCTTCCTCCACGAGTACCGGCGGGATGTCGATGAATGTCCGGTTCACAACTTCGTCGATCGCCTGCTGGACCAGCTTCTGGTCGGCGTCTCGTTTTCGCTCCTCTTCCAGGTTCGAGCGCAGTGCGGACCGCAGCTCCTCGAGGGTCTCGAACGAGCCGACTGCTCCGGCGAACTCATCGTTGAGATCCGGGAGCACCTTGGCCTTGATCTCCTTGGTGAGTATCCGAAGGCTCATGGGTTTTCCCGCGATCTCTTCGTTGAGGTACGACTCGGGCAAATCGATCGACGTCTCTACGATCTGTCCTGAATTGGTGCCGAGCAGATGTTGGGACAATCCGGGAAGCGTCGACTGCTGATCCGCTTCCGGCTCCCGGATCTCGTACTCGGCATTCTCCTCGTTGAATACTTCTTTGCCCTGAACCGTTCCGGTCGCGTTCATGATGACGACGTCGCCGACCTGGGCAGCCCGCACGGTGGGCTCGAGCGTCGCCTGACGCATCCGCAGTTCCTCCAGCAGACTGTCCACGTCCTCGTCGCTGGCCGGCTCCTGGACCCTCTCCACC
>DHWR01000201.1:0-5652 GCA_002413265.1 Chloroflexi bacterium UBA5177
CTCGACATAACCCGCGTAGCGCTTTGCCTGCCGATCAGCGGGGATAGGACAGCGGCACACCCCCATCCACGTTCAGGATGTTCCCCGTACTCTTGCCGGAACGGCGCGGGGAAGCGAAGAAGAGAACCGCGCTGGCGATGTCCTCCGGACCAATGTTGACCTTGAGTGTGTTGCGCTGACGATAGTATTCCTCGAGCTCGTCCGGCTTTATGCCATAAGCACGAGCGCGCTCTTCTCGCCAGCTGGAGTCCCAGATCTTGGAGTCCTGCAAGACGGCGTCGGGATTTACCGAATTTACCCGGATCCCGCTCGGTCCACCCTCCTCCGCCAGGCAGCGGGCGAGGTGTAGCTCGGCCGCTTTCGCCGACGAATAAGCCGAGGCGTTCTTTGCGGGGGCAAGAGCATTCTTGGAGGCGACGAACACGATGCTTCCCCCCATACCCTGCTGCTTGAGTAGCCGGAACGCCTCACGTGACACCAGGAAATAGCCCTTGGAGAGGACATCGTGGTTCCGATCCCAGAGCTCGACGCTGGTCTCCTCGATGGGAGCGCTCGAGGCCAGCCCCGCGTTTGAGACGATGGTGTCGATCCCGCCGTAGGTCAGAACGGCAGAGCGGAAAGCTGTCGCCACATCCCTCTCGACGGAAACGTCCATGGGCGCGGCATGACCGGAGTCACCCAGCTCGCCGGCAACCTGCTCGGCTCCTGCGGCATCCACGTCGGCCACGACCACGCATGCTCCTTCCGCCGCCAGCGCCTCCACCGTTGCTCGCCCGATCCCGCCGGCGCCTCCGGTGACGAGAGCGACTCGGCCGGTGAGCTCCTTTGGTGGTGGCAGCATCGCGAGCTTGTAGAGCTCCATTGGCCAGTACTCGATGGCGAAAGACTCTTCCTCGGTCAGCGAGACGAAGGTGTCGATGATGCTGGCTCCCTTCATGACCGAAAGAGCCCGATGGTAAAAGTCACGTGAGAGCACGGCCTCCCTATACGTCTGGGCGATCCCGATCATCCCGACGCCGGCGATGAGGGCGACGCGGGGATAGGGATCGAACATGGCTTCGGCGGGGGTGTCCAGAGCCCCTCGATTGCGCGCAAAGTACGTTTCGTACGAGACGCGATAACGCTCGACCGCCTGGACGATGGTCTTTTCCAGATCGTCGACGGAGTCGTTGTCCGGATCGAACTCCACCCACAGGGGATATACCTTTGTCCGGATGAGGTGATCCGGGCAGGCCGCGCCCACCTGCGACAGCTCTCGGGAGTCCCGACCACAGACAAAGTCCATGACCGCGTCCGACGTGTCCACGAGCAGGATCTTCGGATTCTCCTTCGACGCTGCTCCCCGGATGGTCGGGAGGATCGCGGCAAAGAGATCGTCTCGGCGATCCGGTTGTAGGGGCGAGAGCTTTCGCCCCCCGAAGGGAGACCTGTCGGCGGCCCGCGTGGCGACGAAGTCTGCCGCTCGATTGATGGCCTCGATCGTGCGCATGTAGCTCTCTTCTCCGGTGTGGCCCCAGGTGATAAGTCCGTGCTTGGCGAGCAGGACGAGCTTTGCCTGCGGCTTTCGCCGAACCGCCTCTCCGACCTGCTTCGCGAGCGTGAAGCCAGGCCGGATGTAGGGTATCCAGATCGCCTCGTCGCCGAAGCACTCACGTGCGACCTGATGGCCGTGGGCGGCGCAAGCGATCATATTGGTTGCATCGGCATGCGTGTGGTCCACGTGCGGGTATGGAATAAAGGAGTGAAGAAGCGTCTCGATCGAGGAGCGGGGCATCGACGGCTCGAGCTGGCAGCGGCTCAGATAGCTCACCATCGCCTCATCGCTCATCCCGTTCCTCTCCATGAGCGGAAGCACCTCGGCGAACCGGAGACCTGTAAATTCCCGCTCAGTCATTGTCGCCAGGTCGCTTCCGGAGCCCTTGACCCACAAGACGTCGATCTCCCTGCCGGTGTGATCGAGCTCCCGCACCTTGATCGACGTGTTGCCCCCACCGTAGTTGGACACTGCCCGATCGCTCCCCAGCAGGTTCGAGCGATACCGTAGCGCCTGAAGCGGAGAGAGGGAGGCAGCTACGTGTGCGTCCCACTTGTTGTCCGTTCTGCCCAGCGTCTTGATTTCTACTTTCGTCATCGGCGTGCCGCCCCTGTGACCGGGTAGTCCCGCTGCGCACGGAGACGCTGCGCGCGGTCGTCCCAGTCTGCGTCCTCACGTGGCTCGTAGACAACAAGTTCCGTCGAGCTGCGGGCAACGGCATGGGCCTCGGCCAGATCTCGTATCTCTCCCGCCCCCATCGCCTGCACCAGGACATTCCCCAGCGCCGTAGCCTCCTCTGGTCCGGCCAGCACGGGACGCCGGCATGCATCCGCGGTGAGCTGGCAAAGCAGGCCATTGCCCGCGCCGCCACCAACGACGTGGATGGTGTCCACACGGATTCCTGCCAGGCGTTCGACTCGTTCCAGCGCCACCCGGTATGCCAGCGCCAACCCTTCCAGGACGGCGCGCACGACCAGCGCGGCCTGCTCCACGGGCTCCTGTCCGGTGCGCTGCAGGTGCCGGGCGATTGCGGCCGGCATGTTGTCAGGGTGCAGGAAGGCGGGATCGTCCACGTCGACGATCGCGCCCGGCGACGTTGCCTCCGAGGCGAGCCCGCTCAGCTCTTCGTAGGTCCACTCTTGGCCTTGCCGTGCCCAGGAGCGCCGACATTCCTGCAGCAGCCAGAGGCCCATGATGTTGTTCAAGACGTTATACGTGCCCCCAACGCCGCCCTCGTTGGTGAGGCCCGAAAGGCGCTCCTGCTCACCCAGGACAGGATGATCGAGCTCCAGTCCGAACAATGACCAGGTCCCTGAACTGATGTAGGCGTGGCTCACGCCGGGCTGGTGAGGGACCGATGGGACGGCGACGACCGCACAGGCGGTGTCATGTGTGGCGGGGAGGATCACGCGAGCTCGCAGCGGCCCGCATTCATCTCGCACCGCCGGGCCCAGGCCGCCCAGCACCGTGCCCGGAGGAGTCGGAGGCAGGAATATATGGGTCGGTAGATCGAGGCGGTCAAGAAGGTCGGTGGCCCACCGGCCATCCACGCCCAGCGCCCCGCTGGTGCTGGCGACGGTGTACTCCGATGACTGCAGGCCCGTCAACCAGTAGTGCAGCAGGTCGGGCATCATCAAAAGAGACTGCGCGAGATCAAGGGTGCGGTCGTCCGTCTTCCGCTGTGCCAGCAGCTGGTACAGCGTGTTGATGGGGAGCTGTGCGATACCGGTGCGAGCGTATTGCTCGGATGCCGATACTCGTTCGGCCGCCTCGCCGGCAATCCCATCGGTCCGGACATCGCGGTAGTGGTAGGGCATTCCCAGGAGGCGCCCGCCCGCGTCGATGAGCCCGTAATCGACACCCCAGGTGTCGATGCCGACACCGATCAGGGCATCTCCGTGGACGCGTGCGGCCGAGTGCAGGCCGTGGAGGATTTCGTTGTACAGCCGTAGCACGTCCCAATGCAGCCCGTCGGGCGTGCGCACCGGCACGTTGGCGAAGCGGTGCGCCGGCTCGAGCTGTACCTGCCCACTTTGCAGGGTCCCCACGATGACCCGGCCGCTCTCCGCTCCCAGATCGACGGCGGCAAATGCGGCTTCCTTAGCCATTACGTGGATTCTAGCCTGGCTCGATCATCTAGCTCGGCTCTCCGGAGCCCGGGTACCCTCTCGGTGTCGTCCGCTAGCCGCCGGCACAAGTGCCGGCAAGGGCTTGCGGCGGGCGGTCAGCTGGACGCGCGAGTAACCCAGGATAGGAGAACCTGAGCCAAGGTGTAAGTATCACACCCGGCCACGGCGAGTCTTGGATGTGTCGACCGGCCACGATTAGCTGAGTTCCCAGCTGGACACGGTGCGCCCGCAAGTGGATCGGGATACGAAAACCGCGAGGCGTTGCTCCTGCGGGCAGCGGTCAGCTGCCTATAGCCGTCGAATCCACAAACCAGCGGAGTACGCCGCTTTCGGGGTGTACACGCGCAGCGGGAACGACGGGTGTCCCTTCGAGGGGTACTCCGTCACGCACGGAACGAAACGCCGCCTGCTTGTCCGCGCCCGCGAGGAGGAAGATAACCGCCCGAGCAGAATTGATGAGAGGGTAGGTGAACGTGACACGCTCAACGGGAGGTGGTAGGACTCCTGGTGGAGAGGGCGCCACCAGCCGTTCCTTCTCTTCGAGAGCTGGTTTGCCCGGGAATAGAGAGGCTGTATGGCCATCTGATCCCATTCCGAGAAGAACCGCGTCAAAGCGGGGCATCTCTGTGTCTCCGACGCCGAAGAATTGGCGAATATCAGCTTCATAGGCCCTGGCAACGGTGTCCGGATCCCCGGCCTCGGTGGGCACTAGGTGGACCTGCTCGGGCCGCACTGGAACCTTCGAAAGCAATGTTTTCTCCGCCATGCCGAAGTTACTATTCGGGTCTGAGAGTGGGACCACACGCTCGTCGCTGATGAAGAAGTGCCACCGTCCCCAGTTAATGCGGTCCCGCCATGACGGATCAGCGAGAGCCTGGTACAAGCGCCGCGGTGAGGAGCCACCCGCCAGGGCAATCACGAATCTTCCTCGCTCGCTAATTGAGCGGACTGCGAGATCCGTCATAAACCCAGCTGCGGCTTCACTGAGGTCATCCGAATTCGAATAGATGTCCGCTTCCTTCACGCTCGAACGGCTCATTACTATCTCCTTCTGAATTTAACTATGTTTGCGCCACAATTGGCGAGTTTTACCGGGGTAGTGTCTCACGGCATCTCAGCGTCAGCGACCGCTCTTCCTTTGTGCGAAGATCGACTCCCATTCTTCAGCAGCCATACTGTAGCCTGGCTCCCTCTGGCCGATCATGCGAGGCGGACGCGCGGGCAGCGCACACCTTTTGCCTGATCAGCTCCGAGACGCTCCACTCCAGTTCGGCAATCACATCCGCCCGGCTGGTGTCCCAATCGCCGCTCCCACGAACGGCGAGGCAGAGCGAGCTCGAGATGTTCTCTCGCTCCAGCGAAGAGAATCGGCTTCCCTCCGAAGTATCGCAATCGAGAGCAGCTGCACGGTCAGGAGACCCATCAGTCCAGCGGATGAATCAAAGGTCGCAAGAAAGACTTCCCCGGTAGGTCGACGAGGTCCACAGTCGGAGATGCCTCATCTTTAAGCCCTGTACTAATGGTCATTATTTGTACTCGCTGAAACGAGCCTAAAAGCTAGAGACGTTCGCCTCGGCGTCGGCGCCATCACGGGCCAGGGAGGACAGCGGAAGTAGAGAGATGACCGTGGGTACCGGCGTACTGGACTGTCCCGGAACGCACCCCCAGTCATGTTGAGCGGCTACGCGGCGCTGGCTGAGGGCGCCTGGATGGGTGCGGCCCAGGCGTCAGACGTCCTCGAGCCCATCAACATCCGACGCACAAGCTGGAGGACGATCGTTCCGGCTCTCCCTCGCCTGCGGTTGGCTGGGCTGCTGACGCGCGAGTTCAGTGTCGCCGAGGCAAGCTTCATTCGTATGAGAATGGTGGCGCATACGCGGAGGGATGTTGTGTGCGACCTGGAGTTAGCGGCGGCACTCCATCAGCGTGCCAGTGCACCCGTCGAAGGCTAGGATCGCCTCACGGTCGTAGCTCAGCGTCTCGTTCGGC
>DHWR01000201.1:5854-17316 GCA_002413265.1 Chloroflexi bacterium UBA5177
GCCCGCATGGCTGCCAAGCAAGCACGAGAGGCAGAGGTGACAAAATCGCTGAACACTTAGCGTGTCAGAGTCGCTGGGCAGCAACGGACCACGTACTGCCTGAGTACTGGCCTGACTCACGGTATGACAGCGGCGTCGCAAGCGACTCGGACCATCGCCTACGCTGTCAGCTCGGCCGGCGCAGGTGTCTCGCTACTTCAAGGCACCGCCGAGGAGGCCGGTAACCAGCCGCTTCTGTAAGACAATGGCAACGATTGTCATCGGGGCGATCGAAATCAACGAGATGGCGCAGATATTCCACCAGGACGTACCGAGCTGCCCTTGCTGCACCGCGATGACGATGGGTAGCGTGGTTGCGTTCTCCGACGTGAGCATGACGGCGAAGAGGAACTCGTTCCATGCAAAGGAAAAGGCCAGGAGGAAGGTGGCGATGAGCCCCGGGGTCACGAGGGGAAGGGCTACGCGGAGGAAAACGACCATGCGACTCGCGCCATCGATGTACGCTGCCTCTTCGAGATCGATCGGTACCTGCTTGAAGTAGCTCTCCATGAACCAGGTCGTGAGAGGCAGCGTGAAGCCGGTATAGACGATGATCATGCCGGGAATCGTGTCGAGGAGCCCAAGGTTCTTATAAAGGATGAAGAACGCCAGCACGACCACGACTGGCGGCATAATTCGCTGCGAGACAATCCAAAAGGCGATGTCGTTGTTCTTGAACCACAGCGCTTTTAGCCGATACCGTGCGAGGCCATAACCCGCCATCGAGCCAAGGACGAGGGCGATGAGGGTGCTAACCGTGGCGATTACCAGGCTATGGTACAGAGGGCCGTAAACGGAGTTCGCGCCTCCCAGAATGTCGTGCCACGCCGAGGCGGTAGGGTGGAAGTCCACCCAAGGAAGCCAGCGCGCCCCGTTGTAGATCGAGGTGGTGTCTTTGAAGGCGGTAATCAATACCCAATAGAGTGGGAGCGCGACGAGGAGAGACCATGCGACGAGCGGGATGTAGCGCCAGTTCTGGGTTCGGTTCATGCTTCAATCCTTCTCATTAGGAAGCGCGCGGTCGCCAGGTAGGCCAGCGCAATAGCCGTGACGATGACGAGCAGCGCGAGAGCGATGGTGGCGCCATAACTCACATTGAAATTCTGGAATCCCTGAAAGAAGGCGAACAAGGTTGTACTCGTTGTGGCGGTGCCGGGACCACCTCCGGTAAGCAGAAAAATCTGTCCGAACACGGTGAATGCATCCACCATGCGCAGAAACACGACCATGACGGATATGGGCGCCAGGATTGGGAAAATGATACTGGTGATGACACGGAATCCCGAGGCGCCGTCGAGCTGTGCTGCCTCCAAGGCGTCTTCCGGTAGGGCCTGCAGCCCGGCAAGGAGGAGCAAGAACAGCAGTGGGGTCCATTCCCAGATGTCCATGATGATCACGGAGGCTACGGCCCAGTGCGGCTGTGCCAACCAGGGAGGCTGCCCCAGGCCGATTCTCTGCAAGGTGCCGTCGACGGGGCCGTTACTTTGGTCGTAGATCATACGGAACATGAAGCCGATTGCCACCGGCGCCAGCATCATGGGGATGCTGAAGAGGACCCGGAAGAACCCGCCGAAACGGATCGGGCGCCAGAGCAACAGCGCCAGTCCAAACCCAATGAAGTATTCCAGTGTAACGGCGATAATCACGAAAAGGATCGTGAACTTCAGTGAGTCCCAGAAACTGGAGTCGTTCAGTAGCGTACGCCAGTTATCAAGTGTGGCTGCGCCGAAGGTCAGGCCGTTATCCGTGCTGACATTGCTGAAGCTCAACGCTACAGAGTAGATCAGCGGGAAAATATTGAGCAGCAGAAGGACCAGAACGGCTGGGATAACAAATACCCAGCCGTTCCGATGTGAGCCAAGCCTGATCGGCCGCCGCGCAGGTCGAGTCGCCGTGGAAACGACGAGCTCGGAGCCTTGATTTGGCGAGGGTGAGATCGCCGTGGCGGTGCCTCCCGTAGAGGTGATTGAGAAGCTTGCCCTCTGACCCTACCGCATGTTACTTCGTTGCACCAAGATTGAGGGAAGCGCGATATGCCTTGAGCTGCTTTGCCATACCTTTCTGCTGGTTGGTGGTATTCCACTGATTTGCCAGATCGTCGAGCGCGGATTTCGCGCTGCTCTGTCCCGACGCGACCTTCTGCGCCGCCACCTCGGTGGCATCCTGGAAGCCAGCAGCACCGGGGAGGCGCATATCCTGTACGGCGTTGGGATCCAGATCGCTCTTCCGCATCGCGGCCAGATAGAGACCCAGGTCCGGCTCCGGATACCCAGCCTTCGTCCATGCAGCGACGTTGTTGAAATGCGAGAGGCGGTAGGGATTCATGCCGCTGTTCTCGAGCGTCACCATCTTCAAGCTGAAGGCGGGGCTCGCCACGAAGGAGAGGTACTTATATGCCAGGGGGATGTTATGGGCCTTCTTGGAGATGACGCCACACCACCCACCAAATGCGAGCCACGCCGGACGGTTCAATTTGCTCATGGTCTGCCACTTACCCGTCCGGTAATTCCAGACCCGATGGGTTCCAGGAAGCAGAGCGGAGCCGATCTTGCCCTTGACCTTGGTGCCCGTCTGGAGCTCTCCGATGATCGGCGTGTCGTCCCAGTCGATGCCGAGCACGGCCTCTCCGTGCGCAAAGCGCTGACGTACTTCGTTGCTATCGAAGTTGATCATGCCAGGCGGCCCGTACTTGAGCGCCTCAGCATAGTTCTCCATGCCCTTGACGTGGCCTGGATTATTGACGAGCGGCTTCAGGTTGCTGGGATTGAAAAACAGCCCCCCCTTCTCTCCGGGGACATTGCACCAGGCAACACAGTTAGACATGTAGTACCAGAACGCCTGGCCCCCGTGCCTGTATGCCTCCACCACGCCGCGGACTCCGTGCTTGCCGTCGCCGAAGAAACGAGCAATGTTCATGAACTCGTCCCACGTCTGCGGAGGCCGCAGAGGGTGACCCATCTTCTTCTGGAAATCCTTGCCCAGGCTCTTGTTGTTCATGATGTCCCGGCGATAGTACATCAGCTGGTTATCGCCATCGACGGGCATGGCGATCTGCCTGCCGGCCCACTGACCGTTCCGCTGATAGATGACATCGTTCCAGTGGATCGACGGATCCTTGTGAATCCTCGAGGTGAGATCGACGACGTAGGGATTGTAGTCACCAAGCCAGGTCGAGGCGCCGAGAACGACATCGTAGGCGCTGCCTCCGGTCACAAAGTTCGCAATAGTCTTAGTGTAGAGTTCGCCGAACGGGGCCGTGATCAGCTTGACACTAGCGCCCGTCAGCCGCTTGAAGGGCGCGGCGGAAGCCTGCACGGCACTTGCGATCGGCGGCCCGCTCTGGGTGATGACCGTTAGCGTTTCTCCGGCATGCTCTTTGGAGGCAAACGCGATGTTTTCTGGGTCGAGAAGCGTTAACCCGGACCCTGCGGCCATGGCTCCAACACCCATTGCAGCCATGCGCTCAAGGAATTCACGTCGCTTCATCATGGCGCTGATTCTCCTCTCAACGAATCAATTCGGTTCGCGTATGCTCTGCCGCTGTGCGTGCCTCCTTCACTCACTGTCCCTCATTCTGTAGGCTGCTCCGCGCCGCTCGGGAGTGTCGTGCCCTGACCGGCCACAGCCACACGACACAGCCGACCTGCCTGTAATTACAAGCCTACAGGCCAATTCGAGTGATGCCAATATAGCAGCGGACTTTCCGCGGTGTCAACGCGTTGGCTTAGCCCATCGATCGACCTTGACCAGGGGGCTAACTCTCGTTGTATCGTATGCCGGACGACTCATATGTCTGCTTGTAATAACAGGAGACGATACACGCACATGACAACGCAGCCGCGGATTCGGCGTGACGTCCCTATTCCATACTATGACCAGCTCATTCAAGTTCTGCAAGAAGCCATTGGGGCAGGGACCTGGGCGCCCAATGTGCCGTTGCCATCCGAGCACGAGCTGTGTGCGATGTACGGAGTGAGCCGCACGGTCGTGCGCCAGGCCCTGGGCGAGTTGGTCGCACATGGCCTGCTGTACCGCGTCAAGGGAAAAGGGACGTTCGTCGTGCCTCGTAAGATCGAAGAGCATTTCATTCAACGGACCCACGGCTTTCATCAGGACATGACCAGCCAGGGCTATACTGTCAGCTCGCGCGTGCTCGAGCAAACTGTAGTTCTGCCGTCACCGTACGTCCGCCAGGCTCTCCAGCTTGACGAGCATCAGCACACGATCAAGATCGATCGTCTGCGTTCCGTTGATGGCGCAGTGTTGCTGTTCGTTCAGACGTACATCCCCGAGTATCTCTGTCCAACCCTCGCCCAAGCCGACCTGGCCGGCGGGTCCCTGTATGTGGCCCTCCAGGAACAGTGCGGACTAGGAGTGAACACTGCCACTCGCACAGTGGAGGCGGTTGCGGCGCGGTCACCCATGACGACTTTGCTTGGCGTGGGCAAGGGAGAACCTCTATTGAAGATCGAAAGCGTTGGCTATCTGGATGATGGTAGGCCGGTCGAGTAATACGAAGCCTGGCATCGCAGTGACCGCAGCAAGATCGAAATTGAGATTCTGGCGGTAGACGACACCCTTTCGACTCCGCTCCTCTCGTCGTAGCAAGACTGGGCGCCGGCGAAGCACTGGACGCTGTGCTGCCCTTATCCGCTCCTACAAGGAGTGCCGTCGCATCAGGTCGCGCAAAAAGTTCATCCCATCACGGACGAGCACGTCGCCGCTTGGCGCGAGATCCCGCCACACAGCAGTGCCGGCGACCATATCACCTGAAACGTCGACGAAGCTTTCGAGCCCGGCGTATCCTCCGTACTGGATCTGGTGCAGGCCCCTAAACAGAGCCTCCCAGTCGACGAGGCCGGTCCCCGGAATGCCTCGATCGTTCTCACAGAGATGGAGATGACAGAGCCGATCGCCGGCAGCGAGGATTGGGTCCTGCCAGTCCTTTTCCTCGATGTTCATGTGATAGGTGTCCAGGTGCACCTTGAGATTCGGCGCTCCTACCATATTCGCAAGCTCCATCGCCTGCGCGCACGTATTGATCAGCGGACTCTCATAACGATTGACAGGCTCGAGCCCCACGATGATGCCTGCGCTCTGAGCATGCTTGGCGACCTGAGCTAGACAGGTGGCGGAGCGCTCCCAGTCCTCGCGGCCTGGCCGTTCGGGAGGTCGCTTTCCGTGGCTGCAGTAGATGACGCCGGAAAACTGTGGTGCGCCCATGTCTGCAGTCACGTCGATGCATCGCTGCAGGTACGCCACTCCTTCCTGTTGCACGTCTTGATCGGGTGAGGTGATATCGGTGGCGTCGCTGAGGACAGTGCTTGTGACGACCCCGATACCGGCACCAGCCAGACGCGTGCGAATTGCACGCGGATCGACATCATCGATGCCCATCAACGGAATCTCGATGAAATCCAACCCGAGCGAGGCGACGCGATCGATGAGCGGGAGAGAATCATTGCTCCAGTGTGGCGTCCATGCCATCGCGTGAATACCCAGTTGCATGAGTTGCCTTCCTAAGCGTCTACTCGGTGCTTTCTGTACGGTCGCGTAGAGCGAGAAGCTCCTCCTCGCGTCCAAGGCCCGGAACCACGCCGTGACGAGTGACGCAGAAGGCGCCGCCGAGATTGGCGAAGCGGACAGCATGGTCTATGTCGAGGCCGCGCCCCAGTGCAACGGCAAGAGCGCCGGTGAAGGCATCGCCGGCTCCGGTGGTATCGTGGACGCTCACCTGCACCCCGGGAACGATCCGCCCACAGACATCGTCGAGCACGTAGGCGCCCGCCTCACCCATCGTGATGACGACGGTTTTCGGTCCGCGCAGCCGCAGCGCCCGTGCCAAGGTCTCCGGGTCGTCTTCGCTTGGGCGCCCTGTGAGGCTCTGCACCTCCGCCTCGTTCGGCGTGATGATATCTACAAGAGCAAGCAGCGAATCTGGTATCTCGCGGGCGGGCGCGGGGTTGAGAATGGTCCGAACCCCGTGCTTGCGCGCCAGCTCTAGCGCTCGCTCCACGACGGCGACCGGTGACTCGAATTGAGCGACGAGCACATCCGCGTTTGCGATCGCCTCTTCTGCCTCATCTGCCGAGCGAGCGGTAAGGGCGTCGTTCGCTCCCGGCGTCACGATGATGCGGTTCTGACCCCTTTCGTCGACCATGATGAACGCCATGCCGGTTGGACGGTCCTGTTCGTCCCGGAAGACCCAGCGATCCTCCAAGCGCTCCTCACTCCAGAGGGACCGGGCTTCGTCTCCTAGTGGGTCGTGGCCGACGCACGCAAGAATCTCAACCTTGGCGCCCAATCGCGCCGCCGCCACAGCCTGATTCGACCCCTTGCCTCCCGGCCCGATCTCTGAATCGGTGCCAAATACGGTCTCACCCTCGCGGGGAAGGCGCGGAGCGTGGATGACAAATGCGTGCATGTAGCTGCCGATGACAAAGATGCGAGGCTGATTCTTCACGATCGATGCCTCATCCGAGCGCGCCTCTGCTGGTACGACTCCGGCATAACCGTGCCCGGTATGGCGAACCATTCGTCTGGTATCGTGCCGCAGATGAGGCCAATATTGCCCCAGGGATTGAAAGCACCGGTTCGGACGATGACCTTGGCGCTGTGTGCGAGCTCGCCGAGCACCCGGTCGTTCGATACGGCCTCAAGCTCCGCCCCGGTGCCGTCGAAAGTCGTCTGTAGCCGTTCGAGCAATGGTCGGTTATGCTCGTGAATCAGATTCGCGTACAGCGCCTTCTCAACCGTGAGCTCTTCGAGGACAAGATCCAGCACGGTATACAGGTCCGGCATGTCGTGCGTCAACGCCAGGTCGATGCGCCAGCGATCGAGCGGAATGGGAAAACCCGCGTCACACACCATGAAGAGATCGCCATGGCCCATAAGCGCAATTGCCTTGCTCAGCTCCGCATTGAGGATGCGCCCGTGCTTCATCGTCGCCCCCTTCCAGAATGCGGGACAGATCTCTCGTCCCACTACAGACTGTAGGACCATGGTCCGACAGAGGCAAGAGAGCGTGAATGTCAACCTACGGTTTGAACCCGCTAGCGGCGTTGAAAGGAGCTGCCAAACGGCGAGCCGACAGCGGAACGCTACCCGGCAACCATGCCGCATGCCTGGCCCTGAAGCGGGTGGGGTCATAGATCCCTCGGATAACGCCGGCTATCTCTCCCATGATGTTGACGCCAAGACACGAAGAGGTGTTAAGTGGGAATGTGCTCGCAATCTCGAGGCACACTTATCTCCCTGGAGAGACCTGCATGAAACCCCGTGCAGAGGCGACGGTGCTTGTGACGCCTCGTTCCTTTGGCGTCGACGATCCCGAGATACGGCGCGAGCTTGAGGCTGCTGTCGGTGAGGTTCGGTACAGCCGGTACGGCCGTCCACTGCGGGCAGAGGAACTGAGCGGGGAAGTTGGCGATATCGATGGGCTGATTGCGGGCCTCGACGAGATCGACGAAACGGTCTTCGCGGCTGCCCCAAGTCTCCGTGTCATCGCTCGTTATGGCGTTGGAACGAGCAATATCGACCTCCATGCTGCGGCTGAGCACGGCGTCGTCGTCACTAACACTCCTGGCGCTAACGCTGAAGCCGTGGCGGAGTTGACGATTGGCTTGATGCTTGCGCTCGCCCGCTCCATCGTTCAGGCCGCCCGGGCCACACGCGCGGGTGATTGGCCGTCAATGCGCGGTGTCGAGCTGCATGGCAGAACAGTTGGCATTTTGGGCCTCGGGAAAATCGGCTGTGCCGTCGCTCAGCGTGCGGCAGCGTTAGGCTGCGACGTCATGGCACACGATCCGTACGTCGATGTGAGTGCCGCTGCACCCCTAAACGTGCGACTGACATCTAAGGAAGAGGTGGTGGCTTCCGCCGATTTCTTGACACTCCATCTGACGGCTACGCCCGAGTCATTCGGCATCGTCAATCGCGAGCTGTTGAAGCGCATGCGAAGAGGAGCGTATCTCGTGAACACTGCGCGCGGCGAGCTGATCGTGGAGGAGGATCTGCTGTGGGCGCTCGAGTCGGGGCAGCTCCGCGGTGCTGCGCTCGACACTCTGCAGAACGAGCCTCCGGCGCGGGACAGTTCTCTGCTCGAGCGCGATGACGTCATTGTGACGCCCCACCTCGGTGCGCACACGACTGAGGCGGCTGCAGTAATGGGACGCACTGCCGTGAGCGAGCTGCTCGCGGTGCTGTCGGACCGGCCGGCACGTTTCGCTGTGCCCGTACCGCAAGTAGGTCGACCATGACGACGGGTGACGGATTCGAGCGTCTGCGGGTGGCCGGGCTCATTGCGGTTGTTCGCGCCGATCGGCGTGAGGATGCAGTCCGGGTCGTCGGTGCCCTTCTCGCCGGCGGCGTTCAAGCCGTCGAGCTCACGTTCACGACACCGGGTGCAGCGGAGGCTCTGGCCCAAGTGCGGCAGGTATATGGAGGGGAGGTGCTCCTTGGCGCCGGAACAATTCGGGAGATTGCGCAGGTTGAGGCAGCCTTGCACGCGGGCGTGGACTTTATGGTTACCTCGCATTTTCGCGCTGATGTGCTCGACGCGATGCTGTCGACGGGTTTGCCCGTCATGCCGGGAGTCTTTACCCCCTCCGAGGTGGGTCAGGCGCTCGATGCGGGGGCCCGGGCGGTCAAGCTCTTCCCGGCATCCACGGCCGGCCCTGGCCATCTGCGCGCTCTTCGCGGGCCGTTCCCGGGCCTCCAGGTCGTTCCGACGGGTGGCATCGATCTCCCCGACATACATCCCTGGTTTGCGGCAGGAGCCCTGGCGGTGGGCGCCGGGAGCGAGCTCGTTCCGCGGGCGGCCGTGCAAACCGGGCGGTGGGATGAGGTGTCGAGGCGTGCCGAGCGATTCGTCGACGAGCTGCGGGCAGCGCGCACCAAACTCGAACCGTCAAGAGCGTAATACATGCCTCGTCGCTTTCTGTTTGTCGGCGTGACGACCGGTGAGTCCTCGATCATGCCGATCTTTCCCCGCTGGCGCAATGCATTAGGTCTCGATCCACGGGCCGAGATTGTCGGCAGGGACCTACCCATCCATGCCCCGGTAGAGCAGTACCGAGAAACCGTGGCCTGGCTCAAGGATGATCCGGACAATCTCGGCGCGCTCGTCACCACGCACAAGATCGACCTGTTTCACGCGGCGCACGATCTGTTCGACGAGATCGATTCGTATGGCCGTCTCCTGACTGAAGTGTCTTGCATCGCCCAGCGCGATGGACGACTCCTCGGCTGGGCAAAAGACCCGATATCGGCTGGCCGAGCGTTGAGAGAGATTCTTCACCCGGGGTACTTTGGGCGAACAGGTGCAGAAGTTCTCTGCCTGGGCGCTGGCGGCGCCGGAAACGCTATCGCGCTGCACTTGCTGCACGCGTCCAATGCGGACGACCGCCCGGGACGCATCGTCTTAACTGATCCGGACTCCAGCCGCCTCCATCGGCTAGAAGCGCTACACGCGGAATGCCCTCGAAATGTCACTGTGGAGTACTTCCACACCGGCGACCCGGTTGAGGTGAGCCGGCTCATGTCTGAGCTTCCTCCCTCGTCGCTTATCATCAATGCAACTGGCCTGGGAAAGGATCGGCCTGGATCGCCGGTGAGCGATGACGGGCAGTTCCCGCTGAACGGCATTGCCTGGGATCTGAACTACCGGGGAGAGCTCCGGTTCCTCCAGCAAGCACGAAAGCAGGAAGGCACGCGCAGCCTGAGGGTGCAGGATGGGTGGAAATACTTTATTCATGGATGGGCGACAGTGATCGAGGAAGTCTTCCAGCGTCCCATCACGGAGAATGAGCTAAGCATCCTGGAAAACGAGGCGGTGTTTGCTCGTCCTGCATCGCCCACGAGAGGGATGAGGGAGTATCCGTAACGCAATACATCCTTGCTCACGACGTCGGCACCACCGGCAATAAGGCGTCCCTCTACGACGAGGAGGGAACTCTGGTCCAGAGTGCCTTCGCACCGTATCCCACCGCGTACCGACATCCAGCGTGGGCAGAGCAGGATCCGCGAGATTGGTGGGGTGCCCTGTGCTCCTCCACCCAACAGCTGCTCCGGCAGTCCCGTGTCTCCAATCGAGATGTGGCCTGCATTGTCTTCAGCGGCCAGATGATGGGAGCAGTGCCGATCGACGCGCAAGGACAGGCCACACGTGACGCGCTCATCTGGGCGGACCAGCGCTCGGTTTCCCAAATTGACCGTGTCGCCGAGCGCATCGACCCACGTCGTGTCTACGCTCTCACGGGCCATCGGCTGAGCGCCTCGTACTCGGCCGGGAAGATCCTCTGGCTCAAGGACCATGAGCGTGATGCATACGATCGGACATGCAAGTTCGTTCACGCCAAGGATTTTCTCGTTGCACGATTGACCGGTGTCTTTGCCACGGACCCATCGGACGCCTCCGGAACCAATCTCTTCGATCTCGAGGCAGGAGCCTGGTCCGATGAGCTACTCGAGGCGTTCGAGATCTCGCGAGACAAGTTGCCGGACATTCGACTGTCAACGGACGTGGTGGGAGACGTCCGACTGATGGTTGCCGAGGAGACCGGGCTCGCTGCCGGTACGCCGGTCGTCATGGGCGGAGGGGATGGTTCGTGTGCCGCCACCGGTGCTGGCGTGATACGCGATGGTCTTGCGTACAACTACATCGGATCGTCGTCCTGGATCGGCGTGGCGACGCAAAGGCCGATTCTCGACCCCGAGATGCGGACATTCACGTGGGCTCACCTTGTGCCGGGTCTCTTTACGCCAACAGGCACGATGCAGGCCGCGGGCAGTTCATACCAGTGGGCGCGCGACGGGCTCGCCGCGACAGAGAACATAGTCGCGGAACGCCTCGGAATGTCCGCCTACGAGCTCATGAATCAGGAGGTCCTGCAGTCACCTCCCGGGGCCCGAGGCCTGCTCTTCCTCCCATACCTGCTGGGAGAGCGGAGTCCTCGCTGGAACCCAACCGCCCGGGGTGCCTTTGTCGGGTTGACCATCCGGCATCGTACCGCAGACTTGCTGCGCGCAGTTCTTGAAGGAATTACCTTCAATTTGCGTGTCATTCTCGAAGCCTTCAGCCGGCAGGGTGCTCGGGTCGAAGCGCTACGGGTTATCGGCGGTGGCGCTCGCAGCGCCGAGTGGAACGGCATCATGGCAGACATCTTCGGGGTGCCGGTGTTACGGCTGGCCCTGCTCGAAGAGGCAACGTCGATGGGCGCCGCCGTGGCCGGCGGGGTCGCCGTGGGCATCTGGAAGGACTTCTCCCAGGTGGACGAGATGGTCCACGTCGAGAGCGAGTCTCGACCTGACCCCAAGCGACACGAGCTCTACACGGAGCTCTACGGGATTTTCAACGATCTTTACGACATATTGGACCGTGGCTCTGTCTTCGATCGCCTCGCAGCCACAGAGGAACGGTAGGT
>DHWR01000201.1:17489-18142 GCA_002413265.1 Chloroflexi bacterium UBA5177
CAGCCACAGAGGAACGGTAGGTTCCTGGGATTCTGGTGCAAAACACGCGCGTAATCAGGACGGTTGGAAGGAGATGAGGAGTGCGAAGCACGCCTATCGGGCTTGTCGTGATCAACGACGGCCGGCAGCATGTTATTGAGCAGAACGAAGATGACAACTTGGAAGTGGCCCGACAGTGGGCGGCGATCATCCGCGAAGACGCTCGAAATGTGGATGGAACCGCACCCGACGTCGTGGTGGGATCCGAGACGATCAAGAGCGTTCGCGTTGGCCAGCGCGTGGGCGAAGAATTGCGGCGGGCCGGCTGCCGTCAGATCGTCATGGCCTACAACGTCTGGGATTTTCCTTACCTTGTGTGGCCGTTCTTCAACTCGCTTGGGCGTGACCTTCCAGTCCTCAGTCTCTCCAACAACAACGGCGAGTATCCGGGAAACGTCGGCCTCCTCGCTACCGACGGCGCGCTTCGTCAGGCGGGTTTCCGAACTCACCGTATCGTCGGCGAGATGGGTGACGCGCGGGTTCGGCGCAGGCTAGCGAGCTGGATACGCGCGTCGCAAGCAATCACCACCATGAAGAACGAGGTCTATGGCCTGTACGGTGGCCATTCGATGGGGATGGAGACCGGGTGGTTCCATCTCGTTCCGACTATCCGA
>DHWR01000201.1:18333-18608 GCA_002413265.1 Chloroflexi bacterium UBA5177
CGCTCGGCACCACCACTTATCACGTCGATCAGTTTCTGCTGGTCAAGACCATGGAAACCGTCGATGAAGCTGAGGTCGAGCGGGGCTTTGGCTGGTTTCAGGATCTCATCGGCGATCGTATCCTTTTCGACGGCGACATGCTCACGCCGGACACCCTGAAGACCCAGATCCGGCTCTATTTGGCCATGCGTGAGCTGAACGAGGAAAACGGCTTCGACTTCTGCGGGCTCAAAGGGCAGCGTGAGCTCACCGAACACGTGACGCTGGGTGACATC
>DHWR01000201.1:18805-19091 GCA_002413265.1 Chloroflexi bacterium UBA5177
CCGAAATGCTTATGAACGACCCGTATGACTGGAACGGGCCGAAGCTCCCGGTGGTGTGCGCTACCGAGGCCGACGCCTATGCGGGTGTGTCCATGCAGATACTGAAGTACATCTCCGGCGGCCTTCCCGTCCTCTTCATGGACGTGCGCCTGTACCATCCCGAGCTGGATCTGTGGGACTTCGTGAACAGCGGCAACCATGCGAGCTGGTATGCGGCGCTCAGCGACCGACCGGAGGACAACCTGGCTCGCATCCGCCTGCATCCCGCCCTCAAGTTCTACTTCAA